>NZ_JAFCSZ010000017.1:0-86569 GCF_049895765.1 Caulobacter sp. DWR1-3-2b1
GGTGGAGTTCAGGTTTTGCAGCGCGATAAGCGCGCCGCTGTTCGTGTTGATGCTGTTCAGCGCCATTGCGAAATGAGGTCCTATTCGAGGATGCCCGACGTCATTTTGACTGCCGGGAGGCTTTTGCCTGTCTGCAATTTCGCCCCATGCAATTTATTCCGAGTAAATCTGGATGGTTAACGCGTGCGATATGGGTTTTCGACGGCGAATTCGTCAAATTTGCCGGAAATACAACCTTAAATAGGCTCTCAAATCACTAAAGTACTTACACGACTATTTACGGGATAAAGAATAGGCGCTGCGGCATAGGGTCGCGGCAGGCGGTAACCTTATCAACCCGTCGCGGCTCGGCCCTACCTCCGACACAAGGGCTAGAGGGGGCCAGCCAGGGCCACCGACGATCGCGACACTGTGCGTCAGGCGCGGGTGATCGCCCGGTCAAAGGCCCGGCGAGGCAAGGCTCGTTGGAAAATCTTGCGGTCAGGTCGACCCCTTGGCGGGGCGGTCAGTCCAGAATGCTTCTCAGCGCCCTCTGGAACACGATGGCGAGGGCGGCGCGGTCGGTATCGGGGTTATTCACCGCCCTCATTACGAGGCCATCGAACAGCACGCCGATCATCTCTGCGCGAGCCTTGAAGTCGGCGTCGCTCCAATGCGGCTTGCGGGTGCGCTCAAGCATCCTGAGGCCCAGGAGTCGCTCCTGGGCGTCTGCGGCGCGAACGATGGCGGCGACCTTGGGATTGCGCGCCGCCTCGGCCAGCACCTCAAGCACCAGAGCCGCCCGGCTCTGGTCGTAACACTTGTCCAGCGCGTCGGGCAGGTGATCGAGTATGGCGTCCAGCACCGGTTCGGGCCGGAGTTCCAGTTCGGCGAACTTCTCGCGCATCTCCGCTAGGTCCTGGGCGACGATGGCCGCGATGATCGCCTCCTTGTTCTCGAAGTATCGATAGATCTGGCCGACGCTTAGGCCGGCGGCCTTGGCGATATCGGCCATGCTGGCGCCATGGAATCCGGACAGCCGCACCTGATCGCAAGCGGCGTCGAGAATTTGCTGCCGCCGGAGTTCCACCGTCGGTCGGCCCGATTGCGCCTCAACGCCCATTGCAAATCTCGTTGCGCATTACATTTCCGTTAGGTCAGCCAAAAAGCGGGCCGTCGGTGTTGACTTGCGACAGCCTCGCACTTATGTCCACCCTTGAATGAGAATGAACGTTCATTCTCATGTTGTTCATCAAACCGGCTTCGTCAAGGGCAAGAGCTCGGCGGACCCGACGCCTCCGGGGTTTCACATGCAATTCCAACGTTCGACGGCGACCGCCGTCGCGCTCGCCGCTATTTCGTTGACCCTGGCCGCCTGCGGGCAAAAGGGCGCCGGCGGCGCGCAAGGCATGGGCGGTCCGTCCAATGTCGGCGTTATCGTCGCCAGGACCGAGCCGGTGAATCTGACCACTGAACTGGCGGGCCGAACCTCAGCCTATCTGGTTTCGGAAGTGCGGCCGCAGGTCGGGGGCATCGTCAAGACACGCCTCTTCCAGGAGGGCGGCTATGTCCGCGCCGGCCAGGCGCTGTACCAGATCGATGCCGCCACCTATCAGGCCGCCTATAACAGCGCTGCCGCGGGCCTGGCCCACGCGCAGGCCGCCTACACCGCCGCCAAGCTGAAGGCCGACCGCTTCGGGACCCTGGTCGCCACCGGCGCCGTCAGCCGCCAGGACAATGACGACGCCCAGGCCGCCAGCCAGCAGGCCGCCGCCAATGTCGCCGCCCAGAAAGCCTCCGTCGATGCCGCCCGCATCAATCTTGGCTACACCCGCGTAACGGCCCCGATCTCGGGTCGGATCGGCAAGAGTTCGGTGACCCCCGGCGCTCTGGTCACCGCCAGCCAGACTGCGGCCCTGGCCACCGTTCAGGACATGTCCAGGGTCTATGTCGACCTGACCCAGTCCTCGGCCGAACTTCTGAAGCTGCAACGCGACATGGCCAACGGCCAGTTGGGTCGCTCGGGATCGGCCCAGGTGACTCTGAAGCTGGAGGACGGCTCGACCTACCCCACGGCCGGCCGCCTGGAATTCTCGGACGTCACCGTCGATCCGACCACCGGCTCGATCGGTTTGCGCGCCACCTTCGCCAACCCCAATGGCGTGCTGCTGCCGGGCATGTATGTCCGCGCGGTGCTCAGCACCGGCACGGCCCAGAACGGCATGCTGATCCCCCAACCCGCCGTCAGCCGCGACCCCAAGGGCAATGCGACCGTGATGGTCGTCGGCGCCAAGAGTCTGGCCGAGCCCCGCGTGGTCGTCGCCAGTCAGACCATTGGCGACAAGTGGCTGGTGACCAGCGGCCTCAAGCCTGGCGATCAGGTCATTGTCGAGGGCCTGCAAAAGGTCCGCCCCGGTGCGCCCGTAAAGGCCGCCGTCATCACCGCCCAACGCTAAGGCCTGTCCGCCATGCTTTCCCGCTTCTTTATCGACAGGCCCATCTTCGCGTGGGTCATCGCCATCGTCATCATGCTGGCCGGCATTCTCGCCATCCGCACCCTGCCGATCGCCCAGTATCCCAGCATCGCCCTGCCTCAGATCGCGGTCAGCGCCAACTATCCCGGCGCCTCGGCCAAGACCGTCGAGGACAGCGTCACCCAGGTCATCGAACAGAAGATGAAGGGCCTGGATGGCCTCGAATACATGTCGTCGAGCAGCGACAGCTCCGGCTCGGCCACGGTGACCCTGACCTTCAAGGCTGGCACCAATGTCGATATCGCCCAAGTGCAGGTCCAGAACAAGCTGCAGACGGCCACCGCGCTGCTGCCGCAAGAGGTGCAGCAACAGGGCCTCAGTGTGGTCAAGTCGACCCGCAACTTCCTGATGATCGTGGGCCTTTATTCCAAGGCCCCGGGCACGACCAATGTCGATCTGGCCGACTATGTCGCGGCCAACCTGCAAGACCCGCTGAGCCGCGTCGAAGGCGTGGGCGACGTCCAGCTGTTCGGCGCGCAATACGCCATGCGCATCTGGCTGGACCCCGACAAGCTGGCCAGCTTCTCGCTGACCCCGACCGACGTCACGGCGGCCATCCGGGCCCAGAACGCCCAGGTCTCGGCCGGCCAGTTGGGCGGCACCCCCGCCGCGCCGGGCATGGCCCTGAACGCCACCATCTCGGCGCAGTCGCGCCTGCAGACCCCCGAGCAGTTCCGCGCCATCATCGTCAGGAACACCACCGGCGGCGCCATCGTCCATCTGAGCGACGTGGCCCGCGTCGAGCTCGGCGCCGAAAGCTATTCCTACAACGGCCACTTCAACGGCCACCCGGCCGCGGGCCTGGCCATCAAGCTGGCTCCCGGCGGCAACGCCCTGAACACCGCCGAAGCGGTCAAGGCCCGCATGACCGAGCTCTCCAAGAGCTTCCCGGCCGGCTTCGAATACGTGGTTCCCTACGACTCCACGCCCTTCGTCGAGCAGTCGATCCATGAGGTGGTCAAGACCCTGATCGAAGCGGTGATCCTGGTCTTCATCGTCATGTTCCTGTTCCTGCAGAACTGGCGCGCGACCCTGATCCCGACCATCGCCGTCCCGGTCGTCCTTCTGGGCACCTTCGGCGTGCTGGCGCTCTTCGGCTACTCGATCAACACCCTGACCATGTTCGGCATCGTGTTGGCCATTGGCCTGCTGGTCGATGACGCCATCGTCGTGGTCGAGAACGTCGAACGGGTGATGAGCGAAGAAGGCCTCTCGCCCGTCGAGGCCACCCGCAAGTCTATGAAGGAAATCAGCGGGGCCCTGATCGGCATCGCGCTGGTGCTGTCGGCCGTGTTCGTGCCCATGGCCTTCTTCGGCGGCTCGCAGGGCGTGATCTATCGCCAGTTCTCGATCACCATCGTCTCGGCCATGCTGCTGTCGGTGGTCGTCGCCCTGGTGCTGACCCCGGCCCTTTGCGCCACCCTGCTCAAGCCTGTCGCCAAGGGCCACACGGTCTCTGACAAGGGCTTCTTCGGCTGGTTCAACCGCAGCTTCGATCACGCCAGCCGCAACTATCAGCGGTCGGTTCGCGGAATCCTGGGCAAGAGCGTCCGCTGGATGGCCATCTATGGCGCGATCATCCTGGTCATGGCCTTCCTGTTCATGCGCATGCCGAGCTCGTTCCTGCCCGAAGAAGACCAGGGCACCATCTACACCCTGGTGCAGCTGCCGGCCGGCGCTACCGACGAGCGCACCCAGGGCGTGCTCAAGCAGGTCGAAACCCACTTCCTCAAGGACGAGGCGGTCAAGTCGATCTTCACCGTCTCCGGCTTCAGCTTCGCCGGCGCCGGTCAGAACGCCGGCATCGCCTTCATCAGCCTCAAGCCGTTCGAGGAGCGCAAGAGCGCGCAGATGAAGGCTCCGGCCGTGGCCGGCCGCGCCTTTGGCGCCTTCTCCCAGATCCGCGACGCCATGGTCTTCCCGATCGTGCCGCCCGCGGTTCAGGAGCTGGGCAACGCCTCGGGCTTTGACTTCCAGCTGCAGGACACCGGCGGTGTGGGTCACGAAGCCCTGATCAACGCCCGCAACATGATGCTGGGCATGGCCGCCCAGAACCCGGTGCTGGCAGGCGTTCGCCCCAACGGCCAGGACGACACCCCGCAGCTGCGGATCGATGTCGACCAGGCCAAGGCCGGCTCCATGGGCCTGACCACCGCCGACATCAACGCGGCGCTCAGCACGGCCCTGGGCGGCTCCTACGTCAACGACTTCATCGACCGCGGCCGCATCAAGAAGGTCTATGTCCAGGCCGACGCGCCGTTCCGCATGAAGCCGGAAGACCTGAACCGCTGGTACGTGCGCAACAACACCGGCCAGATGGTGCCCTTCTCGGCTTTCGCCACCACCGCCTGGACCTACGGCTCGCCGCGCCTGGAACGCTATAACGGCCTGGCGTCGGTCAACATCCAGGGCACGCCCGCTCCGGGCCAAAGCTCCGGCGCAGCCATGGCCGCCATGGAAGAGATCGCCGCCAAGCTGCCCCCGGGCATCGGCTATGAATGGACCGGCCTGTCGGCCCAGGAACGCGAGTCCGGCAACCAGGCGCCCGCCCTGTACGCCATCTCGATCCTGGTCGTGTTCCTGCTGCTGGCGGCGCTCTACGAGAGCTGGTCGATCCCGCTGTCGGTGATCATGGTCATTCCGCTGGGCGTGGTCGGAGCCCTGCTGGCCACAACGCTGCGCGGCCTCAGTAACGACGTCTATTTCCAGGTCGGACTGCTGACGACCATGGGTCTGGCCGCCAAGAACGCCATCCTGATCGTCGAGTTCGCCAAGGACCTCTATGAGAAGGGCACGCCCCTGATCGAGGCCACCCTGGAGGCCGTCCGCATTCGTCTGCGGCCGATCATCATGACCTCGCTGGCCTTCATCTTCGGCGTGCTGCCCCTGGCGATCTCCAACGGCGCGGGTTCGGGCAGCCAGCACGCCATCGGCACCGGCGTGATCGGCGGCATGCTCTCGGGCACCCTGCTGGCGATCTTCTTCGTCCCGCTGTTCTTCGTGGTCGTCGAAAAGATCTTCAAACCCAAACACAAGCGCGTCGAATAAACGCCCGCGACTCCAGCGGAGAGCCCCCAAAATGCATAGAGCCATGCTTCTGCGTAACCTCACCCTGACCCTGCTGGCGGCGACCTCTCTCACCGCCTGCACCCTGGCCCCGCCGCACCAGCGCCCGGCCCTGCCGGTCGCCCAGACGTGGCCGACGGCCCAGCCGGCGGGAACCGTCTCCGCCGCCGATCTGGGCTGGCGCGAGGTGTTCGAGGCCCCTCGCCTGCAAGGCGTCGTCGAACTGGCTCTGGTCCAGAACCGCGACCTGCGCGTCGCCCTGCTCAATATCGAGCGGGCCCGTGCCCAGTACGGCGTCCAGCGCGCCGCCCTGTTGCCGGGCATCAATGCCGGCCTCTCGGGCTCGCGCGCCCGGACCCCTGCGTCGGTCAGCCAGTCCGGCTCGGCCATCGAAACCGAACAGTACAGCGCCAGCGTCGGCTTCACCGGCTATGAGCTGGACCTGTTTGGCCGCGTCCGCAGCCTCAACCAGGCCGCGCTCCAGAACTGGCTGGCCGTACGCGAAAATAGCCGCGCCGCCCAGATCAGCCTGATCTCGGAAGTCGCCGGAACCTGGCTGACCCTGGCCGCCGACGAGGACCTGCTGGCCCTGGCCCGCGACACCCTGGCCGCGCGCGACCAGTCCCTGAAGCTCACCCAGAGCCGGGTGGACGCCGGCGCGGCCTCGACCCTCGACCTGCGCCAGGCCCAGACCCTGGCCGAACAGGCCCGGGCCGACGTCGCCGCCTTCGTCGCCCAGGTGGCCCAGGACCGGAACGCCCTGCGCCTGGTCGTCGGCGCCGAGGTCCCCGCCGACCTGATGCCGGCGGGCGGTCTCATCACCGCCCAGATCATGCCCGACCTTCCGGCCGGCGTGGTTTCCGATGTTCTGACCCGTCGTCCCGACGTGCTGGCCGCCGAACACCAACTGGCCGCCGCCAGCGCCAATATCGGCGCGGCCCGCGCGGCCTTCTTCCCGCGCATCGCCCTGACCGGCTCGGCCGGCGCAGCCAGCGGCGAGCTTGGCGACCTGTTCAAGAGCGGCTCGGGCGCCTGGAGCTTCGCGCCCAGCATCAGCCTGCCGATCTTCGCGGGCGGGGCCAACAAAGCCGGCCTGGACGGCGCCCGCGCCAGCCAGGGCATCGCCGTGGCCACCTATGAGAAGACCGTGCAGACGGCCTTCCGCGAGGTCGCCGACGCCTTGGCAGTGCGCGACACCGTCGCAGACCGCGTGGGCGCCCAGGAACGTCTGGTCGCCGCCGCCGCTGACAGCCAGCGCTTGGCCCGGCAGCGCAACGAGGCGGGTCTCGACAGCAATCTGACCCTGCTCGACGCCCAGCGGACGCTCTACGGCGCCCAGCAGGCCCTGATCGCGGCGCGGCTGGTCCGTGCGATCAACCTCGTCACCCTCTACAAGGTCCTCGGCGGCGGATCGCCCGCCACCTGAGAACCTTACCCCACCCCCGGCGACGGTCGGGGGGAGGTTCGCCTCGTCACCCCCCCGATGACGGCGAACCCGAAGAGGCGCGCTCCTCCCCCCAAACCTGGGGCGCGCCTCTTCCTCCTATTTGGGCTTGCTGCTCGCGGGCGGTGGGACCGGCCAGGGCAGGCAGTCGCGGACATAGCCCCATCGCCAGCCGAGGCGGCCTTTGTGAACCGCAAGGCAGACAACAGAATTAGGTTGAGCACTGGCGAAGCGCTTAGATGATACTTTGACACCTCCGAACTTATCGTAAGGCGCGGAAATGTTGCGCAAATAGAGTGTGGGATCATTATCTGCCTCACCTCCAGTTGTGTACAATATCGTTTGGACTCTCTGGGGCGCGGATTCATCCAGAAGCACATTCGCGAAACTGAGAGCGCCCCATACCCACACCGCCGAGAAAAAGAACGCTGCAAAACGCTCCGTCCGCCTCTGCTCAATGAAGAAAATCAACATGACAGCGAGCGATGTGACCAAGCCCGTCACTATGAGCGTTGGTAACCAGTCAAACACATTGAGATCGAGCATTGCCCGAAGCCCAAGGGTGCAGGCCGGAAGGGCAAAAAGCGTGAACAAACCTACCGTCTGCTTTTCTCTCGTAAGAGATACCGCCCCACGCCAGCGCAAGGCAATTGCTAGAACTATGAGCGGCACCACAACGCCTGACAGGACCGCGATCTCATAAGGACGCGGCCAAAACAATATCCATCCCCCAAGCGGTATCCCGCAGAGATCGAGCACCGATATTGCCAACCCGAAGCGGGACACAGCGTCTTTGCGCCTATCGGGCGTAGAGCCAAATCGCTCGTCCGCCTCTAGGCGTTCCTGCTCTTGAGCGGTTTCAATCTGATCAAGGTCTGGCAATATTTGCAGCCAGGCGATCCAAACAGGATTGGAAAGTACGTCTGCTGTCAGACACAGCCCTTTGCCGGCCCCAGGCCGGACGCACAGTTCTAGTGTGCTGGCAAAGATGCGGAAACCCACGACATCCGCTCGTAGAAGTACGTTGCGGCCAAACAGACCAGCGTCTTGGACACGATCAGGGAGCAATCGCGTGCAGCTCACCTTGAGCGAAATGGCGGAATACGTCGCTAGTAGACCTGCTCCGAGTATCAATAAACCCATGAATATATCGAAATAGATATTTCCACGCCGGTGAAGGTCAATAAAGCAAACGACAAGAACGGCTACAGTGATGAAGCCCCCAATCGTCCACACCCACACCTTCAACGGCGACGCCCGCACCTCGCCATCCGGCGCAATACCCCTCGCCCTTCGAACTCTCGCCAAACCCGCCCCCGACACGCGATAATTGAATCAGGCGTAGCCCACACGCCCTACAGCGGCAACTGCACCGTGCTCTTCACCTCTTCCAGCACCGCATAGGTCCGCGTCTCGCGCACCCCCGGCATCTTCACCAGGATGTCGCCGAGGAACCCGCGATAGGCCTCCATGTCGCGCACGCGGGCCTTGATCAGGTAGTCGAAGCCGCCGGCCACCATGTGGCACTCCAGGATCTCGGGCGCGCGACGCACGGCGGCGGCGAAGTCCTCGAACACCTCGCCGGTCGTGCGCTCCAGCATCACCTCGACGAAGATCAGCAGGGCGCGATCAACCTTGGCGGGGTCCAACAGGGCCGCATAGCCGACGATGTAGCCGCGCTCGCGCAGGCGGCGCACGCGGTCGAAGGTGGCGGCCGGCGACAGATTGCACTGCTTGGCCAACTCGGCGTTGGTGATGCGGCCATCGGCCTGCAGCACCCGTAAAAGCCGGCGATCGGTGTCATCAAGAGTGGAAATGGCCATTTTCACCTTTCATCGAAGATCGTTCGGAAAATAACTGTCATAAACAAAGCACATTCAGCAAACTTGGCTTTACACCATCAATCGCCCTAGTCGGTTTCGCACCGCCGTTCCTCCAGACGGCGCCCGGAGTCCCTGGGACCTGTCCCCATCCTGAAGAGGGGACACCAGCGGCGCCTTATCCCCCAAAGGCGCCGCCGAGAGCGGAAGGGACGCGCGGCCTCCCCCCCAGTCGCGTCCCTTCCCACCTCTCCCTTTAAGCGCCATTCTGATCGCGTCCACGGCAGTTCAGCCTTCACCCACACGGCTGGAGCAAACATGCGGCTGGCGGGTTAATCGACGAATTTCCTGCAATCAGACCGGCTCACAAACGAAGCACATTCAGCCCAAGGCTACTTATACCGTTGATCATCAAACCACCCCAAGGGCGAAGCGCATGACCGACTGGGACAGCCTCGACAACGGCAAGTATCGCGACGAGGCCGCCGTGATCAGCGACCTGCTGGCCGCCGCGCCGATGACCTCGGAAGACCGCGCCGCCGTCCGCGCCGAGGCCGAGGCCCTGGTCCGCGGCGCCCGCCGCAGCGTCCGCAAGCAGGGCGTGGTCGAGAGCTTCCTGCAGGAGTTTTCCCTGGGCACCCGCGAGGGCCTGGCCCTGATGTGCCTGGCCGAGGCCCTGCTGCGCACGCCCGACGACGACACTCGGGACAAATTGATCGCCGAGAAGATCGGCTCGGCCGACTGGGCCAGCCACCTGGGCGGCAGCGACAGCCTGTTCGTCAACGCCTCGACCTGGGGCCTGATGCTGACTGGCAAGATCGTCGAGCCTGACGTCCAGGCCAGGAACGACCTGCCCGGCTTCATCAAGAAGATCGCCGGCCGTCTGGGCGAGCCGGTGATCCGCGCCGCCGTCGGCCAGGCCATCCGCATCATGGGCGAGCAGTTCGTGCTGGGCCGCACCATCGAGGCGGCCATCAAGCGCGCCGCCCACGATGGCGACATCTGCAGCTTCGACATGCTGGGCGAAGGCGCCCGCACCGCCGCCGACGCCGAGCGGTATGAGAAGTCGTATGCCGACGCCATTCAGACCGTTGGAAAATTGTCGAACAAGGCTGGCCCGGAAACTGGTCATGGCGTGTCGGTCAAGCTGTCAGCCCTGACCCCGCGCTATGAAGCCACGCAAGAGGCCCGGGTCTGGGACGAGCTCTATCCGCGCGTCCTGCGCCTGGCCCTGATCGCCGCGAAATATGATCTAAATTTTACCATCGACGCCGAGGAAGCCGACCGCCTGGCCCTGTCGTTGAAGCTGCTGGACCGCCTGTGCCGCGAGCCGGAACTGGGCCAGTGGACCGGTCTGGGCCTTGCCGTTCAGGCCTATCAGAAGCGCTGCCCCGAGGTGATCGCGCGCTTGGCCGCCCTCTCCCAAGAGACCGGCCGCCGCCTGATGGTGCGTCTGGTCAAGGGCGCCTATTGGGACAGCGAGATCAAGCGCGCCCAGGTCGCCGGGCGACCGGACTATCCGGTCTATTCGACCAAGCCGGCCACCGACCTTTCGTACCTCGTCTGCGCCAAGGCCCTGATCGCCGCCGCCCCGCACCTCTACGCCCAGTTCGCCACCCACAACGCCCACACCCTGGCGGCCGTGGTGCGGATGGCCAGAAACGCCGGCGTCGAGATCGAACACCAGCGCCTGCATGGCATGGGCGAGGCTCTGTATAAGGCCGCCGACGACCTCTATGACGGCCTGACCGTGCGGGCTTATGCCCCGGTCGGCGGTCATGAGGAGCTGCTGCCCTATCTGGTCCGCCGCCTGCTTGAGAACGGCGCCAATACCAGCTTCGTCCACGCCCTGCTCGATGAGCGGGTGCCGGTCGAGAAGGTCATTGTCGACCCCATCGACGCCGTCGAGGCCCATCCCGACCGCCACGCCAAGATCCCGACCCCGATCAATGTCTATGGCGACCGCCGCCAGAATTCGACCGGTATAGACCTGTCGACCAAGGTGGAGCGCGACCGCCTGACCGCCGCCCTCGCCCAGTTGGACGCAGTGACCCTCTCAGCGGGCCCTCTGGTCGGCGGCAAGATGTCGGCCGGCGCGACACCGCAGCCGGTGGTCAGCCCCTCAGACCATGGCCGCGTCGTCGGCGTGGTCTCGGAAGCCCAGCTGCCGCAGATCGACCAGGCGTTCAAGCTGGCCCGCGCCGCGCAACCGGCCTGGGACCGCTCCGGCGGCGCTGCGCGCGCCAAGGTGCTGCGGGCCATGGGTGACGCCCTGGAAGCCAATATCGACCGCTTGATCGCCATCCTGTCGCGTGAAGCCGGCAAGACCCTGAGCGACGGCATCGCCGAGGTCCGGGAAGCCGCCGACTTCTGCCGCTACTACGCGGTGCTCGCCGAAGACCAGTTCGGCGACGGCGAGGTGCTGAAGGGGCCGGTCGGCGAGACCAACGTGCTGCGCCTGGCCGGTCGCGGCGTGTTCGTCTGCATCAGCCCGTGGAACTTCCCGCTGGCCATCTTCACAGGCCAGATCGCCGCTGCTCTCGCCGCCGGCAACGCCGTGTTGGCCAAGCCCGCCGAACAGACCCCGCTGATCGCCATGGAGGCTGTGAAGCTCTATCACGCAGCGGGCCTCGACCCGCGCCTGCTGGCCCTGCTGCCGGGTCGCGGCGAGACCGTCGGCGCCGTGCTGACCAGCCACGAAGGCTTGGACGGCGCGGCCTTCACCGGCGGCACCGACACCGCTTGGCGCATCAACCAGACGCTCGCCCAGCGCCAGGGCCCCATCGTGCCGTTCATCGCTGAAACCGGCGGCCTCAACGGCATGTTCGTCGACACCACCGCCCAGCGCGAACAGGTGATCGACGACGTCATACTCTCGGCCTTCGGCTCGGCCGGCCAACGCTGCTCGGCCCTGCGCCTGCTGTTCCTGCCCCATGACACCGCCGACCACATCATCGAGGGCTTGAAGGGCGCGATGGACGCCCTGGTGCTGGGCGATCCAGCCTTGGCCGTCACCGACGTCGGCCCGGTGATCGACGCCGACGCCAAGGGCGCGCTGGACAAGCACATGGTCCGCCTGAAGCACGAGGCCAAGATCCTCCACGCCCTGAAAACCCCGGCCGCCGGCACCTTCTTCGCTCCGGTCCTGGCCGAGATCCCCGCCGCCGACTTCCTGGAGCGGGAGGTGTTCGGCCCCGTCCTGCACGTGGTCCGCTACGCGCCCGAGGATCTGGAACAGGTGGGCGGCGCCCTGGCGGCCCGCCGCTATGGCCTGACCCTGGGTATCCATTCGCGGATCGAGAGCTTCGCCGCCGACGTCCAGCGCCTGGTCCCGGCCGGCAACACCTATGTCAATCGCTCCATGACCGGCGCGGTCGTCGGCGTGCAGCCGTTCGGCGGCGAAGGCCTGTCGGGCACCGGCCCCAAGGCCGGCGGCCCCCACGCCCTGCTCCGCTACGCGGTCGAGCGGGCGCTGAGCATCAACATCACGGCCCAGGGCGGAGACCCGGCGTTGTTGAACCTGTAAGTGGCTTGACGTGAACGGCCATGGGCGAGACCCTTAGCTCATGGCCGACGGCTTCGACATTCACATCGACAACGAGCAGGCCGCCAAGCTGAAGGCGGCGGCGAGTCGCGCGGACATGTCTCCAGAGGCCTATGCCTTGGCGCTGATCAACGTAGGGCTTGCGAGCCTGCCTGCCGCGACGATCGATCCTGACCCGGCTATTGACGAAGCCATCGCCGACGCCGTCGAACGGGGTGAGGAACCGGCAATCTCGCTGGACGATTTCCGCAGCCGGCTGCGCCGCTTCGGCAAGGGCGCGGATTGAGCTTCACCGTTTCAATCTCGGCTCGGGCCCAAGAGGAGCTACGCCGTCTCGACCTCCAGCTTTCCGCTCATAGTCCCATAGCCGCCGCCCGGCTAGGCTTGCTCTTTGAAACGGCCTTGGACAGCCTGGTTGAAGCGCCGATGCGAGGGCGCCTGGTCGGGCGGACAGCCCGTGAGATCAACATTCCATTCGGCCGGAGCGCTTATGTCCTCCGCTACCGCGTCGGTGGATCACGCGTGATCATCACCCGGATCTGGCATGGTTTGGAGGATCGCCAGCCGTGAGCGGTGAAACCACCCTCTCCGCCCTGCCGGCCGCAATGGAGCCCGTCCTCAGCGACGAGGTCTGGATGTTCGCCACCCTGCCGCCCGGCGACGCGGTCCCGCGAGGCGTCACGCCGCTAATGACCTATGGCGAGGCCGAAGGCCTGACCCTGATCCTAAGGCGGGACGAAGCTGAGGCGGCGCGCTTGACCTGCATATTCCCCTGCCGGCGGATTACTCTGAACATCCATTCGTCGCTGGAGGCCGTCGGCTTCCTGGCCGCCTTGCTGCCGCCGCTGGCGGCGGCCGGCATCGGTGTGAACCCGGCCTAGGGCTATTTTCACGACCATCTGTTCGTGCCCGCCGACCGCGCCGAAGAGGCAATTGACATCCTGCGCGCGGTCGCTGCCCAAGCGCGATAAACGCTTCAGGCTTCACAACCCTCGCGGGCATGAACTAAGCTGGTCGTGAAAATGATCCAGGCGGTTGTTAGCGCTACCCGGTCAAGCCATTGTCGCCGCTGGCGCGCCGGCAGAGAGCGCGACGGAGGACACTTCATGACGACCCTTTCCCGCCGCGCCATGCTGGCGGCTTTGGCCGCCACGCCCGCCCTAGGCGCCGCGACCGCCAAGCCCAAGGGGTTCGTAGGCGTCGCCGGCGGCAAGCTGGTCCTGGATGGCAAGCCGTATCGCTTCGTCGGGACCAATCTCTGGTACGGCGCGTGGCTGGGCTCCCCCGCCGCCTATGGCGACCGCGCCCGGCTGGGGCGTGAACTCGACAAGCTCAAGAGCCTGGGCGTCACCAATCTGCGGGTGCTGGGCTCGGGCGAGCGCTCACCGGCCAAGGTGGCGATGGATCCCACCTTTCGGGGACCTGGCGAGGACTACAGCGCGGACCTGCTGACGGGCCTGGATTTCCTGCTGGCCGAGATGGCCAGGCGCGACATGAAGGCCGTGATCTATCTCAACAATTTCTGGGATTGGTCGGGCGGCATGCCGGCCTATCTGAACTGGACCGGAAACGGGACATGGTTCCAGCAGGGCGACCCCGCCCATCCCTGGCCGGAATATCCAGACTACTCGGCCCGCTTCTACGGCGACGCCAAGGCCAACGCCCTGTTCCGCCACTTCATCCGCGCCGTGGTCGGCCGCACCAGCGCCATCACCGGCAAGCCCTATCGCAACGACCCGACCATCATGGCCTGGCAACTGGCCAACGAGCCGCGTCCGGGGGGGACCGAGGACTTCGGGGTCAAGAACCTGCCGACCTATTATCGCTGGATCGACGAGACAGCTACCTACATCAAATCGATAGACCGACATCACCTGGTCTCGACCGGCAGCGAGGGCGCGATGGGCTGCCTGGAGCGCGAGGCCTGCGTGGTCGAGGCGCACAAGCCCGCCTCCATCGACTACATGACCTTGCATGTCTGGCCCAACAACTGGAGCTGGATCGCCTTCAAGGACCAGCCCGGGACCTACGAGGCCGGCGAGGCCAAGTGCCGCGACTATGTCACGCGTCACATCGCCTTGGCCAAGGGGCTGAACAAGCCGCTGGTGATCGAGGAGTTTGGTCTGATCCGCGACGACCGCGCCTTCGCGCCCGGCGCGGCGGCCACCTACAAGGACCGCTTCTACAAGACGATCTTCGACATGACCCTGGCCGATATGAAGGCCGGCGGCCCGGTGGCGGGCACCAACTTCTGGGCCTGGAACGGCGAGGGTCGCGCCCAGCAGCCGGACGCCTGGTTCAAGCGCGGCGACACCAGCTTGGTCGGCGACCCACCGCAGGAAGAGCAAGGCCTGTTCGGGGTGTTCGACGCCGACATCTCGACGCTGTCTGTCGTCGCCGAGCACGCCAAGGCGGTCGCCCGACTCTAAATCCTGTCCACCGGTGTCATTGCTTGTGGTAACCCTAGCCACAAGCTCGTCAGAAGCCGCTGGAGGACGCCATGGACACCCGCCACACCCTCGACCGTCGAGGCCTGCTGCTCGCCGCGGGCGCGGCTGCCTTGACGCCGTCCGCAGGCCTGGCAGCCGGCGCGGCGCGCTCGCCCGTCGTGGCGACCACCGCCGGCAAGGTGCGTGGCGCGAGCGCCGAGGGGGTCCACGCCTTTAAAGGCCTGCGTTATGGGGCCGACACGGGCGGCGCCCGCCGCTTCATGCCGCCGATCCGGCCGCAACCCTGGTCCGACACCAAGGACGCCCTGACCTATGGCGCGGCCTCGATGCAGACGGGCAAGGGCGAGGATGGCGAGACGCTGTCCGAAGACTGCCTGTTCCTCAACGTCTGGACGCCTGCGAAAACCGGCAAGAAGGGCCTCGCCGACGGCGTCAAGCGGCCGGTGATGGTCTACATCCACGGCGGCGCCTATAACGGCGGCTCGGGCGGCAGCCCGCTCTATGATGGGACCGGACTGTCCAAGCGCGGCGACGTGGTGGTGGTCACCGTCAATCATCGGCTCAACGCCTTCGGCTATCTCTATCTGGCGCGCCTCTTCAACGATCCCAGCGTTGCCGACAGCGGCAATGTCGGTCAGCTGGACCTCGTTCTGGCCTTGGAATGGGTGCGCGACAACATCGCGACCTTCGGCGGTGATCCGGGCAATGTCACGGTGTTTGGACAGTCCGGCGGCGGGGGCAAGATCGCCACCCTGATGGCCATGCCGGCGGCCAAGGGCCTGTTCCATCGCGCCGTCACCATGAGCGGCCAGCAGGTCACGGTGGGCGGCCCGTTCAACGCCACCAAGCGCGCTCAGCTGTTTGTCGACAAGCTGGGGATCAGCGAGTTGGCCCAACTGCGCGCCCTGCCCGCCGACCAATTGCTGAACGGGTTGAAGGCCATCGATCCCGTCGCGGGCTCGGGCGGCGTCTATATGGGTCCGGTGCTGGACGAGCGGTCCCTCACCCGCCATCCGTTCTTCCCCGACGCCGCGCCTCAGGGCCTGGGCGTGCCGATGATGGTCGGCAACACCCACGACGAGACGCGTGGCTTCGTCGGTTACGACAAGAAGATGCTGGAGCTGACCTGGGACGAAGTGATCGCCCGCCTGCCCGGCCAGTTCAACGCCCGCGTCGACATCGACCCGGCCACAGTGGCCGCTGCCTATCGCAAGATCTATCCGGACTATTCGCCGTCCGACGTGTTCTTCGCCGCCTCGACGGCAGGCCGCTCGTGGAAGGCGGCGATCATCCAGGCCGAGGAGCGGGCCAGAGCCGGCGCGCCGGCCTATGTCTATCAGGTCGACTGGCGCTCGCCCCGGGACGGCGGCGTCTGGGGCGCGCCCCACACCATCGACATCGCCCTGGTGTTCGGCACTGTGACGGCGAAGGGCTCGCTGGCCGACGGCGGCGCGGACTCGGTGGCCATGTCCAACCAGATGAGCGACGCCTTCATCGCGTTTGCCCGCACCGGCAATCCCAACACCGCCGCGATCCCGGCGTGGGAGCCCTACACCCTGCCCCGCCGCCAGACGATGGTGTTCAACACGCCCTCGAAGCTGGCCGACGATCCGCGCGGGGCGGAACGGGAGCTCTTCAACAAGGTCCCGTTCACGCAGTTCGGGACCTAGAGCATTTTCCGATAAGTGTGAAACGGTTATCGGATCGAAAAATGCTCTAAACTTCTGATTTAGAGCCCTTTTCGCCCGACCCTGATGAAGCCATTAAGTCGGAAAGGGCTCTAGGCCAGAGCAGGCTCGCGGCCCAGGACGTCGTCGCGGACGCTCTCGGCGATCTTGGCCACTTCACCGATGTCCGCGGTGCTGACGCCCAGCTCGGTCAGGGTGGCGGCCAGGTTCTCGACCACGGCGTCGAAGTGGCCGTCGTTGAGGCCCCGCGCCACCAGATGGGCGTGACCGCGACGCATGTCGGCGCCGGTGTAGGTATTGGGGCCACCAAAGGCCATCACCAGAAAAGCGCGTTGCTTGCCAGCCTGATTGGCCATGTCCACGCCGTCGAAGAAGTGGGCGATACGGTCGTCGGCCAGCACCTTGCCATAGAAGATGTCGACAGCGGCCTTCACAGCGGGGGCGCCGCCTATGCGTTCGTAGAGGGTCATGAGACGTCCGATTAAGTGGTGTTTGAGATACCAGTTTTAAACTGGTGCGCTACATACCACTTATGATCAAGCTCGCAACTGATTTGACGAACATGGTTCCCCGATGCGTCTGACCCTGCACACCGACTACGCGTTGCGGACGTTGATCTTCCTGGCCGCGGGAAACGGGAAGAGCGCAACGGCGCCGGAGATCGCCAGGCGCTACGGCATTTCGCAGAACCATCTGGTCAAGGTGATCCAGCGCCTGCGCGGCCTGGGCTATCTGACGACTTCGCCAGGGCGAGGCGGCGGGGTGAAGCTGGCCCGGCCGGCCGACAGCATCCGAATAGGCCAGGTCGTACGCGACACCGAAGACAGCCTGGCCCTGGTCGAGTGTTTCGAGATGGAGACCAACACCTGCCCCCTGGCCGCGGCGTGCCTGCTCAAGGCGCGACTGCACGAGGCGTTGAACGCCTATCTTGCTGTGCTTGATCGCTACACCGTGGCCGATCTGGCGACCAATGGCGGCCAGCTCATGACCCTGCTAGGCGAGCCGGCCGCGTCTTGAGGTCCTACTTCGCCGCGTCCATCAGGCCGGCGAAGCGCTCGAACAGGTAGAGGCTGTCGGTCGGGCCGGGCGAGGCTTCGGGATGGTGCTGCACCGAGAACACCGGCTTGTCCGTCAGCTGGATGCCGGCATTGGTGCCGTCGAACAGCGAGACATGGGTCCCCGTGACCAGGGCCGGCAGGCTGGCGCTGTCTACCGTGAAGCCGTGGTTCATCGAGACGATCTCGACCTTGCCGGTCGTGAGGTCCTTGACCGGGTGATTGGCCCCGTGGTGGCCCTGTTCCATCTTCACTGTCTTGGCGCCGAGCGCGAGGGCCAGCATCTGGTGGCCCAGGCAGATACCGAACACCGGCTTGCCGCTGGCGACCAGCTTACGGATCTCGGGCACCGCATATTCGCCGGTCGCGGCCGGGTCGCCCGGGCCGTTGGACAGCAGCACGCCGTCGGGATTGCGGGCCAGGATGTCCTCGGCCGAGGTATTGGCCGGCACTACCGTGGCGCGGGCGCCGACATGGGCCAGGGCCCGCAGGATGTTGCGCTTGACGCCGTAGTCGAGGACCACGACCTCGTACTTCGGCTTGTCGAGCTTGGCGTAGCCTTCCGGCCACGACCACAGGCCCTCGTCCCAGGTGAAGGTCTGGGTAGTCGAGGCGTCCTTGGCCAGGTCCAGGCCTTCCAGGCCCGACCATTCGCGGGCCTTGGCGACCAGGGCTTCCAGGTCGAACACGCCGTCGGGCGAGTGGGCGATGACGCCGTGCGGCATGCCGGTCTCGCGGATCTTGCGGGTCAGGGCGCGGGTGTCGACGCCGGCCAGGCCGACCATGCCGCGACGCTTCATCCAGCCGTCGAAGTCGCTATTGGCGCGCCAGCTTGCCGGATCGGTCGGAACCTCGCGGAAGATCGCGCCCCGGGCTGCTGTTTCCGACGCGCCGGACATCTGTTCGAGGTCCTCGGTGTTGGTCCCGACATTGCCGATGTGCGGGAAGGTGAAGGCCACGATCTGGGCCATGTAGGACGGGTCGGTCAGGATTTCCTGATAGCCGGTCATGGCGGTGTTGAAACACACCTCGCCGACCGCATCGCCGACCGCGCCGCAGCCTACGCCTTGCAGGATCGTGCCATCGGCCAGGGCCAAGACACCGGTAACGCCGGGGAGAAGGTCTTTAGACATCTCGGGAGCGCCTCCTAAAAACGCGTGGCCATTGTCGCAAAAAGACAGGCCGGGGGTAACCCCGCCTAGCCCGGCGCGCCCGAGCATCTTCCTGCAAGAAAGCGGTCAGGCTTCTGGCCCGACCGCCGCGCAAACGGCGGCGTATCTAGGGGGTGGCGGAGGGGGGGTCAACCCCTTCGATCACGGGAGTCCGGCCGCGCCGCCACATTCCCGTGATATCCCAATGAGCCCTCTCGCCGGGGCGCGTCGCGATCCCTAATGGTGCAAGGCTTACCACATCCAGACGACGGAGAACGGCCGTGCTCGAACTGCGCCCGAATTGCGAGTGCTGCGACCGCAACCTGCCGCCCTCCAGCGACGAGGCGCGCATCTGCACCTTTGAATGCACCTTCTGCGCCGACTGCACCGAGAACCGGTTCTTCGGCGCCTGTCCCAACTGCGGCGGCGATCTGGTTGCCCGGCCCATCCGGCCGGAAGGCAAGCTGCATCGCTTCCCGGCCTCGATGCGCCGCGTGGTGAAGGCTCACTCGGCCTGCGCCAGCCTGCGTCCGCCCGAGCCCCGTCCGTCCTGGGCCACGCCCTTGAGAAGCCATCAGGTCGGAAAGGGCTCTAGTCTTCGTGGCAGATTGGCCACGCAACAGACAACTTGTAGCGGGGTCGCGTCCTTCCAGGAATAGGCCGCGTTAATACCTTGAAGCTCATCAGTGGAGCTTCCAAGGAGCAGACCAAGGACCACCCTCAGCGCGCCCCGCCTCACCACCACCGAAGGCTCCAAGTTCAGCCTCACCGGTCCTGGTGAAACGGCGCTGCGCCTGATGCTCGTGGCCGCCCCGCCGATCAGTGTGACGATCTTCGTCGTCCAATCTTTCTAACCAGATTTCCGGATTCTAGCTTCTGACCAGCCCTGCCGCCCGCAGGTCGGCCAGCGTCGGATAGCCGTCGACCGCCATCAGCAGATCGGCCTCCGCCAGGATGCTGCGCAGGACGTGAACGATCCCCGCCACGCCGTCCAGCGCCAGGCCATAGGCATAGGGCCGACCCACGCCCACCGCCGCCGCGCCCAAGGCCAATGCCTTGACGACGTCGCTGCCCGACCGCACGCCTGAATCGAACATCACCGGGGTATCCCCCGAGGCCTCGACCACGCCCTTGAGCATGTCGATGGCCGCCAGCCCGCCATTGGCCTGCCGGCCACCATGGTTGGAGCAATAGATCCCGTCC
This sequence comes from Caulobacter sp. DWR1-3-2b1, assembly GCF_049895765.1. Taxonomy (NCBI): domain Bacteria; kingdom Pseudomonadati; phylum Pseudomonadota; class Alphaproteobacteria; order Caulobacterales; family Caulobacteraceae; genus Caulobacter; species Caulobacter sp. DWR1-3-2b1. Next base: position 19,935 of record NZ_JAFCSZ010000017.1, read on the forward strand.
ACGCCGCCATCGATGGCCCGCCGCGCATCATCCGGATGGCAAATGCCCTTCAGGATCAGCGGCAGCTTGGTCAAGGACCTCAGCCACGGCAGATCGGCCCAGGTCAGGGGCTTGCCGAAGGTGCGGCCCCACTGGGCGACAGCGGCTTGCGGGTCCTCCTCTGGTGGTTTGGCCAGCAGGGCGCGGAACGCTGGATCCGACATGTAATTGGCCAGGGCGTGGCCGCGCAACTGCGGGAAATTGGCCTCATTGAGGTCGCGCGGCCGCCAACCGGTGACCCAGGTGTCGAGCGTGACGACAATGGCCTTGAAGCCCGCAGCCTCGGCCCGGCGCACCAGGCTCTCGGCGACGCCCTTGTCCTTGGGCGTATAGAGCTGGAAAAAGCCCGGCGTATCGCCCAGGGCGGGCGCCACCTGCTCCATCGGGTCGTTCATCAGGGTCGAGGCGACCATCGGCACACCCGTCGCGGCCGCCGCCTTGGCGGTGGCGATGTCGCCGTGGCCGTCCTGTGCGCACAGGCCAATCACCCCGATGGGCGCCATGAAGATCGGGCTCGGCAGCTTCAGGCCAAACAACTCAATGGAGAGGTCGCGCGTGGTGCAGTCGACCATCATCCGCGGAACGATGCCCCAGCGCTTGAAGGCTTCGGCGTTGTGGTCCTGGGTGAACTCGTCGCCGCAGCCGCCCTGCACGTAGGACAGCGTCGCTGGCGGCAAAGCTGCGCGGGCACGCCCTTCGAGGCTTTTAAAATCCACCGGCAGGGTCGGCTTCACACCGCGCATCAGGCCGCCGAAATAGATCTCGTTCTGATAGTCGCCGAACGCCATGCACGCCTCCCGTTTTTCGATCTTCGAGAGCAACCTGAACAGCGATCAGACGCGATGCAAGCCCGGTGACGCGCTGATGACCTGCAAGGCGGCTTGACGCCCGGGAGCGACCCGGCGACGGGAAGGAGATGCGTACCCCGTCCAAGACCGCCATCACCACCATCGGCGTCGATGCCGGCGACACCCTCTGGCACTGCTAGAGCCCTTTCCGACCTGATGGCTTCATCAGGGTCGGGCAAAAAGGGCTCTAAATTAAAAGTTTAGAGCATTTTTCGATCCGATAACCGTTTCACACTTACCGGAAAATGCTCTAGCGGGCCTGCCGCTCACCTGAACTACCGCAGGTCGCGCGCCGGTTGACCGAGGATGGGGAGGCGCCAGCAGCCGAGATTTGCTCGTTCCGGACTCCGTGAAGAGCGCCACAGACTGACGATCAGCTGATGGGCACGAATATCTGCTTTCCACTCTAGCCTGCCGTCCAGGGACCTGCGCCAGCGGCGAGGCCGCGCCATGAATTGACCTTGAGACCCGACCGGACAGCGGACGTCCAAGGTGACTGCGGCATCGGGTCCCGCTTGCATCCGCTTCACTCGAAGCGCATGAGCAATTTCATGGCCTTGGTGATGTTTCGATGGACAAGCGGGTGGCTCGCCATGCTGTGCGTGGCGATCATGCTGGCGTTTGTCGGTCAGGGCGCGGCTCAGGCCTTTGAAAACGCCGAGCACGCCGGCCACCATGCGGCCCAGGCTGATGCGCATCATTATTGCGATGAGAGCGGCCATGACGAACCCGTCGACCATGCGGGCGAAAGCCATCACCATCACAGCGCCGACCATCACTCAGTGAGCCTGGGCGTGGATGGGGCGGCCCCCAGCCTGTTCCCGATGTCGCGCCAGAGCCTGTTTCCGGCGTGCAGCGTCCATCGCCCCGGCCTGGCCGGCTACGGTATCGAACGCCCTCCCAAGGCCTGATCCAGACCCGACTGTCTGAAGCCGCGCGGCCGCAGCGCCGCGCCGATCCTTGCCCTGGAGATTTCCTATGTTCCCGTTTTCGCCGGGCCGCGCGCCCGTTCGTCGCGTCGCGGTCCAGACGCGCGCGCTCCTGCTGAGCGCCGCCCTTCTGGCCGCAACGCCCGCCTTTGCCCAGACCATCCTGTCGCTCGACGACGCCCTTCGCAAAACCCTGGCGGTCGACCCGGCCGCCGCTGGCGCAGCGGCGCGCCTAAACGCTTCGAAAGCCCATGCCCGCCAGGCCGACACGCGGCCCAATCCCAGCCTCGGCGTCGAGATCGAGAACTTCACCGGCAGCGGGCCGTTCTCGAAACTGGGCCGCACCGAGGCCACGGTTTCGTACCAGCAGACCTATGAGCGCGGCGGCAAGCGCCAGGCGCGCACCGCCCTGGCCCAGAGCGAGATTGGTCTGGCGCAGGCTCGCGCCGAAGTTCGCCGGCTTGATCTGGCCAAGGCCGTGCAACTGGCCTTTGTCGAGGTGCTGGCCGCCCAGGCTCAGGTCACCGTCGCCGAGGATCAACTGATGATCGCCCAGCGAGCCGAACGCGAAGTCAGCCGCCGCGTGGCCGGGGCTCGCGATCCGCTGTTCGCCGGCGCCCGCGCCGACGCCGAACTGGCCCAGGCCCGGGTCAGCCTGGACAGAACCCAAGCTAATGCGCGCAATGCTCGCGCGGCCTTGGTGGCCTACTGGAACGGCGCCGCCGAGTTCGCCACGCCGGCCGAGCTGTTCGAGGACATCCGCCGGCCGGAGGGCTTGGCCGGGGCCAGCGAGATCGCGGACCTGAAGCTGCTGGCGGCCGAACAAGCGGTCGCCGCCGCGCGCATCGCCGTCGAGCAGACCCGCGCCGTGCAGGATCCCACGGTCAGCCTGAGCGTCCGTCACCTGCAGGATGAGGGGGCCTTGGCCCTGGTGGTGGGCGCCACCATCCCCCTCGGCCGCTACGACACCAATCGCGGGGCCATCGACCGGGCTCGCGCCGAGCGCCTGGCGATCGAGGCTGACCTGGGCGCCCTGCGGATCGAGCGTGAGCGCGAAATCGCCCGGTTGATCGCCCGCCGCGCCGCCGCCGCCGCAGAGGTCCGCAAGACCGACGCCGAGGTGCTGCCCAATGTCCAACGCGCGGTGGCCCTGGTGCGCGAAGGCTTCAATCGCGGGGGCTTCAGCTATCTGGACGTGATCTCCGCCCAGCGAGCGTTGATCGAGGCCAAGGCCCGCCGGGTCGAGATCCTTAAGGCCTTTCATCAAGACGGGGCGAGCCTGGATCGCCTGACCGGCGCGCACGCAGTGCTCGCCAGCACGGAGACCCAGCCATGAGCTTTACCCTAACCCGCCGCCCGCTGTGGGCGCTGCTGCTGACCTGCGCCGCCCTCAGCCTGACCGCCTGCGGCGACAAGGCCGCCAAACCCGATGAGCACGGCGAGACGGAAGCCGATTTCGAGCGCGGCCCGCACAACGGCCGCCTGCTCCGCGACGGCGATTTCAGCCTGGAAGTGACAATCTTCGAGACCGGGGTCGAGCCGGAGTTCCGGCTGTATGGCTATCGCAAGGACAAGCCTCTCGATCCTCGCCAGGTGAATGTCGAGGTCGCCCTGACCCGCCTGGGCGGCAAGGTCGATCGCTTCAGCTTCAACCCGCAGGAGGACTATCTGCGCGGCGCGGGATTGGTGCGCGAGCCGCATTCGTTCGACGTCGCGGTGACCGCCCGCGAGGGCGGCAAGGCCCATGCCTGGCGCTACGCATCCTATGAAGGGCGCACGACCCTGTCGAAGGTGGCCGCTGAGGCTGGCGGCGTCAAGGTGGAGGTCGCGGGGCCGGCGACCATGGGCGAGGCGGTGACCCTGAGCGGTCGCATTGAGGTGACTCCCGAAGGCAAGGGCGAGGTTCGCGCCTGGTATCCCGGCCGGATCATGAGCCTTCGCGGCGAACTGGGACAGATGGTCCGCAAGGGCCAGATCCTGGCCCGCGTCGAGTCGTCGGAGAGCCTGCAAACCTATTCGATCCCGGCTCCGATCTCGGGCCAGATCATCGAGAAGAACAGCAATGTCGGCGACGTGGCCTATGACCGGCCGATCTTCGTGATCGCCGATCCCACCAAGCTGCATGCCGAGCTGTTCGTTTACCCGCGCGATTCCGAACGCGTTCGCGTCGGCCAGAAGGTCGAGGTCCGCAGCCTGTCCGGCGCCGACCGCATCCTGGCCACGGTCGAGTCGATCCTGCCTTCGGTCGACGTGACCAGCCAAACCCAGCTGGCCCACGTCCACCTGCCCGATGGCGCCGGCCCTGCGTGGCGCCCTGGCCTCGGCGTCGAGGGCGGCGTCACCGTCGCCTCGCGACCTGTGGCCCTGGCCGTGCGCACCGGGGCGATCCAGCGCTTCCGCGACTTCGACGTGGTCTTCGCCCGCATCGGCGATACCTATGAGGTGCGGATGCTGGAGCTGGGCGTCCGCACGCCGGAATGGACGGAGGTTCTGGGCGGGCTCGAACCTGGAACCACCTACGTTACGGACGGCGCCTTCCTGATCCGCGCGGACATCGAAAAGTCCGGCGCGAGCCACGATCACTAGGAGGCGTCATGTTGAACCGCATCATCCGCGCCTCGATCGCGCATCGCTGGGCTGTCATGGCCGCCGTCGCCCTGTTGGCGATCCTGGGGCTGTGGAGCTTCCAGCGTCTACCCATCGACGCCACCCCGGACATCACCAATGTCCAGGTCCAGATCAACACGACAGCCGCCGGCTATTCGCCAATGGAGGCTGAACAGCGGGTCACCTTCCCGGTCGAGACGGCCATCGCCGGCCTGCCGGGCCTGGACCACACCCGCTCGATTTCGCGCTATGGCCTCAGCCAGGTCACCGCCGTGTTCCGAGACGGGACCGACCTCTATTTCGCACGTCAGCTGATCAATGAGCGATTGCAGTCGGTTCGCGGCCAGCTGCCGGACGGGGTCGAGCCCGAGCTTGGCCCCATCGCCACGGGGCTAGGCGAAATCTTCATGTACACGGTTGAGGCCAGCCCCGGGGTCCGCAAGCCAGGCGGCGGCGCCTATACGCCCGAAGACCTGCGCACCCTGCAGGACTGGGTGATCCGGCCCCAGCTGCGCAACACGCCTGGCGTCACCGAGGTCAACACCATCGGCGGCTATGTGCGCCAGTATCACGTCACCCCTTGGCCACAGCGGCTGGCGGCCTATGGCGTGACCCTGGATGAGGTGGTGGCGGCCCTGGAGGCCAACAATGCCAATGTCGGAGCCGGCTATGTCGAGCGCCATGGCGAGCAATATCTGGTCCGCACGCCCGGTCAGGCCGTTGGGATCGAGGACCTGCAGCGTATTGTCGTCGCCAATCGCGGCGGCGCGCCGATCCGCGTCGCCGATGTCGCCGACGTGATCATGGGCGAGGAGCTGCGCACGGGCGCCGCCACCGAGAACGGCCGTGAGGTCGTTCTGGGCACGGTGCTGATGCTGGTCGGCGAGAACAGCCGCACCGTCTCGCGCGCCGTCGCGGCCCGGCTGGAAGAGGCCGCCAAGGCCCTGCCGGCCGGCGTCACTGCCAACCCGATCTACGACCGCACCGACCTTGTCGATCGCACCATCGCCACGGTCGAGACGAACCTAGTCGAAGGCGCCCTGCTGGTAATCGTCGTGCTGTTCCTGCTGCTGGGCAATATCCGCGCGGCCCTGATCACGGCGGCGGTCATCCCGCTGGCTATGCTGATGACCATCACTGGCATGGTCCAGACCCGCACTTCAGGCAATCTGATGAGCCTTGGGGCCCTGGACTTTGGCCTGATCGTCGATGGTGCCGTGATCATCGTCGAGAACTGCCTGCGCCGGTTCGGCATGGCCCAGCACCAGCTGGGACGGCTGCTGACCCGTGAGGAGCGCTTCGACCTAGCCGCTGAAGCCAGCGGCGAGGTGATCAAGCCGTCGCTGTTTGGCGTGCTGATCATCACGCTGGTCTATGTGCCGATCTTCGCCCTGACCGGGGTGGAGGGGAAGATGTTCCACCCGATGGCGATCACGGTCGTCATTGCCCTGACGGCGGCGCTGCTGCTGTCCCTGACCTTCGTTCCAGCCGCCATGGCCCTGTTCGTCACCGGCAAGGTCGAGGAGAAGGAAAGCCGGCTGATGGGCCTGGCTCGCCGGGCCTATCAGCCGGCCCTGGCGACGGCGCTGCGGCTCAAAGCCGTCTTCGTCGGCGGGGCCGTCGTTCTGGTGCTACTGGCGGGCCTTGCAGCCTCGCGCATGGGGTCGGAGTTCATTCCCAATCTCGACGAGGGCGACATCGCTATGCACGCCCTGCGCATTCCCGGAACCAGCCTGACCCAAGCGGTAAAGATGCAGGCGGTGCTGGAGGCCCGGATCAAGACCTTCCCAGAGGTCGACAGGGTAGTCAGCAAGATCGGCACGGCCGAGGTTGCCACCGATCCCATGCCGCCCAGCGTCGCCGACACCTTCGTGCTGCTTAAGGACCGCAAGGACTGGCCTGATCCGCGTAAGCTCAAGGCTCAGCTGGTCGCCGAGCTGCAGGAGGCGGTCGAGGCTGTGCCGGGCAACAATTATGAGTTCACCCAACCCATCCAGATGCGTTTCAACGAGCTGATCTCCGGCGTCCGTTCGGACGTGGCGATCAACATCCATGGCGACGACCTCGACGTCCTGCTGTCCACTGGCCAGGCCATCGAGCAGGTGGTCGGCGGGATCGAGGGCGCCCAGGACGTCAAGGTCGAGCAGGTCACCGGCCTGCCGGTGCTGCAGATCACGCCCGACCGCAACGCCTTGGCCCGCTTTGGCCTCAACATTGCTGACGTGCAGTCGGTTGTCGCCACGGCGATCGGCGGAACCACGGCCGGTCAGATCTTCGAGGGCGACCGGCGGTTCGACATCGTCGTGCGTCTGCCCGAAACCCTGCGCGGCGATCTGGATGGCATAGGGCGATTGCAAATCCCCCTGCCCGCCACGGACGGCGCGCGGAGCTTCGTGCCGCTGGCCGACGTAGCCCGAGTAGAAACCACGATCGGGCCTAACCAGATCGGTCGTAGCGACGGCAAGCGCCGGATCGTCGTCACCGCCAATGTTCGCGGCCGCGACCTGGGCTCGTTCGTCACGGACGCGCAAAGGGCGGTCGCGCAGCAGGTCGAGGTTCCGGCCGGCTACTGGATCACCTGGGGCGGCACGTTCGAGCAGCTGACCTCGGCGGCCCGCCGCCTGCAGTTGGTGGTTCCGGCGGCCTTGGCGGTCATCTTCGGCCTGCTGTTCTGGTTGTTCCGCTCATGGAAGGACGCCGCCGTCGTGTTCTCCGGCGTGCCCCTGGCCCTGACCGGCGGAGTGGCGGCCCTGCTGATGCGCGGCTTGCCGCTGTCGATCTCGGCGGCGGTGGGTTTCATCGCCCTGTCGGGCGTGGCGGTGTTGAACGGGGTGGTGATGATCACCTTCATCCGTGGCCTTATCGACCAGGGCAAGGGCGTGGACGAGGCGATCTCCGAAGGCGCCCTGACCCGTCTGCGACCGGTGCTAATGACCGCTCTGGTCGCCAGCCTGGGCTTTGTGCCGATGGCTTTCAATGTGGGGGCAGGATCAGAGGTGCAGCGCCCGCTGGCTACCGTGGTGATTGGCGGCATCGTCTCCTCGACCATCCTCACCCTGCTCGTGCTGCCAGCGCTCTTTGCCTTGGCATCGCGACGCCGAAAACCGGTCCTCTGAACAACAACGCTTCCGCCGCTCGTGTGATGCGGCGGGAGCGCTTCGCACACCACAAAGGCGGGCAAGCTGTCCCGGCTGGGCAAGACACCGGCCGGGACTTTGACGCATCACCTCCCCTGACCTTCGCTATAACCGGGTCTCTGGCAGCCTCGCGCCAGAAGGAGACCCTCGCGCCGGCCCAGAAATACGGCATTCGTTTCACGAAGAGATCGGGCGAAATCAGCCGATCAACTGAGTGGTTCGGCGCCTCCCCGATAGTAAGGTGAGAGGACTGCGCAGGGAGTACGCCATGGGCCGATGGACCTCGTTGCACTCCGCCGACATTGCCTGGAGCCCTTTCCGAGCCGATGGCTTCATCAGGGTCGGGCGAAAAGAGCTCTAAATCAAAAGTTTAGAGCATTTTTCGATCCGATCGTTTCACACTTATCGGAAAATGCTCTAGCGTCGTGAGCAGACAAGCATCGACAATGACATCGCAGACCTCACCCGATGTCCCCGGCAGAACAGTGCGCTGCCGGGTTAGAGATACATCACTTCACGTCCTGCGATAAGCGTCGAGTTCTGACAGAGTATTTCATTGGAGGTGCTCAATAGTGGCAGGGGCAACAATCCGACTGCACCTGCTTTACTAGGAAATCACCGTCTCTCGGGAGATTTCGATGCCCTGATCCACCAGGAGCTCTTCAACGTTGCGTGGGGACAGCGCGTATTTGGCGTACATCATGACCGCCAGGCGGATCACCTCGGGCGAGATGTTGAAGTAGCGGAACGGGTTACTCATCCTCGCAGGCTACCGACCGGAGGGGGGGGCGGCAATTTAGTCTGACAAAGCCAGCGGCAGAGATTTGCAGGTTCAGAGAACTGGTTCTGATACTCCCGCCTGGGTTTGCACCACAGGCCGCAAGGCGCCGTCGGCTTGGTAGTGAAGGGGCTCGACTGTCACGGCTCGGCGTCCGATCGCGCCGTTCTGATCGCCGATGGTCAGGGATGCGTTGTGCAGGAAGATGTACCAGGAGCCCTTGAACTCGACGATGCCGGGATGAATTGTGAAGCTATACTTGCCTGGCCCCGTGAGCTCGCCTCGATAGGTCCACGGGCCGGTGATAGCGGGCGCCGTCGCATAGGATACGTGCTCGTCCCGCTGGGTTGAGCGATCGAGCGAGGCGTAGGTCAGATAGTACAGGTCCTCTCGCTTGTGCAGCCAGGGTCCTTCCTCGAAATGCGGAGGGGTGATTTCCGTGATCGGACCGTCGATCTCGATCATGTTCGTCTTGAGCTTGGCGATATAGGCTTGGCGATTGCCCCAGGCGATCCACGTCGCGCCGTCGTCATCGGTGAACACCGTAGGGTCGATGTCTTCCCAGCTGTGGGTCCCCTTGGGCGTCATCTGATTGGTGATGAGGGCGGTCCCGCGCGCGTCGACGAACGGCCCGGTCGGCCGGTCCGACACCGCAACGCCAATGGCTTTGCCAGGGTGCGAGCTGTCATGCTCTACAGCGGCGTAAAAGTAGAACTTTCCGTTCTTTTGAATGGCCTGCGACGCCCAGGCGTCCTTCAAGGCCCACTTGAAGTCGGTCGCCTTCATGATCGGCGGGTAGGATGTCCAGGTTTTCAGGTCCGTCGTGGAATAGACCAGCCACTCCCGCATGTTGAACATCTCGTCGCGTTGAGCCTCGTCGTGGCCGACATAGAGAAAGAGCTGCTCCCCGACGACGAGAGGCGCTGGATCCGCCGTGAACCTGTCGCGGAACAGGGGATTTGAGCCCGGCTCGACGGCTTTCCCATCTTGCGCCCAACAGGGCGACGCGACCGAAATGGCCGTCACGACAGCAAGCCCCACCCATCTCCAGTTCATCTTCATGTTCCTTGCTGCGTTCCGCATGATTACTCAGACAAAATTACGCGTCAACCGCACGGCCCCTGTTCTCAAGCTCGGGTCGGTGATCGACAGGGCAGCTGGCCGCAACCCGTCAGCCGGCTAAGCACCCGGATAAGGATCGAGGTCATACTAGCCTTCCGGTCCTGCCGGAACGTGGAGAGCAGCGGGCGAATTTCTGTCCGGCACCTGTTGCATAGGCTAATCTGTTAGCGCTACCATTTGTCAGACATAAAAGGATCTTGTGCGGCCAGGCGATGAGCATGCGGGGCGTTCTCCGCAGCACTCAAGGGTGGGCCGGCTGTGAGGCGCGGCGGCTTTGGCCACTCCTGTCTCGCGCCGGTCAATTCGGACATCCGTCACCGGATCAACAGGCAAAAGGGAGAAACACCATGAGAAGTCATGATTTCGCGCTGTCCAATCGTCTGACAGGGCCTCTTCGCGCGGGGCTCGGCGCGATGGCCTTGGCGCTGGTCTTTGCGGTCGGGGCTCAAGCCCAGGACGACAGGATGACGCCGATCCCTATCCCCGCCCAGCCTGACGCAATCTTGCTGGACACAGGCCCATTGCCGGGCGCGATCGCGCCGGAAGCGTGGCACCGCCAGTACAACAGCGTCTTTGCTCGCAATGTCACGGTCGCGACGCTGACGCCCTTCCTTCCGGATCCGGCCAAGGCGACGGGATCGGCGGTCATTGTCGCCCCGGGCGGCGGGTTTCGCACCCTGTCGATGGAAAACGAAGGCTGGGATGTCGCCCGTGCCCTCGCCGACAAGGGCGTGGCCGCCTTCGTGCTCAAATACCGGCTCAACCCGACCCCTGAGGACATGCCAGGCTTCGAGCGTTCGATGACCCAGATGTTCTCGGCGACCGCGCAGAGGCCACGACCCGACGCGCAGGCGATGGTCGCCGGCCTGGCTCCGCAGATCGCTGACTCGCGCGCGGCCTTCGCCCTTGTGCGCCAAAGGTCGGGTGAGTGGCGGATCGACCCGGATCGCATCGGCATGGTCGGCTTTTCGGCCGGGGCCATGCTCACCTTGGCTACGACGCTGTCGGGGCATGACGCCAAGCCGGCCTTCATCGGCCTGATCTACGGCCCGCTGTCACCCGTGACCACCCCGGCCGACGCCCCGCCAATGTTCGTCGCCCTCGCCGCAGACGATCCGTTCTTCGCCAACAGCGGCGTGGGGCTGATCGATAGCTGGCGATCCGCCAAGCGCCCCGTCGAGTTTCACCTCTATGAGCAGGGCGGACATGGCTTTGGCATGTATCAAAAGACCACGACCAGCACCGGTTGGTTTGACGCATACCTGCGCTGGCTCGGCATGCACGGCATGCTGAAGTCGAAATCCTGAGAGTTCTTGGCCGGCCTTACAAACGCGGGCCGGCCTTTTGCACAGACGAGCGCCTCACCCTATCGGCCCACGTCCAGAACCCCGATACACAGACGCGGCGGGCCCCAAATCGGAGCGGGATCTCGCGCAGCGTGGCCACGGGCTGCCCAGCACGTCGGCTTCGGTCGCAGCCTAATTTGGCGAAGGCGGCCGCGCACTCGGGCAGTAGCTGTCGATGAAAGCCTGATGGCTGGGCATCTCTCGGACGGCCCGTTCGATGCTGCCCTTCAGATCGCCCAGCGCCCTCTTCAGCTGCTCGGGCGGCACCAGATGACCCATCATGTGGTGACTGCTCGGCTCGACCTTTTGGCCCAGAAGCACCTGTAGCCAGGAATCGACCTGAAATAGTTCCCCGGGCGTCTGGTAAACTTGGGCGCTCTCGCGAAATAGAGCGATGCGCTGAGCCAAGCTATCGGGGATCTCCATAGTTCGGCAATAGTCCCAGAACGGACTGTCAGTCCGCTCGGTCGCCTTGTAGTGCAGGATGATGAAGTCACGGATCTTCTCCAACTCATCCTCGGCTAGCCGGTTATAGCGTTCGACCAGGGCGTTGGTGACGCCGCCAAACGGAAACAGCTGCATCAGTCGGGTGACGCCGATCATGATCATATGGATCGACGTGGACTCCAGAGGCTCCACGAAACCGCTGGCCAGGCCCAGGGCGACGCAGTTCTTGCTCCAGGTTTTTCGGCGACGGCCGGCCCCATACCGGATCACGCGTGGCTCGATCAGCGGCTCGCCCTCTATCTCGGCCAGTAGCTGGGCGCGGGCTTCATCATCCGACATATAGTCGCTGCAATAGACCAGACCGTTGCCGACCCGATGCTGCAGCGGGATCTTCCAGCGCCAACCAGCCCTGTGCGCGATGGCGCGGGTATAGGGGACAGCCGGCCCGGTAGAGGTGGTCTGTACAGCCAGGGCGCTGTTAGTTGGTAGCCAGGGACTCCAATCATCCCAGCCGGCCTTCAAGGTCTGTTCGATCAGCAGCCCGCGAAAGCCGGTGCAGTCGATGAAGAGATCGCCCTCGATGACCTCGCCGGACTCCAGGACCAGCGCTTCGATGAAGCCGTTGTCGGCCCGCTGGCTGACACTGGCGATCTTGCCCTCAAGCCGCCTCACACCCCTGCCCTCGCTCATCTTGCGCAGAAAGCGGCCATAGAGCGTGGCGTCGAGGTGATAGGCGTAGTTGGTTGTGGCTTCATTATCGGTGAAGAATTTTTCAGCCTCGGCAGCTTTCAGTTCGAAGCAGTAGTCGCCCAGGTCGCCGCCAAAGCCCTGGGCTCGGGCTTGCAGCCAGAAGTGATGAAAGCCGCCCATCCAGGTCGATTTGCCGACCTGCCCGAACGAGTGGATGTAACGGTCGCCGATCTGCCCCCAGTTCTCGAACGAGATGCCCAGTTTGAAGGTCGACTGGGTCTCGCGCATGAACTGCGCTTCATCGATGCCGAGCAGGGCGTTGAAGGTTCGCGCCGTCGGGATCGTCGATTCACCCACCCCCACCGTGCCGATGTCGTCGGACTCTACCAGGGTGATGTCGAGTAGCGGCCCCAGTTGCTTGGAGAGCGCGGCGGCCGCCATCCAGCCTGCCGTGCCGCCCCCGGCGACGACCACCTTCCTTACGACTTGCCCGCTCATGGCGCTCTTCCTCATGCCTATCGGTTCAGTCGGTCCAGAAGATAGGCGCGCAGCCGGCGCGCCTTGGCGAGGTCCATCGGCCCCAGCGCGCCGCGAGCGGCTTCGGGCAGATGGGCGCCGGCCTGATCTGGGGGGCCAAATAGGTAGTAGTCGAACAGGGCCTTCCAGCCCTGCTTCTCGAAATCGGGGCGATCGCGCAGGCTTAGCAAGCCGTGCAGCAGAGTGTTCATGGGTGTGTCCATGAAGGCCGGCGCGGCGTTCCACCAGTAATTCACCAGCACATTGAACGGATCGAGCGCCTCGACCTGATGCCACCATAGGGCCGGGTAAACCAGCACGTCGCCGGGTTCGAGGTCGGCCACCTGTGCAACGGCCAGGGCATCGCGAAAGCGCGGATGCCGGTCGAAGTCCGGCGCTTCGAAGTCGACCATGCTGACGACCTGCCCCCCTGGGGTCGGCTCCAGCGGGCCCGGATAGAGGTTGGCGACCTGATCCGGCGGAAACAGCGTGAAGCGACGATGACCCACAGCGCAGACTGCGATGTTGTTGGACATGTCGTAGTGGGCCGCGGCCACGGTGCGATTGCCGATCCAGAGGCCGGCCATCGGCGGCAGGGCGCCGAACGTCTCCACTCCAAGTCCAAGATCGTTCTCGGCGGCCAAGCCCGGCAAGAAGGCCCGCAGATCAGTTGAGCCCATATAGAGCGATGGCGCGTCAGCCTTGTCGAACCCGGCCTCGACACGCTGCAAAAACGCGTCGAGCACGATGCGCTCGGCCCGGAAATTCATTGCTGTCCGGCTGTCGTCGTAGAAGAAGCGCCCCCTGATCGCGGGCTCGCCAACATAGGCCAGCAACCGCTCGCCCCCGTCGTGGGCCAGCAGATAGTCTATGGCTGCCCGTGGCGACTCCAGCCCTAGGCGAACTAGCGGCCAGTCGCGCGCCAGTCCCTTCAACAACATCGGCGTCTGGCCGTGCAGCACCGCCTCGAACGGGATTTCAGCCGCCGAGGCGACCGTGGTTGTCAGAATTTTGCGCGGGGGCGAGGTCACGGCGTCGTAAGCCGCCGGTTTTTCAGTTCGACCAGATGTTGGACGTTCCCCAGCGACGAGATGATCCATTGGGCGGCGCGCAGAAGTCCCGCTTTGTGCATCCGCTCCAGGTCGGCGCCCGACAAGGCCGACAAACGGTCGGCGTCAATCGTGTGGAAATCGGGCAGGTCGTAGGACGCCCCGCCATCCAGGGCGATATTGATGTCGACCGGCGCGATCAGGTCCAGAGCGACGAAGGCGGCATACATCTGCGGCGCCACGTCCAGCCCGTCATAGATCGTCCCCAGCACACTCATCACATGCTGAAGGTAAGGCGCGTTACCGCCCGCAGGAAGGAACAGCGGCTGGCCCTCGCCAGAGCTGATGCGCGGGTGGTCCAGATCGACATGAATCATCGGCGCAGGTTCAGAGCCGTCGCCTGGATCCTGCAGGGCGATGGAAAACGCGCCCCGCTGCTGAACCGCAGGAACATAGCGAGCCCCCCACACCTCATCGTCGAGAAACAGATTTTCGTCCCGGTCCAGCCCCAGCAGGGCCACGGCCTGATAATCGCCGTTCTGATCCTTACGCAGCAGGATCGGATACTCGCGCTGGACCTCTTCGAATTCGGTCGGCAGCACCAGGGCGAGATTGATCGTGTCGCCAAACCTCGAACCATGTCCCGTGATCACACGCAGCTCGGCGTGATCGACATTATTGAGCAGCACTCTATTGGTCATACGCGCCTTCCGAGCCGGATCGGGCCTGAGTGAGGCCCGATCCTAAGCTGATCTCGAAGAAAAAGGCCGCTGCGAACAGCGACCTTTCCCCTCGTCCTCCAGACGTTCGGTCTAGAAGCGGTAGCGAGCGCCGAGGAGGAAGCGCCTGTCCAGCTCCTGCGCGAACCACAGTTGGTTCACATCACGTCCGTAGGTACGCAGGCTTTCGCGAGTCAGGTTGATGCCTTCGAACGAAACGGCCAGCTTTTCGGTCACATCATAGCTGATGTTGAAGTCCAGCTGGCCGAAGGGCTCGACGAACACCGGGTTACGCGAACCACCGCGGTTGGTGGCTTGCAGGAACCGGTCGCGCCAGTTGTAGGCCAGGCGAGCTGACAGCCCGTTCTTGTCGTAGATCAGGGTCGCGTTGGCAGTGTCGCTCAGACCCAGCAGGGCAAACTGGTCCTGGCCAGGATCTGACGCGATGTCGAAGTCGACGTCGCCGCGAACCATGGTGTAGGCGCCGGCGACGCCCAGGCCGGTGTCACCGAAGAAGTGCTGGGCGGCGACTTCGAACCCATGGATCTTGCCGGTCCGGTTGTTGATCGGACGCGAGACGTTGAAGTTAAACAGCGGATCCTGAGCGTTCGGCTCGATATCAAAAGCCGCCAGGATCTGATCGGCATAGGCTTGGTTCAGGTCGCCGCTCGGACCGCGATTGGCCTGGAACGCAGCCGTTGCCGCCGCCACCGAGCCGGTCTGCTGGATCAGAGCGGTCATCGTGAACAGGTTCACGTCGGTCTGGTTGGCGCCGATCGCGGTCAAGCTGGCCCGGGCGTTGCCGGATCGGGTGCCCGCCGCGCCGGAGCTGGCGTCACGCAGACCAAACAGGTTCTGGGTGACGGTGCCCGTGCCGACGAAGTTGTTCACGCGTTTTTCGAAGAAACCGGCCGAGATGTAGCTGCTCGGCTTGTAGTACCACTCCAACGAAACATCGAAGTTGTCAGAGATCAGCGGCTCCAGATCCGGGTTTCCGCTGGTGCCGAGCGGGATAGCGCCGTTGGCGACCGGACGGTTGGGCGCGCCGGCCGTTTGCGAGGCAAACAGGCTGCCGTAGTCAGGGCGGGCGATGGTGCGGCTGAAGGAGAAGCGCCCGACCAGGTCGTCGGTCAGGTCGACCTGGAAGTCCAAGGACGGCAACAGGTTGCTGTACTTGCCGTCGCCGGAGACGGGAACGTAGGTTGCCGTGGTATCGACACGGAAGTCGTTGTCCGCCGTCCAAACGATGGCCCGGGGCGTGCGGATCAGTGAAACCGACTCAACGTCAGTCTGCTCATAGCGCACCCCGGCGACGAGCGTAGCCCGACGCCCAGCCAGTTCCGCCTTCCAGGTAAGCTGGGCGTAGCCAGCCATGATGTCTTCATCGACGCGGTTGTTATCCTGGCCCGTGACGCCCACCGCGTTGCCGCGCGCCGTGTAGACGGGCGACAGAGCGTTGTAGAGATCGATGGCGTCAGCGCGGAACGAGGTCAGGCCGGCCCCGGACTGTTTGGGATCGTAGGTATTAAACTGACAAGCCAGGCAGAAGCTGGTCACCAAGTTGCCGGCGTACTGCTGCACGTCACGCGGGCTGGAGATACCCCAACTGCCAAGGTCTTGCTGGGTGTTGAGGCTGGTCTGGACCATTTTGGACGTACGGTAATCGACACCGAAGTCAAAGCGGCTACCGTTGTCATCCAGGTCCCAGGTCGCATCGGCGCGGAATTCCTTGATGTCATGCTGCTGGCGCTGGGCCGAGGTGCGGGCGACTTGGCTGCCCAGGTCGCCGGCGTCAAGAACCCCGTTACCGTTGCCGCGCGGCGCGGCGTCGTTGATGGCTATGGTCTGGACCGGGATCTTACCGCTGTAGTCGACCGAGTGCGCGGAGACGATCGGTGCGCCGATGCTGACCGAGGTCATGCTGGTGCCGTTGCGGCCGTCGGGCGAGCTGTCGGTTTTCGAAACATGCCCGTCGACATTGACCCGGAACGTTTCGCTCAGCTCCCATTCAGCGTTCAGGCCGTAGGACTCTAGGGTGTCCTTGTTGGCCCGGAACTGCTGTTCGAAGCCCATGTCTTTGGTGCCGCTCAGCGTTTCCTGCAGCAGCACTGCGGTAGCGACGACGGGATTGCCGTCGAAGGTCACGCGGTCGAACGGACGATTGAACCAGTTGGTGCTGTCGTTGCGGCGCTCGTAGGCCTTGTTCTGCGCATACAGCGCATCACCCGTAAGGGTCAGGTTGTCGGTTGGGCGGAACTGCACCGACAGCTGACCATTGATACGCTCCCGTTCGCCTTCGGCGAAGTGGTAGCGGCTGTCATTGGGAATCGCGACGAGGACATTGCCGTTGGCAGGCGCATTGGTGATCTGCGTCGTGCCGTTGTTACGGACGAACCCGTTGGCCGGATTGATGAAATCGGAATAGCGCCGGATATTCCAGTCGTTGGACGTGGCGCTGCGGCCCGTGAAATTACGCTTCTGATAGCTACCGAACAGACCGATACCGAACTTCTCGGAATCGTCGAGCCAGTTGAGCAGGCCTGAAATCTCAGGCGTGAACTTGTCGGCGCCTTCCTGGCTCTTCTCGACGCCTTCGTCATAGACGCCTTTGATTCCCAGGCTACCGCTGAGGCCTGATTTGCCGTCCAGTGGGCGGCGGGTCTTGACATTGATCGTGGCGCCGATGCCGCCCGACGGGATCGCAGCGCGGCCCGTCTTGTAGACCTCAAGCGTGGTGACGCCTTCCGAGGCGAGATTGGAGAAGTCGAACGAACGGCTGGTGCCGCCAGCAAAGTCGGCCGACTGGTCGCCGCCGACGGTGGCGACATTGGCGGTCGGCATGGTCCGGCCGTTGACCGTCACCAGATTGAAGCCGCCGCCGAAGCCGCGCACCGTCACTTGGGAACCCTCACCGTTGGTCCGGTCGATGGACACCCCGGTGATGCGTTGCAGCGATTCAGCCAGGTTGGTGTCGGGGAATTTGCCGATGTCTTCGGCCGAGATCGCGTCAACTACGCCGCTGTTGGTACGCTTTATCTGGATTGCGCGCTCAAGCGACGCGCGAATGCCCGTGACGACAACCTCGTCCACCGTCTGGCTGTCCGCAGCCTGACGTGCCTGGGCATGTCCAGCCGTGAGCATCGCTGACAGCGCTATCAAAGATACAGATGTCGTGAGTCGTCGTTGCCGCTTCATGATCGTTTCCCCGCGCGTGCCGCCCGATGGTGGGCTTATTTATTTTTACAACGCTGTCAAAATTTGCACGGCAGCGGGTGTTTCGACCCAAGCGGGACAACCTAACAACGAAGGTGACGGTAGCGGTAACATCGATATTTGGGATCGTCAAGCGGCGCAGATGTTCCGAAAAATGACTTTGACAGCGCTATTTTAACAAATCTTCGACAATGGGAATGACCGGCTGAGACATTTTTCGCGGCGTGATAATTTTACAGATGAAGTATTTTTTGCCCCAGAAAGCACAGCCTGAACGACGCCTGTGCTGCGAGCTGTGGAACGGAATCCGACGCAACGCTGCTTAGGTGCGTCTCGCCAACAGACGGTCGCTGGGAATGGGGTCGACAGGGCAGTTGGCGGTGATGGCTGATGCAAAGGATCCCCATTCTGGATCAAGGCGAAGCCCTGCCGCGCCGTCTTTCCCGTTCACCACGAGCTGACTCGGCGGTTCGCGACGCCCTATGAGCGAAGAGAGCTGCGGTTGCGCTACGACGACTCCCATACCCTGGCGCGCCAGCGGTCGCCGGGGTCCCTGACCTCATCTCGGTCAGGACGATATCCACCATGGCGTCGCCAACGAGGTGGAGGCCCGGCCGACACGTGCCGTCGCTGCGCATAGCGGACCACGGCCAGGCCCCAACGACCAGCATCTGGCCCAGGCAGCGATCACTCTGCTGGGTGATGCCGCTGAGCCGCTCCTGGGTGAGAGGTTTGGAACGAGGTCTTGGACATTCGATGACGGGCGAATGGGAGCCTCACGCTTTTTCGGCGAGTCCTAACTCGGCGCAGCGCTTGGTTTCGCCAGCAGACCATCCAGCGGCTGCAGCACACCGTTGCTGGCCAGGCTTTCCTGCCCCGTGATACGCGCGCTGGCGCCGTCAGAGGCGGTGGCGATCAGATCCTCGCCGCTCCGCGTAAACGTCAATAGATTCCCTCCCATGGTTCGCATCTGCGCGCCCTTGCCCGCGGACCGGTCAACGGCCGCGACTATGTCAGCGCGTGTGAGGGCTCCGGGCACGATGTGAGCGCGCAGCAGGGCCGCTCCCTCAGCCTTCATGGCTGGGTCTGCGAAATTCGCGCCCGTCGCGCCATTGAGAGCAGGGTCTACCGGGGCGAACACAGTGTATTGACCCACCCCGTCCAGGGCTGCGCCGAGGCCAGAGCTGTTGAGCACCATAGCTAGACCGCCATAGGCCTTGTCGGCTTGCAGCGCGGCGGCCAGTGTCCGGTTCGGCGCGCTGGCTTGCACGTCCGCTGTGGATTTCTCCGCCCCGGACTTGTCTGGGCGGTCACCACAGCCAGCGAGAGCAAGTATGGCGAAAGTTGTCAGCGCCAAGCGCGTCATGATTGCCATTTCACGTTTCCCGCTCAAGGCGGACGTTGCCGGCGTGACCTCTCGCGGGAGCTCCCTCCGCCGGCGCCAAGTTTCGAACTTTGCCTGCGCTAGCGTCCCGTTCTGGGCGAAATGGCTCGCCTATGTAATCTGGACCGATCCGACCCCCTCGCCGGCCCTCCCGAACCAGACCTTCCCAACGTCCGAGAAGAGTGGTGGGCTCAATCGGTGACCGGTTGACTGACGGCTCCTTTAGCGCCTCTCGCTCGGATGCGGCCTGACTGCTAAGTGCTCGCGCGTGCGGTCCTGGCCGCCGAACTGGCAGGCCTTCGCAGGCAACTTGCCTGAAAATGCCGAGGCAAGTGCGTAATGGACGGTTCGAAAACACAATGAATTCAATAATAACAGTCGGCGTCGACGCCGACGATACCCTCTGGCACAGCGAGAGCCTGTTTCGCCTGACTCACAAGCGGTTTGTAGACCTGCTGGCCGAACACGGCGACGAGGAGCGCATCAACGCGCAGCTGGCGGCAACCGAGAAGCGCAATCTTCGGCTCTATGGCTACGGGGCCAAGGGCTTCACCCTGTCGATGATCGAGACGGCCATGGAGCTGACGGATGGCGAGGTCTCGACCCGGGTGATCCGCGAGATCCTGGCCGCCGGACGCGAGATGCTGACCGAGCCGGTCGAACCCCTGCCCGGTGTCGAGCACGCCCTGGCCGAACTCTCAAAGCGCTACCGCCTGATCCTGATCACCAAGGGCGATCTGCTGCACCAGGAGCAGAAACTGGCGGCCTCGGGCCTGGGCGATCTGTTCGCCGCGGTCGAAATCGTTTCCGAGAAGGATGCCGATACCTATCGCCGCACTTTCGCGCGGCACGGCACGGGGGCCGAGCAGGCGGTGATGGCCGGCAACTCGATGCGGTCCGACATCCTGCCGGCCCTGGCGGCCGGGTCGTGGAGCGCCCTGATCCCCTACCCGCTGGTCTGGGCCCACGAGGCGGCGGAAGCGCCGGTCGATCACCCGCGCTACGCCGAGCTGGCTTCGATCAGCGAGCTTCCGGCTTGGGTGGATCGGATCGCGACAGGCTGAGTTTGGCGATCCAGTCCCGCGCCGGGCGCTCGAAGAACACCAGCGACAGATATGCGATCGGGATCAGCAGCAGCACCCAGGCCAGCACCCACAGCCGCATGGCGTCGCCGTTCAGGCCCCACATCCCAAAGCCAACCCAGTTCAGCGCGATCTTCAGGGCGATGGGGTGCAGCATGTAGAGGGTGAAGCTCAGCTGCGCCCACGGCGCAAGACGGCGGGTCACAGGTCCGACCTGACCGGCGGCGTCGGCCGCCACCCCGGCGAAACCGATGGCGTACATCACCAGCAGCAGTAGACCGCGCGGCAGGCCCGCGCCAGAGCCGATCAGGAAAGCGGCCAGCAGGCCCCACATCACCCAAGGGGCCGCCGGCAGCTTGGCCAGCGTCGGACGGATCTGGAAAGCCAGCATGCCCAGCAGGAAACCCGGGACCGCGCGGGCGACGCCGAAATTATAGCTCCACTGCGAGAAGGTCTCGCCGTCGCGCGAGACCCAGAACAGCGCCACCAGGCTGCCGACCGCGCCGACGGCGGTCCAGATCCGGCCGCGCGCGGTGATCCAGAACAGCAGCGGGAGGGCCAGGTAGAGCCACATCTCGGCGCTGATCGCCCAGCTGACGAAGTTATAGGTCTGGGCCTTACAGACGCCCCAGGCGTGGATGAGCAGGATATTGGGGACAATGCAGGAAGCGTCGTAGCGCGAGGGGTCACGTTCGTTGATCAGCCCGGCCGAACCGGCTGCGGCGATGGCGACGAACACCATCAGCGTCAGCCAGTGTAGCGGTCCCAGCCGCGCCACCCGCTTCTTCAGAAAATCGCCGTACTTGGCGAGGCTTGTCAGGCGGCCGGTATAGATGGCGGCCATCACATAGCCGCTGATCACGAAGAACAGATCGACCACCAGGCTGAAGCTCTTGATCGTGTCGTCGGCCAGCTGCCAGCGGCCGTCCAGATTGATGAAGCGGTTGAAGTGGAAGACCACGATCATCAGCGCCCCGACGATCCGCAGGGCGTCCAGATGCAGCATCTCGTCGGAATCGGGCTTCAGCGGCGGCAGCTTGATCATGGCCAAGGAGTGGGCCGGGGCTCAGAAACGGTCAAGTTGGCGGTACGTGGAACAATCTGATTCAAGTCATGGTTTGGCTTGGAACTCAGCCACACCATCTATCGATCATGACCTTGCAAGCCGCACCCTTTACCGACGCCGAGATCGACGCCCTGGTCGAGACCTTCTACGCCAAGGTCCAGCAGCACCACCGCCTGGGTCCGGTCTTCCAGAAGGCGATCGGCGACGACGGCTGGCCCGAACATCTGGCGACGCTGAAGCGGTTCTGGGCCAACGTGCTGCAGGGCGGGGGCGGCTACAAGGGCTCGCCCATGGCCACGCACCAGCGGGTCGAGGGCATCAGTGAGGGCCTGTTCACACCCTGGCTGGGCCTGTTCCACGCCACCTGCGCCGAATTGTTTGACGCGCCGCGCGCCGCCCTGGTCGGAGCCAAGGCCGAGCGCATCGCCCGCAGCCTGAAACTGGGTCTGTTCTTCCGGCCCGAGGCCCTCGTTTGAGCGCGACCGGGTTCCGCCAGGCGCTGGTCGAGACCGGTTTCGTCCGCGTCGACGCTGATGAAGCCAAGACCCTGCTGGGTCGGGCCGCGGTCGCGGACTGGACCGCCTTCGCAAACAGCTGGAACGATCTTGGCCTCGATGGCTTGATGGCCGATGGCGGGCGCTATCGCAGGCGCCGCTTCGCCGCCTTCGATAGCGCCCGGAGAGGTGGTCCGCAAGCCCCACCAGCCGCACTATCAAAGCCGCGACTACAACGCCCTGAACGGCGGCGTGCAGCGCTGGTTCGAGCCGGTGACCGACGCCGTAGCGGACCATGCCGTCACCCGCGCGGTGATCCGGGTGGGGCTGGAGCTCTTTCATCCCGTTACCGAAAATCCGCCGACGTCGTGGCATGTCGAACTGCACCAGTTCCGCATCGAGGCTCTGGCCGGACAGGCGGGCCTGCCGACCCCGGAGGGCGCCCACCGCGACGGCGTCGACTGGGTGATCGTCATGCTGATCGACCGGATCAATGTGCTCAGCGGCGTGACCGACATCTTCGCACCCGGCGGCAAGAGCCTGGGCAGTTTCACCCTGACCGCCCCGGCCGACATGGTGCTGCTGGACGACCTGCGGGTACTACACGGCGTCACCCCGATCCGCCCCGAAGACCCTGACAGACCGGCCCTGCGAGACGTGCTGGTAGTGACATTTCGGCATGAGATCTAACTCCCGTCAGAGCTAGAGCATTTTCGACCTCATTGCCGCGAAAAGGGCTCTAAACTGCCAAGTCCAAAGGCTTCATCCTCCGCCTGCGATAGAATGATCGCGGTCGCAGGGTGTTGTAAGGAAGCGATGGCCATAATGAAGACGACCGGGCTGGCCTTCGCCGGCATCATGGGCATTATAGTTTTGTTTCAGGTCGCGCTCATCCTGGGCGCACCTTGGGGTCATTTGACACTCGGTGGCCAGTGGCAGGGCGCTCTGCCGCTGAAGATCCGGTTGATCCCGGTGGTTTCGGTTACCCTGCTGCTCGCCATGAACCGTATCGTTCTGGGCGCCAGCGGCGTGCGGCCTCGATGGGGCCCTCGTTGGCTGATCTGGCCGGTTTGCGCCTATTTGGCGGTCGGGATCGCCGTGCATATCGTCACGCCGTCAGCAGCCGAGCGAATGTTGTGGCTGCCGGTCCTGACGATCCTTTTTGGCCTGTCCTTGTGGATCGGGATCAGGCCTCCGCCGCTCCGCGCGCCTTGAACTCTGACGCCAGAAGATCAAAGACGATCCTGAAACGGCGACTCTTTTTGAGCTCGCGGTGCGCCACCAGCCAGATGGGAAACATCAGGGGCTCGAGGTCTGGCAAGGCCCTTGTGACCTTCGGCTCGGCGTCACCGATCGAGCCATCCAGGATGCCGATGCCGACGCCCTGCTTCACCAACTCCCACATCACCAGGTAGCTCTCGGTCAGGATCGGTAAGTTTCGCTCCGTCAGGGGCAGGCCCATAGCGATCAGACCTTTAAGGAACATGCCCGAGCCGTCGATGCTGATGAAGTCGGCATGGCGCAGGTCGCAAGGCAGGCGCGGGCTGCCGAGCCTTTCGAGATAGGCAGGCGTGGCATAGAGCCGGGCCGGTACGTCCCGGATTTTCAGCGCCACTAGGTCTGGCTCAACAGGGCGGAAGTTGCGGATGGCGATATCTGCCTCGCGCCGCCGCAGATCGCTGGCCCGGCTAGAGACGACGATCTCAACCTCGATCCCCGGATGGCTTATTCTCAGCCTCGCCAAGAAGGCCGGCAGGACGAAAGCTGCATAGATTTCGCTGGCTGCCAGCACGACCTTGCCCTCGACAGACTGGGTCTGGCCCGCCGCCGTCAGCGACATACGGTTGGCGGCCTCTCCCATCGCCCGCACATGATCCAGTAATTCCAGCCCGCTGGGGGTCATCGACAGCCCACGCCCGACACGCTCGAACAAGACAACACCCAGCTGACTCTGAAGCGCATCGACCTGCCGGCCAAGCGTAGATTGCGTCATCCCCAGGACCCGGGCGGCCGCAGACAACGACCCTTCTTCGGCGGTGATCAGAAAGGCTCGCGCCCGGTTCCAGTCGAATCCAATTGCTCGCCAATCCATGCAAAAATGCATATCATTCAAGTGTAAATACTCAATGTTTCTGCATGGATCTGGCGTCTAGAAGAAGGGCAGAGCCACCCGACAGGACCCCTGGAATGAAAGCAGCAATCTACAGGGCTTACGGGCCGCCCAGCGTCGTGCGCCTGGCTGATGTCCCCATGCCCACACACGGACCCAAGGAGGTCTTGATCCGCATCCGAGCGACGACGGTCAGCTCCGCCGACTGGCGGGCGCGAAGCCTGGCCATGCCGGCAGGCTTCGGGGCGATGGCCCGCCCGGCCTTTGGGCTGATCGCGCCCCGTCAGCCTGTTTTGGGTACCGAACTGGCCGGAGAGGTCTCGGCGACAGGCAAGTCCGTCAGCCGTTTCCGGGTCGGCGACCGGGTCTTTGCGTTCGCCGATGCCCGCTTCGGCTGCCATGCTGAATACAGGGCGATGCCCGAACACGGTCTCATCGCCCACATGCCCGCCAATCTGTCCTTCGAGACCGCTGCCGCCCTGTGTTTCGGCGGAACCACAGCCCTGGGGTTCCTTCGCGACAAGGGCAACCTCAAGCGCGGGGAACGCGTGCTTATTGTCGGCGCGTCGGGATGCGTCGGATCCGCCGCCGTGCAGTTGGCGCACCATTTTGGCGGGAGGGTCACCGCCGTCTGCAGCGCCGCCAATCTGGACCTCGTTCGGGGAATCGGGGCCGAAGCCGTCATCGACTACAAGGCCCAGGACCTTGCCGCCATCGGCCAGACCTTCGACATCATCCTCGACACGACGGGAACCGCGCCCTTTGCGCGCTGCGGTCAACTGCTCAAGCCCGGTGGCCGACTGCTGGTCGTTCTAGGAACCCTGGCCCAGACGCTGGGCCTGGGGGGTCCCTCGCGCGCTAGTGGCCTAAGCATGATCGGCGGGGTCCCGCGGGTCCAGCCAAAGGACCTGGAGCTCCTCGCTCAACTGGCCCAGGCCGGTCACTTCCAGCCCGTCATCGACCAGGTCTTCCCTCTGGAAAATGCCGTACAAGCCCATGCCTATGTCGACAAGGGCCACAAACGCGGCAGTGTGGTCCTCACCGTCAGCAAGACATAGCAGTCCGGCCTCGGGCCACGATCCCTTGATGCACGCCCTCGCGCCATGGCCTATGCTACAGGCCATTCGCCATGCGTTTCGACGACCGCTTCCTTGAAGAACTGAAGTCCCGCCTTCGCCCTTCCGATGTCGTCGGAAAGTCGGTCAAGCTGCGGCGGCAGGGGCGCGAATATGCGGGGCTGTCGCCCTTCACCAAGGAGAAGAGCCCGTCGTTCTTCGTCAATGACGACAAGGGCTTCTATCACTGCTTCTCCAGCGGCAAGCACGGCGACATCATCAGCTTTCTGCAGGAGACCGAGCGGCTGACCTTCACCGAGGCGGTCGAGCGACTGGCCTCCGAGGCCGGCATGACCCTGCCCGAGCCCGACGTCCGCGCCGCCCAGGAAGACCGCAAGCGCCAGGGCCTGGGCGACTGGATGGAATTGGCCGGCGCCTGGTTCGAGGCCGAGTTGCGCCGCCCGGTCGGCAAGGACGCTCGCGCCTATCTGGAACGTCGCGGCCTTCCCGAGAGCGAGTGGAGCCGCTTCCACATCGGCTTCGCGCCCAACAACCGCACCGGCCTGAAGGACTATCTGATCGCCAAGGGCGCCCAGCCGGGCGACCTGGTCGAGGCAGGCGTGCTGATCGCGCCAGAGGACGGCGGCGCGCCCTATGACCGCTTTCGCGACCGGATCATCTTTCCGATCACCGACACCCGGGGAAAGGTCGTCTCGTTCGGCGGCCGGGCCATGGATCCCGCCGCCCGCGCCAAATATCTGAACGGTCCCGAGACCAGCCTCTTCCACAAGGGCCGGTTGCTGTACGGCCTGTACGAAGCCCGCAAGATCCTGCACGCCGCCCAGGCCGCCGCGCCGACCGAGGCCAATCCGATGGTGGTGGTCGAGGGCTATATGGACGTCGTCGCCTGTCACCGGGCCGGCGTCGCGGCCGTGGCCGCCATGGGCACGGCGATGACCGAGGAGCAGATGGAGGTGCTGTGGCGCCTGCATCCCGAGCCCACCCTGTGCTTCGACGGCGACAAGGCCGGCCAGCGCGCCGCCAGCCGGGCCATGGACCGCGCCCTGCCCCTGCTAAAGCCCGGTCGCTCGTTCAAATTCTCACTGGTGACCGGCGGCAAGGATCCTGACGACGTTCTGCGCGAGCAGGGCCCTGCGGCGCTGAAGGCCCAGCTGACCGCGACGACGCCCTTCGTCGAGCAGTTGTTCAACCGCGAGCGCGACCTGGAGCCTCTGGATACCCCCGAGCGCAAGGCCGGCCTCAAGCAGCGCCTGCGCGCCGCCGCCGCGACCATCGCCGACAAGGATCTGGCCCAGGCCTACAAGGACGATCTGCTGGGCAAGCTGGACGCCCTCTTTCCGCGCGCGGGCTTCACGCCCAATGACGGCGGAGGCTACGGGAGCGGGCGCCCGTTCACCCCGCGCGGTCAGTGGAAGAACGGTAAGCGCGAGCCGCCCGACCCCGGCATCCGGGGCGTGGCCCGCGCCCAGATAGCTGAGCGCATCAACCCCTTCCACGCCGCCATCGCAGTGGCTGCCATCGACCATCCCGGCTGGGCGCGGCCCTATGACGAGGCCATCGAGCGGGTGGGCTTTGGCGATCCGCGCCTGCGCCCCCTGGCCCACGAGCTGTTCGAGGCCCTGGTCGATGACAT
The DNA here is from genome assembly GCF_049895765.1 of Caulobacter sp. DWR1-3-2b1. Lineage (NCBI taxonomy): Bacteria > Pseudomonadati > Pseudomonadota > Alphaproteobacteria > Caulobacterales > Caulobacteraceae > Caulobacter > Caulobacter sp. DWR1-3-2b1. The sequence goes on from NZ_JAFCSZ010000017.1 coordinate 46,220, forward strand.
GCACGACGACGCGCCGTTCCGCGAGATCCTGGCGCGCAAGGGCTTCGCCCCGCAGCTCGCCGAGTTGGAACGCGTCGCCAAGGCCCTGGACGGCGCGCCGTTCCTCGACCCGAACATGGAACAGCACCGCGCCAAGGTCTTATGGTCGGCCTGCTACGAAGCGGTGATCGAAGTCGCCAATTCCGAACAGGCCCTGGAATCCCTGCGCCGCGAACCCGTCACCGCCGGCAGCCTGACCGCCACCCGCGACCTGCGCACCCGCATCGCCGTCCTGCAGCGCCAGATCAGCAATCTGGAGTTCTGGCAGGGGGCTAGCTGATCAGGCCCCTATCCCTAATTCCGTCTCCCCGGCGAATGCCGGGGCCCAGATTCAGTATGAGCATTTGGGGATGACGCGCCTTCCGACGGTGCAGAAATTTACGCGCTCAGGGTTCGATCTGGCACCCGACATTCGCCGGGGAGAGCGGAAGTAGAGGTTGCAGAATGACTACTGCCTCTTGACACCGCCCCCCTGCCCCGCCATTTGCCGACTCAAGGATTTGCTAAGCAGCTGATTGACATCGAGCGGGCCGCCGTACTCCGCGCGCGCCCTTACCGAAACAGGATGTCACCCTCGCCGCCGACGTTGGATCCCAGTGGTCGCGGACCCTCAAGGTCGTAACGCATGAGACCGCGCTGAAACGCCGTCGTCTCCGCCGAGAGTATTCTGGCGGAGTAACTATTCGTGGCGAACGTTCAGTGCTGGTGGCATGCGACACTTTGTGGCCGAGATCTTTTTGGGAAACGACGAAACGGACGGCGCGGCCCAGGCTGGCGGGACCTTTTCGGAACTAGAATTTTTTCGGCGCGCCTCTCGCGGGGGATGTTTCGCCGACCTCGGAGACCTTGATGAGCAACAATTCCTCGGCCGATACGGAAGCGCCTGAGTCCACCGGCAGTGATGGGCCGCTCCTCGACCTGACCGATGCGGGCGTAAAGAAGTTCATCAAGCAGGCGAAAGCCCGCGGCTTCGTCACGATGGAAGAACTGAACAAGGTGCTGCCTTCGGAAGAAGTCAGCCCCGACGCCATCGAAGATACGCTGGCCATGCTCAGCGAAATGGGCGTCAACGTCGTCGAGGCCGAAGAAGACGCCGAAACCGGCGAAGGCGGCGAAGTCGTCGCCCGCGAAGACAACCAGCAGGTCATCACCTCCGACAAGCCGTCGGCCTATGACCGCACCGACGACCCCGTGCGCATGTATCTGCGCGAGATGGGCTCGGTTGAGCTGCTGTCGCGCGAAGGCGAGATCGCCATCGCCAAGCGAATCGAAGCCGGTCGCGACACCATGATCCGGGGTCTGTGCGAAAGCGCCCTGACCTTCGAAGCCATCATGGTCTGGCGCGAGGAACTGGGCACGGGCCGCATCCTGCTGCGCGAAGTGATCGACCTTGATGGCACCTACGCCGCCATCAACGGCGTCGCCGCCCAGCCGGCGGCCGATGACACCGAAGCCGAACCGTCCGAGCCCGTCGATGACGAAGCCGCGCCCAAGCCGGAAGCCGAAGGCGACGACGAGGACGATTTCGACGACGGCGCCGGCCCCACTGTCAGCGCCATGGAAGGCGAACTGCGCGAAGGCGTGATGGCCATTCTCGACGCCATCGCCAGCGAGTTCGAAACCTTCCGCAAGCTGCAGGACAAGCTGGTCGGCAGCCGCCTGCGCGGCGAAGACCTCAGCGACAACGACCGCAAGGCCTATGAGGCCCTGTCGCAGACCATCATCCTGCACCTGAAGACGCTGAAGCTGAACAACAACCGCATCGAGGCGCTGGTCGAGCAGCTCTATGCGATCAACAAGCGCCTGATCGGCCTTGAAGGCCGTCTGCTGCGTCTGGCTGACAGCTATGGCATCAGCCGCAGCGAGTTCCTCAAGGCCTATTTCGGCTCCGAGCTGAACCCGACCTGGTCGGATCAGGTCAAGAGCATGGGCGTGCGCTGGACCAAGTTCGTCGAGAACGACCAGACCTCGGTCGTGGATATCCGCAGCGAGATCGCCGCCCTGGCCACAGAGACCGGCGTGCCGATCGACGACTATCGCCGCATCGTCCAGACCGTCCAGAAGGGCGAGCGCGAAGCCCGTCAGGCCAAGAAGGAAATGGTCGAGGCCAATCTGCGCCTCGTGATCTCCATCGCCAAGAAGTACACCAACCGCGGCCTGCAGTTCCTGGACCTGATCCAGGAAGGCAATATCGGCCTGATGAAGGCTGTCGATAAGTTCGAATATCGCCGCGGCTACAAGTTCTCGACCTACGCCACCTGGTGGATCCGTCAGGCCATCACCCGCAGTATTGCTGACCAAGCAAGAACCATCCGCATCCCGGTCCACATGATCGAGACGATCAACAAGATCGTCCGCACCAGCCGCCAGATGCTGCACGAGATCGGCCGCGAGCCGACCCCCGAAGAGCTGGCCGAAAAGCTGGCCATGCCGCTGGAAAAGGTCCGTAAGGTCCTGAAGATCGCCAAGGAGCCGATCAGCCTCGAAACGCCTATCGGCGACGAGGAAGACAGCCACCTGGGCGACTTCATCGAAGACAAGAACGCCATCCTGCCCATCGACGCGGCCATCCAGAGCAACCTGCGGGAAACCACCACCCGCGTGCTGGCCTCGCTGACCCCACGTGAAGAGCGCGTGCTGCGCATGCGTTTCGGCATCGGCATGAACACCGATCACACCCTCGAAGAAGTCGGCCAGCAGTTCTCTGTCACCCGCGAACGCATCCGGCAGATCGAGGCCAAGGCGCTGCGCAAGCTGAAGCACCCGAGCCGGAGCCGGAAGCTGCGGAGTTTCCTGGACAGCTAAGGCTGGATCCTCGGATCGAAAACGCACACGCCCCGGTCGAAAGGCCGGGGCGTCTTTCGTTGTGGGCGGGGGTTTAGCCTCCCGCGTACGTAGCGCATAACGCTACAGAAAATTGACTTCCGTGGCGCAGTACGCTGCACTTTTCTCGTTAGAAGGAGCTAACGGGGGATGATCCAGAGTTGGAAAAGTGATGACCTCAAAGCAGTGTTCGAGGGCAGGACGCCGAAAGGCTTTCCCGCCACCCTCGCTAAAAAGACCCGCCGCTTACTCGCGCAGATGAGCGCCGCAACGGATGTCGAGCAACTCCGCTTTCCGCCAGATAATCGCCTTCAACAGCTGGCCGGCGATCTGGCCGGGAAGTGGTCGCTGAACGTCAATGACCAGTACCGCCTCGTGTTTTCGTGGGGGACCGACGGTCCCGAGGAGGTCTGGTTCGGCGACTGTCACTAGAGCATTTTCCGATAAGTGTGAAACGGTTATCGGATCGAAAAATGCTCTAAACTTTTGATTTAGAGCCCTTTTCGCCCGACCCTGATGAAGCCATCAGGTCGGAAAGGGCTCTAGCCCCGCGTTTGTAATCTTGGCCCCGTTCACGGAGGAACGGTAATGGCCACTTTTTTGGACTATAACTTCGTCTCGCCGCTTCTCCACTCTGGCGAGATTCTTCGCGAGGACTTCATGGCCCCACACGGCATGACAGCCGGCGCGCTGGCTCGCGCCATGGGCCTGAAGGACAGGACGCGCACCGAGCGCTTGACCCGCGAGACCCAGCCCGTCACGCCCGATACGGCGATGCGTCTGGAGCGCGTGTTCGGCGCCAACGCCCAATTCTGGATGAATCTGCAGGCCCAACACGACCTCTCCAAGGCCGTGGTCCAGCACCGAGCCGACTATCAGTTAATCGAACTCGTCTAATCCCTAAAGCGGCGCGAAGCCGCCATCGTCACGCGTCCGGCCCGCGCCAGTCGCCGGCGCCTCCGACCGGCCGCAAATAACTCAAGCAATCTCTTCAGTTTCTCTTGCCATCTTTCGCCGGCCGGAATACTAAAGCATATGCTTCATCAAACACCCACCCTGGACCGCGTCTTCCATGCGCTGGCCGATCCCGCCCGGCGCAGCATGCTGGAACGGCTGTCGGCTGGCCCCGCCTCGGTCAGCGAACTGGCCCAGCCCCTGCCCATGAGCCTGTCGGCGGTTGGCCAGCACTTGGCCGTGCTGGAGGCGTCCGGCCTGGTGAAAACCGAGAAGGTCGGGCGGGTGCGGACCTGCACGCTCGACGCCGGGGCCCTGATCCAAGCCGAGAAATGGATCAACGAACGCCGCATCGGCTGGGAGCAGAAGCTCGACCGGCTGGGCGAATTCCTGGCGCAAACCAAGCCCGGAACGGAGACCTGACCTATGGCCGACATTACTCACGCCACCTTTTTCCTCGAGCGGGTCTCTGACGCCGCCCCGGCCCGCGCCTTCCACGCCTTTACCGACCCGGACGCCCGGCGGCGCTGGTTTTTCAAGACTGACAGCTGGTCGCTGCACGCCCATTCCGGCGGCGAACTGGCCATCGGAGCCCAGGAATCCAGCCGCTTCAGCCCGCCGGGCGCGACGGTGCTGATCACCAATGACAGCATCTATCTGGACGTCGCCCCTAACGAGCGGCTGATCTTCGCCTATGCCATGACCCTTGGCGGCGCGCCGCTGTCGTCCTCGCTGGCCACGGTGGAGTTCCGGGCCGAGGGCAAGGGAACGCGGCTGGTCTTCACCGAACAGGGCGCCTATCTGGACGGCAATGTCGCCGGGCGCGAGGAAGGCACCCGGGAAATGCTGGAATTGCTGGCTGCGGAATTAGCGCGGGCGGCGTAGTCACGCGCAAAGGGGCCCGGCGCTTGGCCGGGCCCCTTCCCCCCCGCCGCGCTCCAGCACGGGACGGGGGTAGAGCCTGTCTCATTCAAAATTGCCCATTTGATGAGAATTTCCGGCTCTAGATCAGTGCGTTTGCCGCCTAGTCGCGACGGACCCAGGCCGAGCCCGCGCCATTGGCCGAGGCGTTGGCGCCGGACTTCGACGCCGAGCCGGAAAGGCCCAGCGCGCCGGCCGGGGCGACGGAGCCCTTGCGCGCCTTGGCGCTGCCCGAACCCGAGCCATTGGCAGAACCGGAAACGCCATCGCGGCTGACCGCGCCGGTCGCAGCCCTAGCGCCATCGCCGGTCACTCGGGTCGAAGAGGCCGCATCGCGGGCGGAACCCACGGCGTCAAGAGCACGTCCCGTCGTCGAGCCGGCCCGATCACGGACGTTGGCGACGGCGACGCTCGCCGCTTCACCGGGGCCAGCAAGGTCCGGCATTCCCACCTGGCCCGCACCGCCAAATGCGCCCGAGGCCATGCCGCCCAGACCGCCAGCCGCCGCCGAGCCTGAGCCCGAAGCCTGACCGGCGCCCGAGGCCTCGAGTTGCGGCGCGCGGGCCGAGCTGGCCGTGCGCTCCGCCGCGCTGCGGGCGCGGGTGGTCGTATCCCGGGCCTTGCCGCGCGCGGTGTCGGTGGTTCCGCGAACCCGCGAGCCCACGCCGCTGGCGTCAGGGCCGGTCAGCCGACCCGCGCCGCCGAACGCCCCGCCAAGATTGCCCGAGGCTCCGCCCAAACCGCCAGTGAGGCCGCCGGTCAAACCGCCGCCGCCGGAACCGCCGAGGAGCTGGGCTTGCGCCATTGGAGCGACAAACAGGGCCGCGACGGCGGCTGTGGTCATCAGGAAAGGTGTCTTGCGCATGGGGTGTCTCCTTGCATTGGCCCCTAAGCGTTAGGGGGAGGCGCGTATTCAGCGCCTCCTGCTTGTCCAACGACCCTGCCCCGGCGTTTCTTCCCGCCCTGCGAAATTTATTGCGGCACGAAGCCTCGGCCGAAGACGGTGTCGCGGCCGGGCGCACCAAGGTCCTGCGCCGACGCCGCCAACCGCTCGACCGCTCGCGTGGCTCCGGCGGGATCGGGCGCGGGCAACAGGCGGGCCAGATGGCCGGCGACGATGGGCGAGGCGAATGAAGTGCCGCGCACGCTGGCCGCGCCGCCGCCGGGTCTGGCCGCGCGCAGGCCGGCGCCGGGCGCGGCGAAATCCACATGCAGCGCCCGGCCTGCTTCCGGCAGAGGGCGCCGGCGGGCGTCGACCCCGGTCACCGCGATCACGCCGGGATAGGAGGCCGGATAGAGCGGCGGCGCGGCGGGCCGTCATTTCCGACGGCGGCCACCAACAGGCAGCCGCGTGCGCTGAGCGCCCGCACCGCCGCTGCCAGGGCGGCGTTGGGCGGACCCACCAGGCTGATATTGACCACCGGCGCGCGCGAGGCGGCCATCCAGCCTAAGGCCGCGACGATGGCCGAGGCCGAGCCGCCGGCTTTCCCGTCGCCATAGACGTCGGCGACCAGGATCTGGCCGCCCTTCCCCGCGCCGATCAGGGCCGCGGTGGCGGTGCCGTGGACCGAGGCGCGCGTCGAACCGGCGAAAGCCCGCTGCTCGACACGAACGCCCGCGAAGGCCGCGTGCCGCGCGTCCACTCCGGTGTCGAGCAAGCCGACCTTGATGGCCGCGCCCTCCCCTGAAGGCGCGGCGGCGACCGGCGCCGGAGCGGCTCCACCCGCGTCGAGATAGATGTGATTGTAGTCATAGGTTCCGGACGGATCGGTCTGACGCAGCCGCGCCACCGCCTTACGGACATCCACGCCCTTGGGCGGCGCCAGGGCGACCAGCGCGACGCCCAGCTCCGGATCGGTCTGGCTTCTCAGCACCGTAAAGCCCGCCGCCCGCGCCGCGTCCAGACTGGCCGGATCGGGCGACACCGCCAGCACCTCGCCGCGAACCACGGGCTGACCCAGCTCGTCAATATCCAGCCGGCGCGGCTGGGCCCGGACCAGGTCGCGCAGCCGGTCCAGGCGCGCGGCGGCCAGCAGCTCCGGCGTCAACCGCCTCGCGGCGCCTTCGATCCTGTCCAACCGACCTGTCGCATCAGGCAGAGCAGGCAGGCCCGCAGACGGCAAGGTGGGCAAACCTGGGCCGCCCGGCAGCAACTGAGCCACGGCCGGCACGTTGGTCGAAAGGACGATGACGCTAGCCAGGGCCAGGAGGGTTCGGCGGGGCATGGTCGATATAAACTCCTGCTGCCGTTTCACAACGCCCGGAATCGGCGAAGGTTGGGGCCGTTGGGCGAAATCCGTCGGGTCATGGATTAAACGTCCGACCTCAGCCGTTTCTTCCTCAGGACGACAACGACCTTGGATACGTTTCAGACCGCCCTGATCGACTTGCTGCCCCGGCTGCGCCGCCTTGCGCGGATTCTGGCCTGGGAGCCTGCCGACGCAGACGACCTGACGCAACTGACGCTTGAGCGGGCCTTGGTTCGCCGCGACCAGTGGCGCGACGGCACAAGGCTCGACAGCTGGGTCTTTCGGATGATGAAAAACGCCTGGATCGACGAAATGCGCAGCCGCCAGCGGCGCGCCCGCGTGCTGGCGCCGGAGGAGTTGGGCGACAGCATCGCCGATCCCGGCTCGGCCAATCTGGACGCCCGCCTGGGCGTGACGGCCGTAGAGCGCGCCCTGGCCGCCCTGCCTGAAGAACAGAAATTCGCCGTCGCCATGGTGCTGGTCGAAGGCCTGTCCTATCAGGAGGCCTCGGCCGTGCTCGACATTCCCATCGGCACCCTGACCAGCCGCCTAGCGCGCGGTCGGGCGGCCTTGCAGACGACGCTTCTGGCGCAAGGGGCCCAGCCATGACCTTCGACGACGAAACCCTGGGCGCCTATGTGGACGGCGAACTGGACGCGGCCGCGTCGGCGGTGATCGAGGCCACGGCGCGGACCGACCAGGCCCTGGCCGTCCGCATCGCCGACGCCCGACAGGTGCGGAGCATGATGTCCGGGGCGTTCGCCTCGGTCGTGGCCGAAGCGCCGCCCAAGCGGCTGATCAAGGCGGTCGCCTCGACACCCAAGCCGGCGCAGGCCCCGAAACCTGCTCAGGCCCCAAAACCTGCTCAGGCCAAGGTCATCCCGTTTCGCAAGCCTGCTCCGCCGCCCGCGCCTTCACAACAGCCGCCGCCGCAGTGGAGCCGTCCGGTCTGGGGCGCCATGGCCGCCTGTCTGGCTGTCGGAATCGCGGTCGGCGTCGTCGCGCCCTGGGAGTCGAAGACCGACACAGGCCTCTCGCCCAGTCCCCTGGTCGTCGCCGCCCTAAACACGCAGGCGTCCGGCCCCAATGCCGGGCCGGTGCGCATCGGGCTGAGCTTCAAGGCCAGGGAAGGCGGCTATTGCCGGACCTTCGCGGCGGGAGCGACGGCGGGCCTGGCCTGTCGCGAACGCGGCGCCTGGACGGTGAAAGCCGCCGCTCCGACCGCCGCCGGCGACGGCGGCGGCGCTTACCAGACGGCGTCCAGCCAGACGCCCGCCGCCGTGCTCGACGTGATGGATGCGCTGATCGAGGGCGCCCCGCTGGACGCCCAGGCCGAGGCCAAGGCCCGCAAGCGCCGCTGGCGCTAGAGCCCTTTCCGACCTGATGGCTTCATCAGAGTCGGGCGAAAAGAGCTCTAAATCAAAAGTTTAGAGCATTTTTCGATCCGATAACCGTTTCACACTTATCGGAAAATGCTCTAGGTTCGCGCCGTCAGCCCGAGTTGCTCGGTCACCTTAGCCATCGGCGATCCGCGCGGCACGACCAGCCACTGTCCGGGACTGGAGGCGTTGGCGGCCACCACCGCGTCCTTGGGGCACAGGTCAAAGCATCCGACCTCGATGACGCCGATGCTGGCCTTGCGACCCTTGCCGCCGCCGGCGGCCTGCCTCAGCGCCTTGCGCAGGCTCTGGTCGCCGTCCTCGCCAAAGCCGCCGTCCAGCTTCTTCGAACATTTGCGGCAGACCAGCACGACATGGGACCAGTCCGTCTTTACCGCCTTGATCGCCTTGATGGGGGCCTTGCTCATCATCGCCTCGAACGCGGCGAAAGGCGCCGCGCTCAACAGATAGGGAGGCGCGGCCCACGCGCAAAATGGCGTCAGCGTCCGTTGAAGCCCGGGTCCTTGAAGAAGAACAGGCTCAGCGCCAGCACCGCCGCCGCGTCGCGGTCTGGTGAGCCCTTGGGCGGCAGATAGAAGGCAGGGGCCATGCCGCTCAGGCTGACCCCGCCAATATCCACGCCGTCGCAGCTGAAGACATAGCCCAAGGCGCCGCCGCCGCCGATCGGCATGCCGCCGACACGCTGGGTGCGAACCCGCAGGACGATCCCCTCATAGCGAAACTCGCCCGCCCGCTGCGGCGCCGCCATGCCGGCCAGGCCTTTCCCCTGGAAAGGGCCAGGGTCAGGTGGGCCTTGATCGGCGTCTCGCCGCGTCGGTAGTCGCAGACAAAGGCCAGGTCGTCGCGATCGAACGTGATCCAGCCCAGGGCGATCTTGCCCTGCCCGCCCGCGCAGGATCCGGTGACGGGCGTCGCGAAACCGGGGGCGCTGACCGTGAAGTCGGCGCTCATCTGGTCCTTCGAAAAGACCTTGGAATCATTGAAGCCGCCGCTGACGGCCTTGGTGCGCACCGTCGCGCCGCCGATGTACTCCCCTACCGCATAGCCCGGGCGCAGCAGGCTTTCGCCCTTGCGGCCCTGGAGCTTGAGATTTTCGGTCCGGGCCATCATGGCCTCGACGCTATCGGCGGCCTGAGCGGGGCCGCAAAGCAACAGTCCGGCCGCGACAGCGACCGCGAGAACGCATCTGGCCATGTCTTGCTCCCCCCAAAGCTCGTGAGCCCGCAAGCTGGAGTGGAACGATCACGCCCGGAGCGGGGAAAGGTCAAGTCGCTCCCCGGGGAATTTGGGACAGGACCCGGGGAGCAACAGCCAGACGTCCTTCCGCCGGGGGGAGCGGGCGGGACGTCTGGAAAGCGGCGCGGCTAGACCTTCATGTCCAGCAGCGCGCCGGTCATTTCGTCGGCGGTCTTGGCTACGGCGACGTTGGCGGCGAAGTCGTTCTTGGCCGAGACCTGCTGGACGGCTTCCTTGACCAGATCGGTATCGATCTCGCGCGCGCTCCAGGTCGCCGTGCGCTGGGCGCTTTCGGTGAGACGGTGAGCGGCGGCGGTCATGCCGGCGGCGGCGATGGCTAGGGCCTGCATGGCAAGGCTTTCCTTCAGTACGCCATCGTCTTCCCACGGCTGGGTTAAGCCCTCGCGTAAAAGAAAGGTGAACACCGCATCAGCCATGTCAGGCAGGGAAAATCGTCCCCGGATCGGCAAAGATTACAAAACGTTCAGGTCGCCCATCTCGACAAGCCCTCCCAGGCTGGCCAAGGTTCGCCCCTTTCGCGGGCCAGACCCGCCCTGGAGCTCTGCTTGATGTCTTTTTCGCGCCGCGCCGCTCTTCTCAGCGCCGCCATGCTCATGGTCTCCCAGCCCGTCCTCGCCGCCCCCAAGGCCAAGACGCCTACGCCCAGCTTCACGCCCTCGCCCGAGGCGATCCGCGCCCACATGACTTTCCTGGCCGACGACCTGATGGAAGGTCGCGAAGCCGGCACCCGTGGCTATGACCTCGCCGCCAATTACGTGGCTTCGCAATACGCCCAGCTGGGCGTGAAGCCGGGCGCCGCCGATGGCTCGTACCTGCAACGCGTGCCGCTGCTGGCCTTCAAGAACGCCGCCGAGGGCGCGTTCAACCTGACCGGTCCGGACAACAAGGAACAGGCCCTGAAGTTCGGCGAGGACTTTCTGCCCACCGCCCAGGCCCAGGCGACCGAGGTCAATGTCGAAGCTCCGTTGGTCTTCATCGGCTTTGGCGTGGTCGCCCCCGAGAAGGGCCGCGACGACTATGCCGGCCTCGACGTGAAGGGCAAGATCGTCGTCCTGCTGAGCGGCGCGCCGTCCAGCTTCCAGACCGAAGAGCGCGCTCACTACGGCAATAACACGGTCAAGCGCATCGAAGCCGCCAAGCATGGCGCGGTTGGCATGATCACCATGGGCACCACCAGCTCGGAAAAGCGTCGCCCGTTCGAACGCGGGATCGCCAACTACCGCGAATGGCGGATGACCTGGCGCGACGCCAACGACGTCGGCTATGTGCGCGGCGTCTCGGCCCCGACCCTGGCTTCGCTCAGCCCGAAGGGCGCAGCCAAGCTGTTCGCCGGCGCCCCTACCGCCCTGGACGCCGTTCTGGCGGCGGCCGAAACGCCCCAAGGCGCGGTCAAGGGCTTCAACCTGCCGTTCAAGGCCTCGGTGGCGCTGAAGAGCGAGATCGAAAAGCGCGAAAGCAGCAATGTCGTTGGCGTGATCGAGGGTTCCGACCCCGCGCTGAAGGCCCAGACCATCATCCTCAGCGCCCACCTGGACCACACCGGTATCGACGATCACGGCAAGGGTCCGGACAAGATCAATAACGGCGCGCTGGACAACGCCTCGGGCATCGCCACCCTTCTGGAGGTCGCGCGCGGCTTTAAGAACGCCAAGACCAAGCCCAGGCGCACCGTCCTGCTGGTCGCGGTCACGGCTGAGGAAAAGGGTCTGGTCGGCTCGGAATACTTCGCCAACAACCCGACGGTTCCGAAGGCGAACATCGCCGCCAACGTGAACCTCGACATGCCGATCCTGCTCTATCCGTTCACCGACGTGGTGGCGTTTGGAGCCGACCGCTCGACCCTCGGCCCGGCCGTGGCCAAGGCCGCCGGCCGCGTGGGCATCGCGCTTTCGGGCGACCCGTTGCCGGACGAGGGACTGTTCACGCGCTCGGACCACTATCGCTTCGTCGAGCAGGGGGTGCCTTCAGTGTTCCTGATGACCGGCTTCCAGAACGGCGGCGAGAAGGCCTTCAAGGACTTCCTGGCCACCAACTATCACAAGCCCAGCGACGATCTGAAGCTGCCGATCGACTATGCCGCGGCCGCCAAGTTCGCCCTGGTGAACTACGAAATCGCCCGCGAGCTGGCCGACGCGCCGGCCCGCCCGGTTTGGAAGAAGGGCGACTTCTTCGGTACGCAGTTCGCGCCGGCAGGTCACCCGTCCGCGGCAAAGTAGGTTCCCGTAAAGACCGGCATTGACCCAGGGGGCGGCGGAAGGGATTCTGCCGCCCTCACTGTTTTCCGAGGCTCGCTTTCCTGTGTCTGTCCGTACCGGCGCCTTCCTGAAGATCGGCGTGATCACGCCGGTGATCATGGTGGTCGACGTGTGGCTGGCCCAGAAGCTGTTCCCCGGCTTCGATCCCGGCGCCCAGTTCATCAGCGAGCTGGGCGGCCCCGACGCGCCGGCGCCGCTGGTGTTCAATATCGGCATGGTGCTGGCCGGGCTGGCGGGCCTATTGGCCGGCGCCGGCTTCACCCACGCGCTGGAACATGCCGGCGGCCGTCGCACGGTCTCGGCCTTTGCCGGCCTATGGGTGGCCCTGACCGGTCTCGGCGCGATCTTTGCCGGCCTGTTCCACTGGCCCGACGAGATGCACCGCGCCTGCGGCGTGGGCCTGGCCATCCAGTTCGCGCCGCTGTTCACCGCCTGGGCTCTCTGGGGCCTTCCCGGCCACAAGCGGCTGGCGCAGTTCTCCCTGGGCTGGTTCTTGGGCCTGCTGCTGGTCTTCGCCCTGCTGACCGGCGTGTGGAACGTGCGGACGGGCTACGATGTCGGCTACTGGCAGCGTGGCCACGCGTTCCTCGGCTTGCTGTGGCTGGGCATCGCCGCCTGGACCCTGGAGCGCGGCTGGAAGGCGGGACTGGCGGCTGAACCGTCTGTCGCCTAAGCTTCTTGGAACCGGCCACGCCCTCAGGCGTCATCTTGAATGCATGGAAAAGGGACGAACGTCATGACCGAACGACGACTTCGCGCCGGCGCCACGGTCTGGGCGCTCGCCGCCGCCACCCTGGCCCTGACCGCCTGCTCCGACCAGAAAACCCAGGACCAGGCCGCCTCGGCGCCCCCGGTGGCTGTCGGCTCGGAAACCCGCACGCCCGCAACGCCTGCTCCTACGCCAGCCACCGGACAGACCGGCGGGTCCACCGTGGGCGGTGATGGTTCCGAGATCCAGCTGTCGGCCCTGACCCCGGCGGATATGCAAGCCAACGCCACGCAGGGTGAGCTCGCCTGCGGGTTCGCCGCGGACGGCGCGACCCTTCTGACGGCGCAGGGCTTTGTCGCTTCGAAGGATGCGGCGCAGGGTCTGGTCAAGGTGACAGGATACGTCGAGCGCGTCGCCGCGCCCGGCGGGTTCGACGGCATGCTGAAGGGAGCCACCTTCACCGGCGCCGGCAAGACCGTTGTCATCGCGGTGACAGGCCCGGCGACCGGCGGCGGCGAGTCTCCGCCCAGCCCTGCCACCCTGACCTATCAGCGCGCCGACGGCGCCAGCCGCGTCATCCCCGGGACCTGGACCTGCGGGCCGTAGGAATGGCCGCGCCTATCGCCAGGCGTAGTTGAAGCTGATGCTGATCCGCTGTTCGTCGGCCTGGTTGGGCGTCACCTCATGGCGCAACCAGCTCTCCCACAGCAGGATCGTGCCAGGCTGAGGCTGGACATAGACGAAGGGCCGCAGCTCCTCCGGCGCGTCTTCGTCCCGCGTCGGCGCGGCCATCATCATCGGCAGGCGCGGATCCTCGAACTTCAGGGCCGAGGCGCTGGTCGGTATGGTGACATAGACCGTTCCCGAGATGACGCTGTGCGGATGGATGTGGCCAGTGTGCTGGCCCCCGGGATCCAGGATGTTGATCCAGAAGCTGTCCATCACCAGCTTGCCGCCCGCCAGGTCGAAGCGTAGCTCGCGAGCGAAGGTGATGGCGTGCCTGTCGAGCTTCTTCTTGAGGTCGGCGAACAAGCTGTCGCGCTGGGGCAGGTCGTCCAGCGAGGCATAGGAGGTATAGCCCGGATAGCCTTTTTTCTCGGCCCAGGCCTGGCCGGCCTCGTCCTCCTCGGCGACGGCGATGCAGGCGTCGTGCAGGTCGTCGATGAAGGATTCGAAGTCCTTCTCCGCCGAGAGGCTGGCTTCATAGAGCGGGGTGACGAAGAGCGGGCGCGTGGTCATGGGCGGTCATACCGCCCCACGCGGTTGACGACAAACAGGCTTGGGAGGATCATTGACGCATGGCCGACGGCGAAATGACCCTGACGATTGATGCGGCGCTGGTTGAGCGGCTGAAGACCCGCGCCGAGGCGGCGGGGCAGAGCGTCGAGGAATTCGCCCTTCACCTGCTCGAAGAAGATCCGATCTGGGCGGAGGTCGATGCGATCTGCGAGGCGGTCATGGCCGAGGATAGTGGCATTCCGCTCGATGAACTGGGGCCCTGGATGAACGGCTGGGGCAAGTCTGACGGTCCGCCCCCACCACGATGAAGCCTGTCTTTGTCTCGCCGCGCGCCTATTCGGACGTGCGTGATCTCGAGGCCTGGCTGTCCGCGCGGAATCCGACAGCAGCGTTGCAGGTCGGCCCTTTGCTGTTCCAAGCGATGATGTCGCTTCAAGAATTTCCCGAACGGGGCCGGCAGGCGGCGAACTATCGCGGCCGGGAGCTGAACGTGCCTTTTGGCGCGCACGCCTATATCATTCGCTATCGTGTCGAACCGGATCGCGTGATCATGGCGACGGTACATCACAGCCTCGGACGTCGCTGAACCCGTTAGACTCGCCTATATGTCCGTCGTGAACGACGACACCGCCCCAGCCCACCTCGCCAACGCCCTGCGCGGCGCCGCCCTGATCAAGGACGAGGCCGCGCGCCTGCCTGACGCGCCCGGCGTGTACCGGATGATCGGCGAGGCCGACGAGGTGCTCTACGTCGGCAAGGCCAAGAGCCTGAAGAAGCGCGTGATCCAGTACGCTCAGGGCCGGTTCCACACCAACCGCATCGCCCACATGGTCGACGCCACGCGAGCCATGGTGTTCGTCACCACCCGCACCGAAGCCGACGCCCTGCTGCTCGAGATCAACCTGATCAAGTCGCTGAAGCCGCGCTTCAACGTGCTGCTGCGCGACGACAAGAGCTTTCCCGAGATCATGATCCGCCGCGACCACGCCGCGCCGCAGCTGCGCAAGCATCGTGGCGCCCACACGATCAAGGGCGACTATTTCGGGCCGTTCGCCAGCGCCTGGGCGGTGAACCGCACGCTCAATACCCTGCAGAAGGCTTTCCTGCTGCGCTCGTGCAGCGACAGCGTCTATGAGAGCCGCGACCGGCCCTGCATGCTGCACCAGATCAAGCGCTGCGCCGCGCCGTGCACCGGCTTGGTCAGCCTCGAGGACTACCAGGCCCTGGTCGACCAGGCCGAAGGCTTCCTGCGCGGCAAGTCTCGCGCGGTGATGGCCACCATGGCCAAGGCGATGGAAGAAGCCGCCGAGGACCTGGAGTTCGAGCGCGCCGCCCGCCTGCGCGACCGCATCCGCGCCCTGTCGTCCGTCGCTCAGGAAAGCCAGATCAATCCCGAAACGGTGGATGAGGCCGACGTCGTCGCCCTGCATGTCGAGGGCGGCCAGGCCTGCGTGCAGGTGTTCTTCTTCCGGGCCGGCCAGAACTGGGGCAACCGCGCCTACTTCCCCCGCATCACCGGCGCGGCCGAGCAGGAAGGGGTCAGTGAAGAGGCCCAGGCGATGACCG
This sequence comes from Caulobacter sp. DWR1-3-2b1, assembly GCF_049895765.1. Classification (NCBI taxonomy): domain Bacteria; kingdom Pseudomonadati; phylum Pseudomonadota; class Alphaproteobacteria; order Caulobacterales; family Caulobacteraceae; genus Caulobacter; species Caulobacter sp. DWR1-3-2b1. The sequence goes on from NZ_JAFCSZ010000017.1 coordinate 61,632, forward strand.
CCTTCCTGGGCCAGTTCTACGACGACAAGCCGATCCCCCGCCTGATCCTGGCCAATCTGGAGCCGGCCGAGTGCGCCCTGCTGGCCGAGGCCTTCGCCCTGAAGAGCGGCCGCAAGGTCGAGATCAGCGTCCCCAAGCGCGGCGAAAAGGCCGACCTGGTGGCCCACGCCCTGACCAATGCGCGCGAAGCGCTGGGCCGGAAGATGGCCGAGGGCAGCGCCCAGACCAAGCTGCTCGCCGGGGTCTGCGAGGCCTTCGGACTGGACGCCCCGCCCGAGCGGATAGAGGTCTATGACAACAGCCACATCCAGGGCACCAACGCCGTGGGCGGCATGATCGTGGCCGGGCCGGACGGCTTCATGAAGGGCCAGTACCGCAAGTTCAACATCAAGAGCACCGAGCTCACCCCCGGCGACGACTACGGCATGATGAAGGAGGTGCTGAAGCGCCGCTTCGCCCGCCTGGTCAAGGAAGAGGAAGAGGGCGAAAGCGACAACCGCCCCGACCTGGTGCTGGTTGACGGCGGCAAGGGCCAGCTGGACGCGGCGCTGGAAATCATGGCCGACCTGGGCGTCGACGACATCGCCGTCGTCGGGGTCGCCAAGGGCCCGGACCGCGACGCCGGGCTGGAGCGCTTCTTCATGCCCGACAAGACGCCGTTCATGCTCGAGCCCAAGTCGCCGGTGCTCTACTACCTGCAGCGCCTGCGCGACGAGGCGCACCGCTTCGCCATCGGCGCCCACCGAACGCGCCGCAGCATGGACATGAAGAAGAACCCGCTCGACGAGATCGAAGGGGTCGGCCCTGGCCGCAAGAAGGCCCTGCTACACGCCTTCGGCTCGGCCAAGGGCGTTGGCCGAGCGGGGATCGAAGACCTGCTGAAGGTCGAAGGCGTCAGTCGCCCCATGGCCGAGCGCATCCACGCGTTCTTCCGCAAGAGCTGAAGCTCGGCCTTGCAGACGGGCGGGGGCGGGCCACATCAGGTCATGTCCGATCTTGTCCCCATCCTGATCACCCTGGCCGTCATCGCCGTTCTGACGCCGCTGGCGGTCTGGGGCGCGCGCAACGCCAAGCGCTCCAAGCGGGCCATGGCCCCGCTGGCTGGCATGATGATGCTGCTGGGCGCCTTCTTCACCGCCGATCCCCCGCCTCCGCCGCGCTCCGAATCCACCGCGCGCGAGGAGGAGGACGAGGACGGAGCCGCCGATGGAACGCGGCCCGACCGTTAGGTTTAGACTCGTAATCTTTTACACTTGTCAAACCAAATGGTGCTGCGCACTCTCGTCCTCAGGGACGGGAGAATGCCGATGACGATACCGGTCTGGGACAAGCCGCGCCGCATGCCATTGCTCCCGCGCATCTTCTCGGGTGTGATCGTGGTCGGCATTCTGGGCGCGGTCGGCCTGTCGGTTGTCGATCTGATGCGCGTGGAAAAGGTCAACGCCACCCTGCCCCCGCCGACGCCGGGGCAGATGTTGGTCGAGAAGCCCAGGGCTCGGGCTGAATGGGGCCACGTCCGCGCCAGCCTCAAGGCCCGGTTGAAACAGACCAATCCTCTGGATCTGGGCGCGGTTTGGGCCACACGCACCGGACAGATCTGCGGCCTGGTCGATGGCCGGGGCAGTTTCGGCGGGCTGACCGGCATGGTGCGGTTCTATTCGGTCGACCGGATCCCGGTGTTCCATCGCGACGTCGACCACCTGGAGTTCCAGCACGCCTGGTTCGAGTGCGCGCGCGACCGCTGGGTCAGGCTGCGCGAGGGCTCGGAAGAACCGGGCTTCTGCGGCACCGAACTGGGCAAGCGCCGCTGCTACACCGTGCGGATCGTCGATCGCGTGAGGACGGTGGAAAACTAGAGGCCTCGGGTCTCGACCGGCTCGCGGTTTGCGTCCAGGCGGATGGCGATGTCGGCGCGAGACGGCAGGTCGCAGGCGATCCACTCGGTCAGGCGCTGATAGTGGGCGACAAAGCGGTCCAGAGCCGCATCGTCCATGGCCAGCGCCGGGTCGCGGCCATGGGCGGCGAGGTCTTCCCGCAGGCGCTGCTCCTGCTGCCCCCGCCAGGCGCGAACGGTCGCAAAGTCGGGCGCGGTCATCACGACCAGAAGGTCGATCCGGTCAAAGAGCGCGCGATAGGGTCCCGCCAGGGCGGCGTTGGCGCGGCGCCGCCAGAGACCCGCCGGGTCTTCGTCGCGCTCAAGGGTGTTGACCGGTTCGACGAGCGCCGCCTCGGGCTGAGCTCTGGCGCCCAGGCACCAGCCTTCCAGCAGGATCACCTCGACCGGCGCCTCGAAGCACTCGAAGTCCGCGACCGGCGCACGGTCGTCGACGGCCTTGTCGAAGCGGGGCAGCAGAACTCGGGCCGGACGGGCGAGCGCATCCAGAACGCCCAGGCCAAGGCCAATGTCATGAGTCCCCGGAACGCCACGGGTGCGCAGCAGCGGATGAACCGCCTGACCCAGGGCCAAGCGCTCGGCGCGGGTCAGATAGAGGTCGTCCAGCGACAGGTTGGCGGTCTTCAGGCCCCGGCCCCGCAGCAGCCGCGTAACCAGTGCGACCAAGGTTGACTTGCCAGCCCCCTGAGGGCCGCAGAGGCCGACCACCAGAGGCTCATTCCGTCCAGCAGCGGCCTGGGCGATGCGCGCGGCGAGCGGGGCGTGGAGCCGGGCGGCCAGATCGGCGAAACGGGCCGGCAGACCCGCCTGCGCCACGAAGGCGGCGATCTCGCCGTCGCCGGTCACCGCGCTCAGAACGGGTTGGCCCAGCGCACCGCGTCCGGCGATGGCAAGGGCAGAACGGCCTCGAACACCAGACCTTCGGGCCGGAAGTCGAAACTGGGCGAGCCTTTCAGTTCGCGGCGGATCGAGCTGTCGATCAGGCGCGTGCCGAAGCCCGGCTTGCCGGGAGCCTTGGCCGGAGGACCGCCCGTCTCGACCCAGATGATGGTCAGGACCCGGGCTTCCAGGTCGATCTGCCACGCTATGCTCACCCGGCCGGTCGGCGCTGACAGGGCGCCGTACTTGGCGCTGTTGGTGGCCAGTTCGTGGAACACCATCGACAGGGCCACGGCCGTATGAGGATCCAGCGAGACCGGCGGTCCGGAGCTCTCGACCCGCTCGCCATGGGCGCGGGTGCAGACCTGCATCAGCTCGCCGAGATCGGCCTTGCTCCAGCCCCCCCGGGTCAGCAGATCGTGGGCGCCCGAAAGTGCGATCAGCCGCTCGGTAAACGCCTCGACCGGCGCGCCCTCCAGCTTGCCGAAGGTCCGGCGCGCCAGGGCTTGAACCGTGGCCAGGGTGTTCTTCACCCGGTGGTTCAGCTCGTTGATCATCACCTTCTGGCGCTCTTCGCGGGCCTGCAGCTCGCGGGAGGCGTCGCTCAGGGCGACATGGATGGCGGCGATCTCTTCCAGGCCTGGCTCGGCCGGCGCGACGACCGGCCGGCCCAGTCCAATGGTGCGAGCGGCCGCCATCAGGCGTCCTACCTCGCGATTGATGCCGCGCGAGAAGAACAGCGCCAGGCCGATACCCAGGATCAGCAGCAGCATGAAGACGCCGGTTGCGGCCATCACGGAATGGGTCACGGTCTGAGCCAGATCGGCGCGGGGTATGGCCACCACCAGCGTCCATCCCGTCTGCGGCGAGCGGGTGTAGGCGACCATGGTCGGAACGCCGTCCAGCGACTCGCTGCGATTGACCCCTTCGTTGGAGCGCTTGAGGTTTTCGGTCATGTCCGGCGAAGCCGAATGGCCGACCCATTTGTCCTGCCGGATCGAGCGGGCGATGACCTTGCGGTTGTTGTCCAGCACGGTCGCCACCCAGCGATCGGGCACACGCTGCTCACGGAAAACCGAGGCGTAGGACGAGGCCTCCACCACATAGGCCAGCGTATAGGGCTTGCCGTGGACAAGCAGCGGCGTGCCGACGCTGATCACCGGCTTCCCGGCCGCCGCGCCCATCTGCAAGTTCGATATACGGCTCCGTCCGGCCTGAACGCGGCCTCGCGGGTCGCGCGACCGGGTCGTCTTGGGCAGAGGCGCGCCGTGCGGCTGCAAGGTGTTGACGATCTGGTGTCCGGCCTCATCAAACACCACCACCCAGCCCGAGCGCTGGTCGGTCACCCGGCGGGCGCGAGCGTGGAAGGTCTTCCAGTCACCCGCCAGCAGGGCCTGATCGCTGGCCAGGGTCTCAGCGACGGCGACGCCGACTGCGGCCTGGCGATCGGTGGCGCCAGACAGGGCCCGGGCGGTGGTCAGCAACTGCTCGTGAAGCTGCGCTCGGCTCTGGCGGTCGGCGCCGGCGAGGAGGAAGCCCGTGCTCAGCAGGGCCGGGACCAACAGGCTGATGGTCAACAGAAGAAGCCGCCCGCGAACCGAGTTCACGCCTGCTCTACCCATCGCACCGTACCGGTCGATCAGTTCCATCCGTGCGAAGCGCCGCCACTGACTGGATCTGCCGCGACCCTTGTCGCCCTTATAGCCAATCAGGTCCGATCCGCGCTGCGAAAAAATCACCGGCTCGTTCTGTCGCCGGCGAACGCGAAGGCGTAGCCGTTCGCCACTTTCCCGCGTTAGAACCTCATGATGAAGAATCTGCCGAACATCCTGACCGCCTCGCGCCTCGTCCTGGCGCTGTTCATGTTCGTGGCCCTGGCCGCCGCCGCCGGCGCGGTGCCGTGGGTCAGCGAGCGTCTGACGGGCGAAGATCAGTTCCGGCTGGAGCGCTGGGCGTTCTGGGCGTTCGTGGTCGCCGCTGTCACCGACTTCTTCGACGGCTGGCTGGCCCGCAAGATGGACGCCGTCACTATCTGGGGCGCGATCCTGGATCCCATCGGCGACAAGATCCTGGTCTGCGGCGCCCTGCTGGGCCTGATGGCCCTGGGCCCCAACCCTATGATCGTGCTGCCCGCCGGCCTGATCCTGTTCCGCGAATTCGCCGTCAGCGCCCTGCGCGAAGTCGGGGCCGGCAAGGGGATCAAGCTGCCGGTCACCGTTCTGGCCAAGTGGAAGACCACCCTGCAACTGGTGGCCATCGGCGCCGAGATGGTGCTGGCCTCCTGGGCCGCGTTCGGCCTGCCCGACACCCCCGACATCGTCGGCCCCGCCGCCATGGCCACCCACGGCCTGCTGTGGCTGGCCGCCATCGTCACCCTGATCACCGGCGCCCAATACTGGGAAGCGGCCCGCAAGGCGCTGACCTAGACTTCATTCGGCCGCCAGCAGGCCGGGGGCGTCGTCTTCGCCTTCGTCCTGCCTTTCATCCTCGACGGCGTCCGGGTCGGTCGGCCCATACAGCAGCCATTCGCTGTCGAGCGGCTCGAAGCCCCGCCGCGCCCGTTCGGCGCGCATCATCAGGGTCAGCCAGTTCGCACCGGTCGTTCTCAATACCATCCTCGCCTCCTACGGCCTGGAGATGTTTTTGAGAGTGACTCGCAATAGTGGCGACCGCAAGGCTGTTTCGCCGAGGCGCCTTCTTGATCGCCCTTTGAGGGATCGAACTCGACCACAGCGCGAAGATCGAAGGGCCCCGCAGCCGGGGCGAAAAATGCAGGCCGCCAAGATTCCCCTTGCTGGCGCGGACTTATGCCCCCATCATGAGTTTATCGAATTCGCTGCCGTTCGGCCTGCTATTCCATGCTTTCCTTCGAGGAAGCGCCGGACGCGCCTACCGATCCCCATCGAAATTTGATCGTCGAACGGAACGCTTCCGGCGGCGACTACTATCCAAAGGACTAACACACCATGGCTACCGGCACCGTTAAGTGGTTCAACGGCACCAAGGGCTTCGGCTTCATCCAACCGGATGACGGCGGCTCGGACGTTTTTGTTCACATCTCGGCCGTTGAGCGCGCCGGCCTTCGCACCCTCAATGAGGGCCAGAAGGTCACCTACGAACTGGAACAGGACAAGCGCAGCGGCAAGATGTCCGCTGGCCAGCTGCAAGCTTAATCCAGTCGAGAAAAGCGCCGGCACGCCGGCGCTCTTCTAAGCTTCTTATAGGTCGGCGCTTGCGCCGGCCTATTTGCGTTTAGGGCCTCAATCCTTGCCTTGACGCGCTTTCAAGCGGGCCGGCGTCTACATCGCTCGCAAATGCCTTAGCCTGCGAGCTTGGTCTTCAGCGCCGAGCGCACGGCGAAGTCCAGGTCGTCGATGCGGAAGGGCTTTTTCAGCACCTGGTCCAGGTCCATCATCTTCTCGACGGTCTCCTTATTGGCGTAGCCCGTGGCGAGGATGATCGCCAGCTCGGGCCAGCGCCGACGCACCGCCAGGACGACCTCGACCCCGTTCATGCCGGGCATGGCGAAGTCGACGATCAGCAGATACGGCGCGGCGGCCTCCAGCAGCGACAGGCCATCCTGGCCAGAGGCGGCCTGGCTGACCTCATGACCCAGCATCTGCAGGCACTCGACGATGAACCGGCGCCAGCAGGCGCAGAGCCTTGGCGGAATCGGCCAGTTCGGCGGCGGCGCTCAGCGGCAGCCAGATCCGCAGTAGGGTGCCTTGGCCTTCCACGCTGTCGATTTGAACCGTACCGCCCGACTGCTGGGCGATGCCGAAGACCTGGCTCAGTCCCAGCCCCGTGCCATTGCCGATCGGCTTGGTGGTGAAGAAGGGGTCGAACACCTTGCTGATCAGATTGGCCGGAACGCCGTGCCCGTATCCCGCACGCTCACCACGCCATAGGCGCCGCTCTGCAACAGGCCGTCGACGGCCTGGGAGATCGAGCTGGAGATGGTCAGAGCGCCGCCGGCGGGCATGGCGTCGCGGGCATTGATCGCCAGGTTCAGGATCGCCAGCTCCAGCTGGTTGGCGTCGGCCATGGCCCAGGGCTCGCGGGGATCCAGATCCATGACGATGCTGATCTGCGGGCCGATGGTGCGGGCCAGAAGATCGCTCATGCCCCCGATCAAGGCGTTGAGGTCTACGGCTTCAGGGTCAGGCGCTGGGTGCGCGAAAAGGCCAGCAGCTGATGGGTGAGCTTGGCCGCGCGCTCGGCAGCCTGTGCGGCGCAGTCGGCCAGGCGCGCCGTGCGCTCCTCCTGGGTGCGCCGCTGGATCATTTCCAGATTGCCGAAGATCACGGTGAGCAGGTTGTTGAAGTCGTGAGCGATGCCGCCGGTCAGTTGGCCGATCGCCTCCATCTTCTGGGACTGGACCAAGGCCGACTGAACCCGCTCGCGTTCGGCGACCTCCTCGGTCAGCTGGTTATTGGCCTCCGAAAGCTCAGCCCTCCGGTCCTCGATGCGCGCCTCCAACGTGCCGTTCAGCTGGGTCAGCCTCTCCTAGGCCGTTTGCAGCGCCAGCAGGCGGCGCCGCGCCTCGTACTGCCGGCGGCGACCGCGCAGGGAGGACGACACCGCGCTGGCCAGGATCTCGCCATGGATAGGCCGCTCCAGCACGATGACATTGCCCAGCTCGGTCAGGGTCCTGGACGCTTGGTCATTGGTCATCCGGCGTGTTTCGCGCCAACGAAGACGCATCCCAGACGAATGAAACGAGCTTGGCCGTATTTGGCTGCATGCAGCTTGGCCGTTTTCTTGACCGTACAGCTTGTCTGAGCCCGCTAGAGCCCTTTCCGACCTGATGGCTTCATCAGAGGCGGGCGAAAAGGGCTCTAAATCAGAAGTTTAGAGCATTTTTCGATCCGATAACCGTTTCATACTTATCGGAAAATGCTCTAGCCGGCGTAGGCGGCCGCCACCGCCTCTGCCACCTTGATGCCGTCGACCGCCGCCGAGAGGATGCCGCCCGCATAGCCCGCGCCCTCGCCAGCCGGGAACAGGCCAGCCGTGTTGAGGCTCTGGAAATCCCTGCCGCGCGTGATCCTCACCGGCGAGGAGGTGCGGGTCTCCACGCCGGTCAGCAGCACGTCGGGATGGTCGTAGCCGGCGATCTGGCGGCCGAACACCGGCAGGGCCTCGCGCATCGCCTCGACGGCGAAGGCCGGCAGGCAGGCCGACAGGTCGGTCATGGTCACGCTCGGCTTGTAAGAGGGCGCCACCTCGCCGAGATCGGTCGAAGGGCGGCCGGCCAAGAAGTCGCCGACCTTCTGGGCCGGGGCGGCATAGGTCGAGCCGCCCGCCACATAGGCCAGGCTCTCCCATTTGCGCTGGAACTCGATTCCGGCCAGCGGGTGACCCGGGTAGTCGCGCTCGGGATCGATGCCGACCACAAAGCCAGAATTGGCGTTCCGCTCGTTGCGCGAATACTGGCTCATGCCGTTGGTGACGACCCGGCCCGGCTCGGAGGTCGCCGCCACCACCGTGCCGCCGGGGCACATGCAGAAGCTATAGACGGTGCGGCCGTCCTTGCAGTGGTGCGACAGGCTGTAATCGGCCGCTCCCAAGTCCGGATGGCCCGCGTGGGTTCCAAAGCGCGCCCGGTCCATCCACGACTGCGGATGCTCTATCCGCACCCCGATGGAGAACGGCTTGGCCTCGATATGGACGCCGCGGTCGTAGAGCATCTGGAAGGTGTCGCGGGCGCTGTGGCCGACGGCCAGCACCACGCGGTCGGCTTCCAGATAGTCGCCGGTCGAGAGCTTCAGGCCCTTCACCTTGCGCGCGCCATCCGGGCCGGCCTCGATGTCGATCTCATCGACCCGATGCTGCCAGCGATATTCGCCGCCCAGGCTCTCGATGGTCTCGCGCATGTGCTCGACCATGGTCACCAGCCTGAAGGTGCCGATATGGGGGTGAGCCTCGGTCAGGATCTCCTCGGGCGCGCCGGCCTTGACGAACTCTTCCAGCACCTTGCGGCCCAGATGGCGGGAATCCTTGATCTGGCTGTAGAGCTTGCCGTCCGAGAAGGTGCCCGCCCCGCCCTCGCCGAACTGGACGTTGGACTCGGGGTCCAGTTCGCTGCGCCGCCATAGGGCCCAGGTGTCCTTGGTCCGCTCACGCACCGCCTTGCCGCGATCCAGGATGATCGGCTTGAAGCCCATCTGGGCCAGGAGCAGGCCCGCGAACAGACCGCAGGGACCGGCGCCGATCACCACCGGGCGCAGGGCGTTCAGGGGGTCCGGTGCGCGGGCCGCCAGCCGATACTCGGTATCCGGCGCCACGCGCACATGGTTGTCGCCGGCGAAGCGAGCCAGCACAGCGGCCTCGTCGCGAACGGTCACATCGACCGTGTAGACCATCAGGATCGCGGCCTTGCGGCGGGCGTCATGAGCCCGGCGCGCCACGGCCCACGACAGCACGTCACCGGCCGGCAAACCCAGGCGCTGGTGGATCGCCGTCTCGATGGCTCCGGGCGGATGGCCCAGCGGCAGCTTCAGTTCGGAAATGCGCAACATCGCGCGGGTTTAGCGGGAAGACGGGCCGCGCGCCAGAAACCCGCCACGACTCCGCTTCCCCGTGTAACCCTGCTCTCTGGTTCGGGGGTTGCGCGCGTCCGACTCCGTCTCTAAACGGGCGACTTAACCTGCAAGATGGTCGGCAGCGGGCGCGCGGATGTGCGCGACCGTGTCTCTGCGCGCGAGTTTTCTCCTATGCCCAAAAGAACAGACCTCTCCTCGATCCTGATCATCGGCGCCGGCCCGATCGTCATCGGCCAGGCTTGCGAGTTCGATTATTCGGGCGTCCAGGCGTGCAAAGCCCTGCGCGCTGAGGGCTACCGGATCATTCTGGTGAACTCCAACCCCGCCACGATCATGACCGACCCGGACGTGGCCGACGCGACCTATATCGAACCGATCACGCCCGAGATGGTCGCCAAGATCATCGAGAAGGAGCGTCCCGACGCGCTGTTGCCAACCATGGGCGGCCAGACGGCTCTGAACACCGCCCTGGCGCTGGAAGCCAATGGCACCCTGGCCAAGTACGGCGTCGAAATGATTGGCGCCAAGGCGGCCGTGATCGACAAGGCCGAGGACCGTCAGAAATTCCGCGACGCCATGGACAAGCTGGGTCTGGAAAGCCCCAAGTCCAAGGCCGCCCACAACATGGACGAGGCCCGCGAAGGTCTGGCCTTCGTCGGTCTGCCCGCCATCATCCGCCCCAGCTTCACCCTGGCCGGAACCGGCGGCGGCATCGCCTATAATCTCGAGGAATTCGAGGAGATCGTGCTGCGCGGCCTCGACCTGTCGCCGACCACCGAGGTGCTGATCGAAGAAAGCGTCCTGGGCTGGAAAGAGTATGAGATGGAGGTCGTCCGCGATACGGCCGACAACTGCATCATTGTCTGCTCCATCGAGAACATCGACCCGATGGGCGTGCACACCGGCGACAGCATCACCGTCGCGCCGGCCCTGACCCTGACGGACAAGGAATATCAGTGGATGCGCGCGGCGAGCATCGCCGTGCTGCGCGAGATCGGCGTCGAGACCGGCGGCTCCAACGTCCAGTTCGCGGTCAATCCGGCCGACGGCCGCATGGTCGTGATCGAGATGAACCCGCGGGTATCGCGCTCGTCCGCCCTGGCGTCCAAGGCCACCGGCTTCCCGATCGCCAAGGTCGCCGCCCGCTTGGCCGTCGGCTATACGCTCGACGAGCTGAAGAACGACATCACCGGCGGCGCGACCCCGGCCTCGTTCGAGCCCAGCATCGACTACGTGGTCACCAAGATCCCGCGCTTCGCCTTCGAGAAATATCCAGGCAGCGAGCCGCACCTGACCACCGCCATGAAGTCGGTCGGCGAGGTGATGGCCATCGGCCGCACCTTCAAGGAAAGCATGCAAAAGGCCCTGCGCGGCCTGGAGACCGGTCTGACCGGCTTCGACGAGATCGAAATCGCTGGCGCCGACGATCCCGACGCCGGCAAGGCTGCGGTGATCCGCGCCCTGGGCATGCCCACCCCCGACCGCATCCGCGTCATCGCCCAGGCCTTCCGCCACGGTCTGACCGTGGAAGAGGTCAACGCCGCCTGTTCCTACGAGCCCTGGTTCCTGCGCCAGATCGCCGAACTGGTCCGCCAGGAAGGCTGGATCCGCGCCGGCGGCCTGCCGACTGATGCCCAGGGCTTCCGCGCCCTCAAGGCCCAAGGCTTCTCCGACGCACGCTTGGCCAAGCTGGCCGGCTGGACCGAGACCGCCGTCCGCAAGGCTCGCCAGGACCTGAATGTGCGCCCGGTCTATAAGCGCATCGACAGCTGCGCCGGCGAGTTCGCCGCCACCACGCCCTACATGTACTCGACCTATGAGACCGGCGCCCTGGGCCAGGTTCCCGAGTGCGAGAGCCTGCCCACCAACCGCAAGAAGGCGGTGATTTTGGGTGGCGGTCCCAACCGGATCGGCCAAGGCATCGAGTTCGACTATTGCTGCTGCCACGCGGCCTTCGCGCTCGACGCCATCGGCATCGAGTCGATCATGGTCAACTGCAACCCCGAGACCGTCTCGACCGACTACGACACCTCCGACCGCCTCTATTTCGAGCCCCTGACGGCCGAGGACGTGCTGGAGCTGCTGCATGTCGAGATGAGCAACGGCACGCTGGCCGGCGTCATCGTCCAGTTCGGCGGCCAGACCCCGCTGAAGCTGGCCCACGCTTTGGAGGAGGCCGGCATCCCGATCCTGGGCACCAGCCCCGACGCCATCGACCTGGCCGAGGACCGCGAGCGCTTCCAGCAACTTCTCAACGGCCTGGACATCGCCCAGCCCGAAAACGCCATCGCCCGCACCTGGGACGAGGCCCGCGCGGCCGGCGACGAGATCGGCTTCCCGTTCGTGATGCGTCCGTCCTACGTGCTGGGCGGTCGGGGCATGGAGATCATCCGCGATCACGAGCACCTGGAACGCTACATCACCAACACCGGCGAAATCTCGTTCGAGCACCCGATCCTGCTGGACCACTATCTGAGCCGCGCCACGGAAGTTGACGTCGACGCCCTGTGCGACGGGACCGACGTCTTCGTGGCCGGCGTGCTGGAGCATATCGAGGAAGCCGGCGTTCACTCGGGCGACAGCGCCTGCTCGATGCCCCCCTTCTCGCTCAGCGCCGAAACCGTGGAAGAGCTGAAGCGCCAGACCGTGAAGATGGCCCTGGCCCTCAATGTGCGCGGCCTGATGAACGTGCAGTTCGCCATCGAGGAGCCGCACAGCGAAAACCCGCGCATCTATGTGCTGGAGGTCAACCCCCGCGCCTCGCGCACCGTGCCGTTCGTGGCCAAGACCATCGGGCAGCCCGTGGCCGCCATCGCCGCCAAGATCATGGCCGGCGAGACGCTCGCCAGCTTTGGTCTGGTCGACAAGCCGTACGACCATATCGCGGTCAAGGAAGCGGTGTTCCCGTTCGCCCGCTTCGCCGGGGTCGACACCATCCTGGGCCCGGAAATGCGCTCGACCGGCGAGGTCATGGGCCTGGACTGGCTGCGTGAGGGCGAGACCAGCATGGCGCCGGCCTTTGCCCGCGCCTTCGCCAAGAGCCAGCTGGGCGGCGGCGTCACCCTGCCCCGCGAAGGCACGGCCTTCGTCTCGGTCAAGGAAAGCGACAAGCCCTGGATCGTCGAGCCCGTCCGCCTGCTGCAGGCCGCCGGCTTTACCGTGTTGTCCACCGAAGGCACCCGAGCCTATCTGGCCACCCAGGGCATCGCCGTAGAGCATGTGAAGAAGGTGCTGGAAGGCCGTCCGCACATCATCGACGTGATGAAGAACGGCGGCGTGCAGCTGGTGTTCAACACCACCGAAGGCAAGCAGGCCCTGGAAGACAGCTTCGGGATCCGCCGCACGGCCCTGATGATGAAGGTGCCCTACTACACCACCTCGGCCGGCGCCTTGGCTGCGGCTCAGGCCATCTCCATCGCCCCCGCCGAGGTGCTGGAAGTGCGGCCTCTGCAGAGCTACCAGTAGAAGTTATCCACAGGGCTTGAGGCGGCAAGTCCTTCCCCTGAAGGGGGAGGCGGTCGCTTGGCGACCGGAGAGGGAAGTGGCGCCGAGGTTCAGCTCACTTCCCTCTCCGTCGGCTGCGCCGACACCTCTCCCCTCAGGGAGAGGACTTGTCGTGCTCTATCCCCGCTCCGCCCGAAACAAGCTCCCGCGACTTCAACGCACTAAACAAAAACGCACGTTTCTTATCCCCACCTCCCAAACCTGCGCACACTCTGGGCATGACCCAGATCTCCATCCCCGCCTGGTCGCAGGGCCTGCAAACCAAGCTGATGGCCGCCATCGACGCGGCCTGGAAAACCATCGAGACCAGCGACGACCCCGTCGCCGTCCGCAAGGCCCGCGACAAGGCCAAGGCCTGCGGCGAGCTGGCCGCGGTCGTCCGCAAGGTCGCGGCGATGACGGGGTTGGGCGGCGCCAAGCCCGCCGCCGCGCCCGAGCCGGCCTTCGCCGCGCCTGTCTTGGCCCAGGTCGAACACGCCAAGCGCGCCCTGGACAAGCTCAAGGGCGGCGGCAGGGCGCGCTTGTGACGGGACGAAGCGTTTCTGATAGTCTCTACCCATGACCCGCGACGAAGCCCTCCGGATCCTGAAGCGCCACGAAGGCGAATTGCGCGAGCAGGGCGTGTCCCGCGCCGCGCTGTTTGGCTCGGTCGCGCGTGATGAAGCCCGAACCGGTAGCGACATTGACGTCATGATCGAGTTCGCCCCCGACGCGGCGATCAGCGTTTGGGCCTATGCTCGCCTGAAGGACCTGATCCAGGGCTTCTTCGGCGAACGCGTCGACGTGGTCAGCCGCAACGGCCTGAACCGCCACATCCGTCCGACAGTCGAGCGAGAGGCGCTCTATGCCTTCTAGGACTGAGGCAATCCTGCTGCATATTCGGGACAATATCGCCTTCGCCCGTCAGATCGTCGGTGAACGCTCCGCCAGCGACTTCGAACACGACCGCATCGCCTTCTACGCCGCCACGCGCTGCCTGGAGATCGTCTCGGAAGCCTGCCGGCGCCTGCCCGAAGACCTCACCGCCCGCTATCCGACGATCGACTGGCGCAGCATAAAGGCGGCTGGAAACATCTATCGACACGAGTACGAAGGCGTCGAAGAACGGATCGTCTGGACAACCGTCCGCGACTTCCTGGGCGACTTGGACACCGCCGTAACGACCGAACTTGCCCGCCTGGAGCCCTGACCTGATCTCGCGCCCTCGACAAGCTCAAGGGCGGCGGATTGCAAGGCGCAATCTCCACAACTTCAAGATATCATCACTCCATACGTGTATGTGCGGTTGAGAATGTCATGTTCGAGAATATGCAGTGGTCCGCGGATCGGGCGGAACTCCACGGTCTCAGCTTCCATATCGAGCGTGCGTCCGCCTCGACCTTGGGCCAGGACGACCACTTCAAATTCTACAAGACCCGCGACCTGGTCGATCAGTACCAACTCCATTTCGCGCGCCAGAGCGGTCCGCCGATCGTCAATGTCTTCGAGCTTGGCATCTATGACGGAGGCAGCACCGCCTTCTGGTTCGAGGCGCTGAAGCCCAGAAAACATGTCGCGATCGACTTTCAGGCGCGCAAGGACAGCCCCTACTTCAAGCGATGGATCGCCTCGCGCGGCCTGACCGGCCGCGTCAATACCTACTGGCAGACCAACCAGGCCGATCATGCCGAGTTGCTTCGCATCGTGCGGGCGGAGATGGACGGCCCCCTGGACCTGGTCATCGACGACGCGTCGCATCTCTACGCGCTGTCCAAGGCCAGCTTCGAAACGCTGTTTCCCCTGCTGCGTCCCGGCGGGACCTACATCATCGAAGACTGGGCCTGGGACCACTGGCACGGCTTTTCAGATCCCGACCACATCTGGGCGCATGAACGACGCCTTACCGACCTGGTCGTCGAGATCATCGAAGCGGCAGGCACGGCCCGCGATCTGGTTGCGCGGGTGGAGGTGTTCAACGGCTTTGTCGCCATCGAGCGCGGACCTTTGGAACTGGCCGCGTCGTCCAGGCTCCGGCTCGACGACCATATCCGGCGGCGCCCGGCGCGGGAAATCCGCGACACGCCCTATCGCCCGCCTTCGTTGCTGAGGCGGTTGACGAGGCGGTGGCGGCGCAAGCTCGGCTAAAGCTCCGCGCGTCCTGCCCGTCGCGGCTGGCTGGAGCCGGATTTGCGGGCGCTGGCCCAATACCCCTCGATCAGCCGCATCAACGCATCCTCGAACCCCGGATCGCGCAGGTGCGGGCTGTCCTCCAGCACCGCCGCTCGGACCGCGCCGACCACCGCTCGGGTCAGGACGAAGGCGTCCAGCGGCAACAGGTCGGGGCGGGACGGCAGCAGGCGCGCCGTGGCCCGGGTTTCGCGTCCAAGCCCCTCGGCGCTCTCGGCCGCCATCAGGGCCGTCAGCGCCGCGCGCCGGGTGCGGGGACGGTCGGGGAAGGCGCGGATCAGGCTTCGCACCGCCAGGCGCTCGGCGGACTCGTTCGTAGCCGCCTTGGCCGTCGCCGCGCGGATGGCCAGGATCTCGCGGCGGGCCAGGGCGGCCAGGATCGCCTGCTTGTCGGTGAAGTACTGGTAGAGCGTGCCGATGCTCACCCCCGCGCGCGTCGCGATGCGGTTGGTGTTGAAGACGGCGTCCGCTTCGCCCTCGGCCTCCAGAACCTGAGCCGCCGCTTCCAGGATAGCGTCGCGCGTCGTCCTGGCCCGCGCCTGTTTTGGTTCCCGCGTGGGGTTTGCCGTCCTGGTCAAGCCGCTCTCCTGAAGGCGAGTTCGAAAAGCCGAGCTTAGCTCGGATATTGCCGACCTCCACCCACTGCGAGCGAGGCGACATGACCTGGGCCACCGACCGACTGGATCTGCTGAAGGCCGCAGCCGCGCCGCCGCCGCCGGTGATCGCCACCCTGAAGCTGGGCCTGCTCGACGACTGGGGACCGGGCTGGGTGCGCAAGACCTGGACGCCGACGCCGGAGTTGCTGAACGCCGACGGCTCGCTGTTCGGCGGCTATGTCGCCGCCCTGGCCGATCAGATCCTGGCCTTCGCGGCCATGACCGTCCTTCCGGACGGATCGACCTTCCGAACTGTCAACCTGGCCGTTCGCTTCGTGAAGGTGGGCCGCGACGCGCCTGTCATGATTGAAGGCCGGGTGGTCGCCCACAGCCGCTCGCTGATCACCGTCGAGGCCGATTTCAGGCAGAACGAAGCGCTGATCGCCCGCGCCGACGCCCAGCAGATCCTGACACCGCCCCCCGCTTGAACCACCGCTGATAACGCTCGCACAAAAATCAGGCGCCCAATGCCTGAAAGCTCGGCTATCGAAGGTCATGGCCGACAAGATCCTCGCCCTGCTTCGCGGAAAGACGCCCATTCCGCCGCTGGTCGCCTTGCGCGGCGGCGGCGGCGCGTTGCTGGGCCTGCTGTTTGCGGGGCTGCTGGGCCGCCTGGCGGTAGGTGGCGAAACTCTGGCCCATCCCCTGCTGATGGCGCCCATCGGGGCCTCGGCCGTGCTGGTCTTCGCCGTGCCCGCCAGCCCCCTGGCCCAGCCGCGCAGCGTGATCGGCGGCAATGTGGTGTCGGCCCTCGTCGGCATCACCTGCGCCATGCTGATCCCGGGCGCCCTGATCGCCGCGCCCCTGGCTGTGGGCCTGGCCATCGGCATGATGATGCTGCTGGGCTGCCTGCATCCGCCCGGCGGAGCGGTGGCCCTAATCGCGGTGATCGGCGGACCGGCGGTCACTGAGGCGGGATACCTGTTCGCCCTCAATCCCGTGGCTCTGGACTCGGCGCTGCTGGTGGCGGCCGGCATGATCTGGGGCCGCGTGACCGGGCACTCCTATCCGCACAAGGTCCCGGTGGTCGCCAGCTCGCATCACACCAGCCATCCCGCGCCGGACGCCCGGGTCGGCTTCACCAGTGGCGACCTGGACAAGGCCCTGGCCCGCTACGGCGAACTGCTGGACGTCAGCCGCGAGGATCTGGACGCTCTGTTCCGCCAGGTCGAGCTGCAGGCCCACCAGAGGCTGCACACCCAGATCCGCTGCGGCGACATCATGTCCCGCGACCTGATCCAGCTTGACCCGCACCAGTCCGCAGAAAGCGCCCTGACCTTCCTGCAGCAGCACGAGCTGCGCGCTGCTCCGGTGGTCGACGCCGAGGGCCGGGTGATCGGCATGGTCCGTCGCGCCGAGTTGCAGACCAACCGTCATCGCCAGGTGGTCGCGGCCCTGGATCCCTTCGTGCACCGGGTGATGGAGGCGACCCCGATCGCGGCCCTGCTGCCGATCCTGTCCAGCGGCCACACCCACGAGGCCATGGTGGTCGACGCCGACCGCAAGCTGATCGGGGTGATCACCCAGACCGACCTGATCGCCGTGCTCTACCGCGCCCACATCGTCGAGGCGGTGACGGCGAGTTAGACTTTTGTTTGGCGCATTTTCTTCACGCGAACCGGCGTCCACTTCGCTCGAAAATGCTTTAGTCCGCCTTCGCGAAATGGGCCATCTGATCAGCGTGAGCCTTCACGAACGCCGGCCGGGCCGTAGCGCGGGCGACATGGTCGCGGCAGGCCGGGAATTCCGCCAGGCCGTCGAACCGGTCAACGAGACGCAGCACGTCGGCCATCAGGATATCGGCGATCGAGAAGCTCCCGGCCAGCCATTCGCGTCCCGCCAGAACCAGCTCCATATGTTTGAGCCGGTGGACCTTGAGGAACCCGTCCATAGCCTTCCAGGCCGCCGTCTCGTGGCTCTCCCCGGAGAACACCAGGATCGACCAGGGCAGACTGGCCGCCTCGACGGAGTTGAGGGCCGAAAATAGCCATGTCTTGGCCTCGCTGCGCGCCTGTGGATCGACGGGCAGCAGGGCGTCGCTGCGCTCGCCCAGATGCAGCAGGATCGCGCCGCTCTCGAAGATCGACAGGTCGCCGTCGGTCAGCCACGGCGCCTGGCCAAAGGGCTGGCGCGCGAAATGCTCGGGCGTGCGATTCCGGAAGGGCGTGGTCTCGACACGGTAAGGCAATCTGGCCTCCTCCAGCGCCCACCGCACGCGCAGGTCGCGCACATAGCCTCGAGGCCCCTCGGGCACCCAGTCGAAGGTGGTGAGGATCAGCTCGCTCATCGGAAACCTTCCAGGAAAACCGGCAGCTTATCGAGCAGGCCGCACCAGCCCGCTGCGTGACTTTCGCGCGTCTCTTCGTCGAGAAGCTGCTCGTGGATCAGGGTCAGCTCGACGCCGCCATCGAACGGCTCGAGTCGGAAGGTGACCAGCGACTCCCGCTCCGGGGCCCCGGGCCATTCCCAGGTGAAGACCAGCTTCTTCTCCCGAACCACCTCGCGATAGACTCCGGTGGGATTGTGCTCGTCGCCGTTCAGTAGACGGAAGACGATGCTGAACCGGCCGCCGGGCCGCACGTCGGCCTGGGCGCTCAGCGTCGGTCCCGCGTCGGGACCCCACCACTGAATCATCTGCTCGGGCCGGGTGATCGCCGCCCACACCCTCGGGGGCGAGGCCTTGATCCGGCGCGCCAGAGTCACGCTGGGCAGGTTCATGGCTCGTCCTTCTCTTCCACGAGCGCGACAAGTCGGTCGAGGCTGACTGTCCAGAGCCGCTCATACCGCTCCAGCCATGCCATCGCCTCCCTCATCGGCTCGACCGACAGGTGAACCGACACGGTGCGGCCGGCCTTGGTTCGCCTGATCAGGCCCGCATCGGACAGCACATCCAGATGCTTCATCATGCCCGGCAGCTTCAGCGACAGCGGCCTAGCCAGCTCGCTCACCGAAAGCCCAGGCTCGTCCTTCAGCCGCAGCAGGACATGCCGCCGCGTGGGGTCGGCGAGCGCGGAGAAGGTGCGATCTATCGCGGAGGCCTGACACTTCACCATATGGCGAAGTGTTTTTGAACCTGCGAGTTGAAGTCAAGCCTGCGGGATCAGACCTTCTTTGGAAGAGCCCGCCCGCCTGCGACAAACCGCGCCCCACGACCTAACGGCCGTTAACCAAACGTTGTGCGCTTGCGCTGGATTCTCCGCCGACACGTTCGTCGCCCGGATTCCCTCGACCATGCCCGCCCTGCCCGACATTCGCGGCCTGAAATATCCGGACGAATTCGTCGCCCGGCACTTCTTCAAGCGCGGCCTGCATCAGCGCACCGGCCGGGTGGTCGAACTGGGCGGCGGCACCGGCAACAACCTGTCGCTCTACGCAGCCTATGGCTGGTCGCTGACCGATGTGGACTATTCCCAAGCCGCCCTCGACGACGCCCGCTTCAATCTTGGCGACGGGGTCGAGACGATCTGCGCCGACCTGTCGAAAGGCCTGCCAAACCTGGGCCAGACGCCCATCGACGTGCTGCTGATCCCCAACCTGCTCTGCTATCTGACGGACGCCCAGGCCACCGCCGTGCTGACCGCCGCTCGCAAGACCCTCGCCCCCGGGGCCGAGGTCTTCGTGCGCACCCGGCTGGTCGACGACTACCGGTGCGGCAAGGGCGTGGAGGATGAGCCCAATGGCTGGCGTCTCGACACGCCAGAAACCGGCGAGGCAGGGCTGTTCAACCTGTTCTACACCGAGGACGGCCTGGTGCGCCGCCTGGTCGAGGAGCTGGGTCTGGTGGACCCCACCGCCCTGAAGGTATCGTTCGACAACATCCAGAACGGCGTCCGCGTCGCGCCCAACAGCGATCTGGTCATCTGGGGCTCGACGTCGTGAGCGACAGCGTTCGCATCGTCGGCGGCGGCCTGACGGGCATATTGGCGGCCTTCGAGGCCCATCGCCTGGGCTGGCGCGACATCACGATCCAGGAGCGGTTCGACAGCCTGGGCGGCGTGGCCCGGCCCAAGGTCGTCCACGGCCAGGAGATGCGCGACGGCTGCGTCTATTTCGGCGGCCCCGGCGATCCGATCGTCGAGACGCTGTCGGCCCATGGCGCCCGGTTCGAGACCTTCAACAACCGCTTTGGCTCGGTCAGCCTGGAAGCCCACGGTCGCCCGGTATTCACCCGGGACTTCGGCGGCCCGGCCGTCGATTGCGCGGCCGACAGGATCGGCAAGCCGGCCAGCGAAAGCCTGGCCTCGCGCATCGCCGCCTATCCCGAGCCCATCGCCGCCCGGCTGGAGGCCTATTGCCGCTGGCACCTTGAGGCCGACCTCGACACCGTGCACGGCGAGGCCGCCATTCCGCTGGCCATCAACCGGGTCTTCCCCGCCGCCGCCGATCTGACCGAGCTGGCCCGGTTGAAGGCGACCAATCCCTGGGCCGACGAGCTGTACGCCATCCCGCGCGGACTGTCGGGTCGCACCGCCAACCTGACCGCAACCCTGCCGTTCGGCGGTTTCGCGACCCTGTTCGACACCTGCCACCAGGCGTTGCAGAAGCTGGGCGTGAAAGTCGAGCTGAACGCCCTGGTCTCGCCCCGCGCCCTGATGGCTGCGCCCGAGGCGAACGAGACCGTGGTCTGGGCCGCCAATCCGACGCCGCTATTCAAGCCGCTCGGCTTGGCCACGCCCAAGCTGGTCAAGAAAAGCTTCGCCACCTACGTTTTCGAGGTGGAGTTCGACGGTCCCTGCCCGGTCTATGTCCAGAACTTCACCGCCCAAGGCGCGGCCTTCCGCGTCTATCTGTACGAGAGCGGCGGGAAAACACTGGCCGTGGCCGAGTGCGTGCGCGAGGCGGACCTCGCCAAGCTGCCAACCGAAATGCGGGTGCTGATGTCGGGCTTTGGATCGCTGAAGGTCAGGAGCCTGTTGCACAGCGATATCCAGCCCCGCTGGATCTATCACTCCATCGCCGCCATTGAGGGCCTGAAAGCCCTGCGCGGCGAACTGGCCGTCCGGTTCGGCGGAGGCTTCATCCCCGGCGCCTGGGAGCCCTACGCCAAGAGCACAAAGCTGGCCGAGGTCAATGCAGCCCTCGCCCTCGCCCGCGAGGCCGCCCCAGCCCTCGCGAAAGCCGGATGAGCCTGATGACCACGGCGGCGATCATGCAGCCGACCTACCTGCCCTATCTGGGCTATTTCCAGCTGATGGCGGCCAGCGACGTCTTCGTGTTCCTCGACGACGTGCAGTTCGCCCGCCGATCCTGGCAGTCGCGCAACCGCATCCTCACCGCCAATGGCGAGCTGATGCTGACCGTGCCGGTGAAAAAGCACGACCGCGACACGCCGATCAGCGCCATCGAGATCGACGACAGCCAGGGCTGGCGCGACAAGCACCTTGCCGCCATGCGCCACGCCTATGGCAAGCGGCCCGGGTTCGAGGAGGGCTTTGCCTTCGTCTCGGAGCAACTGGCCAATCACCGCGACGGCAAGCTGGCCGACCTGACTTGCGGCATGGCCGTCGCCGCAGCGCAGCGCATGGGCCTGGCGCCGCGCTTCGCGCGGGCGTCCGAGCTTGGCGCGGCCGGCGCGCGGTCGGAGCATCTGCTGGCGATCTGCCAGGCGGTGGGGGCGAGCGCCTATGTCTCGCCAATGGGATCGTCCGACTACATGGAAGAGGACGGGGTGTTCGCGGCGGCGAGGTTCCCGGCGCGGTTCCAGAGCTTTGTTCAAGTCGACTACCCACAGGGGCAAGGCGAGTTCGCGCCGTTCATGGGGTTCGTGGATGGACTGATGAATGTGGGGTGGAGCGGGATGCGGGCGTTGGTTTCGCCAGCGCCCTAGACGCCCCCTCCGTCACGATACGTATTCGCGTCGCGCCACCTCCCCAGCACGCTTCTCTACGGGGCAGGAGAAGGCGCTGATACGCGACGTGACCGAGGGGGCGTGCGGCGCCAGCCGCACCCCCTAGATAACGCCGTTCATTTCCCCCATCTTCTCCCCCTCAGGGGAGCAAACTCACATGCCCAAATCCGTTGTCGTCACCGGCGTCTCCACAGGCATCGGCTGGGCCATCGCCAAGGTGCTGACCACCCGGGGCTTCCATGTCTTCGGGAGCGTCCGCAAGCAGGCTGACGCCGACCGCCTGCAGGCCGAGTTCGGTTCTGGCTTCACGCCGCTGATCTTCGACGTCACCGACGAGGCCGCCGTCCGCACCGCTGCCCGCCAGGTCGAGTCGGCCCTCGCCGGCGCGACTCTGGCGGGTCTGGTCAACAATGCCGGCATCGCCGTCGCCGGCCCGCTGCTGCATCTGCCGGTCGAGGAGTTTCGCCAGCAGCTGGAGGTCAATCTGACCGGTATAGTGATCGCCACCCAGGCCTTCGCACCACTGCTTGGGGCGGAGAGCCCGGCCCGCAAGGATCCGGGGCGGATCGTCAATATCTCGTCGGTCGGCGGCAAGAACGCCAACCCGTTCATGGGTCCGTACTGCACGTCGAAGTTTGGTCTGGAAGGCCTGTCGGAATCCCTGCGTCGCGAGTTGCTGCCCTTCGGCGTCGACGTGGTGATCGTCGCCCCCGGCGCCGTGGCCACGCCGATCTGGGACAAGGCCGACAGCGTCGATGTCACCCGCTATGCCAACACGGTCTATGCGGGCGCGCTGGCCAGGATGAAGGCCTTCATGCTGACGATGGGCAAGTCCGGCCTGCCGCCCGAGCGGATCGGCGAGGCGGTGCACGTGGCCCTGACAACCGCCAGACCCAAGACCCGCTATGTGGTCTCACCCGATCCGCTGCAGGTGTTCATGACCGGCGTCCTGCCCAAGCGCACCCTGGACCGTATTGTCGGCAAGCGACTGGGGTTATTGCCAGGGCAGAATGTATCGCGACGCGATACAAACCCTTGACGTTCGTATCGCACCGCGATACATCTGTCATGAGACTGTGATGGCGATCCCGAGTTTTGAGGACGAACGGGCCAAGGCGATCCTTGACGGGAAACGTCCCGGCAAGAGCTTTCCTTCCGATCTGTTGCGGACCGCGAAGCGCAAGCTGGAGATGCTGGACGCCGCCACCGCTCTGAACGACCTGCGCGCGCCGCCGGGCAATCGGCTGGAGGCCTTGTCGGGAGATCGACGGGGCCAATATTCGATCCGGGTGAACGACCAGTTCCGATTGGTGTTCATCTGGACCGCGGCTGGCCCGGCCGAGGTGCAGTTCGTCGACTATCACTGAGGGCGTCGCCCTCGAGGACAATGGAGGATGCGATGCAAGCCCCCATCGCTACCCCTGACAGCGATCCCCTCGCCCCGGTTCATCCGGGCGAAATCCTGTTGGAGGAGTTCATGAAGCCCTACGGTCTCACCGCCGGCCGGGTCGCCGCGAGGCTGCACATCGCCCGTCCTCGAATCGAAAAGCTGGTGCGAGGCCAGACCCCGATCACGATCGATACGGCCCTACGTCTGGAGCGCCTGTTCGGCGCCAGCGCCCAGTTCTGGCTGAACCTGCAGAACAGCTACGATCTGGATATGGCTCAACACGGCGTGACGGCGGACATCACCAGCATCGAGCCATACGAGAGCGCGGCACCCTAACCCACCATCGACCAGTCCAGCGGCTCGCCGCGCCTCAGGTCTCGCGCCGCCTTGCCGGCCAGCACCTTGTCCAGATCAGCCGGCGGCAGGCCGTTGCCGGGGCGGACGGAGCGGACATTGGCCTTGGTCAGGGGCTCGCCGGCTTTCACGTCGGCGGTGACGTAGAGCGAGCGGCGGAACAGCAGGGACGTCGCCTCCGAGCCCAGGGTGTCGTAATGGGCGCGGCCCAGCGAGGCCCAGGCGTTCTTGCAGTCGTCGACCAGGGCCTTGAACTCGACCGGTTCCAGGCTGAAGGCGGCGTCGGGGCCACCGTCGGCGCGGGCCAGGGTGAAGTGCTTTTCCACCGCGCAGGCGCCGACCGAGACCGCCGCCACCGAGGCCGCCGTGCCCGGCGTGTGGTCCGAGAGGCCGACGGGACAGCCAAAGCGCGCGGCCATGTCGGCCACCGTCCGCACATTGGCGTCGGCGAAGGTGGCGGGATAGCTTGAGACGCAGTGCAGCAGCAGCACGCCGTCAGCCCCGGCGCTCAGGGCGGTGTCGAGCGCGGTCTGCATCTCCTGAAGATTGGCCATGCCGGTCGAGATGATCAGCGGCTTGCCCTTGCTGGCGGCGTACCGGATCAGCGGAATGTCGACGGCCTCGAACGAGGCGATCTTGAAGGCCGGCGCGCCCAGGCTGTCGAGCAGGTCGACGGCGGTCTCGTCAAACGGGCTGGAGAAGATGGTGACGCCGCACTGCTCGGCGCGCTCGAAGATCGCCGCGTGCCACTCGAACGGCGTGTGGGCCTCTTCGTAGAGCTCGTACAGCGTGCGACCGTCCCACAGGCCGCCGTGGATCTTGAACTCGGGTCGATCGACATCCAGCGTAATGGTGTCGGCGGTATAGGTCTGGATCTTGATGGCATCGCAACCGGTCGCCGCGGCGGCGTCCACCATGGTCAGGCAGCGCTCGAGGCTGCCATTGTGGTTGCCCGACAGCTCGCAGATCACATAGGGCGAATGGTCGGCGCCGATCTGTCGGCCGGCGATGGTGATCGAGGGGGAAGCAGTCATGGCGCGATCCGAAGCAACATGGTTTCCGCCAGTTTAACCCTTGAAAGGTGGACGAGGCGTCAATCGCCTCCGCCCTCGCCGCCGCAACCACCGCCGTCGGAAGACCCGCAGTCAGAACTGCTGTCGCTGGTCGAAGTCCCGCCGTCGCCGCCTGAGCCATCGTCCTTGCGCTTGGCTGGCCTGGCGCGGTCCATGGCCCAGCCGCCGATCGCACCGACCGCCACCCCGAGGGCGAGGCCCAGCGCCAAATTGCCCAGCGCGACGCCCAGCGCCACCCCGATCGCCGCGCCCAAACCGACGCCTAGACCCGCCTTGCCGTTCATCGTCCCACCTCGATAACAGTTACAGGGGTCGCCAGCGCCTGTTCGATCATTGGCCAGGCCTGATCCATTCTGGCCTGAAGACTATCGCGGCGCATGTTGCCAAACCTCCCCCAGAGAATATGGGCTCTCGGAGTTCTGCTTCGCGCCCATTCGACAAAGTCATGATCCTTTGCGATGACCACCTAGTCTTCGACGATAGCCGGATCCCAGATCACCGCGTCTGGCATCTAGGTGTTTGGTCCCGGGCTTTGATGGTGCAATCTTTTCCGCCGAGTGGAAGGAAGCACTATGGGCCAGATACTGCACGGAAGCGCCCGCACGACTGAGGCGGTCCGTCGAGCGATA
>NZ_JAFCSZ010000018.1:0-81374 GCF_049895765.1 Caulobacter sp. DWR1-3-2b1
AACACCTTCATCCTCAAGCCGTCGGAGAAGGATCCGACCGTGCCGGTCAAGCTGGCAGAGCTGATGATGGAGGCCGGCGCGCCGGCCGGCGTTCTGAACGTGGTCCACGGCGACAAGAGCGTCGTCGACGCCATCCTGTCCCACCCGCTAATCAAGGCCGTCAGCTTCGTCGGCTCCTCCGACATCGCCTCTTACGTCTACCAGACCGGCACGGCCCACGGTAAGCGCGTCCAGGCCATGGGCGGGGCCAAGAACCACGGCATCGTCCTGCCTGACGCCGACCTGGACCAGGTGGTCAAGGACCTGTCGGGCGCGGCCTTCGGCTCGGCCGGCGAGCGCTGCATGGCCCTGCCGGTGGCCGTGGTCGTCGGCAAGAAGACCGCCGATGAGCTGCGCGAGCGCATGGTCGCCGAGATCGAGAGCCTGAAGGTCGGCATCTCCACCGACCCGGCCGCCCACTACGGCCCGGTGGTCAGTGCCGCCCACCGCGACAAGATCGCCGATTACATCCGTATTGGTGTTGAAGAGGGTGCCGAACTGGTCGTCGACGGCCGCGACTTCTCCCTGCAGGGCTTCGAGAAGGGCTTTTTCATCGGCCCGTCGCTGTTCGACGGCGTCACCAAGGGCATGAAGACCTATCAGGAAGAGATCTTCGGTCCCGTCCTGCAGCTCGTCCGCGCCGAGAGCTTCGACGAGGCCATCGCCCTGCCCTCCGAGCACCAGTACGGCAACGGGGTGGCGATCTTCACCCGCAACGGCCGCGCCGCCCGCGAGTTCGCCTCCAGAGTGAACGTCGGCATGGTCGGCATCAATGTGCCCATCCCGGTGCCGGTGGCCTATCACAGCTTCGGCGGCTGGAAGCGTTCAGGCTTTGGCGACACCAACCAGTACGGCTCCGAAGGCGTGCGGTTCTACACCAAGCTCAAGACCGTCACCGCCCGCTGGCCCGAAGGCGAGGTCGAGGACTCCGCCTTCGTCATACCGACGATGAAGTAAGGACCACCACCATGACCGGCATCGCCTTCATCGGCCTGGGCAATATGGGCGGCGGCATGGCCGCCAATCAGGCAAAAGCCGGGCGCCATGTGACGGCCTTCGACCTGTCGGCCCAGGCGGTCGAACGGGCCGTGGCGGCGGGCTGCCATGCGGCGGGTTCCGTCGCCGAAGCGGTGCGCGAGGCGGATGTGGTGATCACCATGCTGCCCGCCGGCCCGCATGTGCGCAGCGTCTATGGCGAGCAGATCCTTGGCGCGGCGCCCAAATCGGCCCTGCTGCTGGACTGCTCGACCATCGATGTCGAAAGCGCCCGCGCGGTAGCCACCCAGGCCAAGGCGGCGGGCTACCGTTTCGCTGACGCCCCGGTGTCTGGCGGCATCATGGCCGCCGAGGCCGGGACCCTGGCCTTCATGGTCGGCTGCGACGCGGCGGATTTCCCCGCCGTCGAGGCGGCGCTGGAGCCGATGTCGCGCGTGACCATCCACGCGGGCGATCACGGCGCCGGACAGGCGGCCAAGATCTGCAACAACATGCTGCTCGGCATTTCCATGATCGGGACCTGCGAGGCCTTCGCCCTGGCCGAGAAGCTTGGGCTGGCGGCCGACCGGTTCTTCGAAATCGCCAGCAAGTCGTCGGGCCAGTGCTGGTCGGTCTCGACCTATTGCCCGGTCCCCGGCGTCGGCCCCTCGACACCGGCCGACCGCGACTACGAAGGCGGCTTCGCCTCCGCCATGATGCTCAAGGACCTGAAGCTGGCGCAGGAGGCCGCCGCCAGGGCCGGCGCCACGACGCCGATGGGGGCCCAAGCCGAGGCCCTCTACGCCCTGTTCGACGCCAATGGTTTCGGTGGCAAGGACTTCTCGGCGATCATCGAACTGATGCGGGGACGCCTCGACGGCTTGCGAAAGGGGTGATGACTACCCTCACCCATCGCCTCCCCGCTGATTGACGGTTTAGCCGGCGCAAGCGCTGAAAAGGTCCGGGTGCGCATGTTGCGCGAAGCCGCTCCGGCGCGTTTAAGCGATGGGATCGCCGGCCAGCCTGTTGCTGCGCCGATGGAGACGACAGATGAGCGATGCTTCAGGCGCGGCCAAGCCGCTGGTGCCCGATGAGGTGCAGGACGCCATCCGCACCCTGATCCGCTGGACCGGCGAAGACCCCGAGCGCGAAGGCCTGGTTGACACGCCCTCGCGCGTGGCCCGCGCCTGGAAGGAATATTGCGAGGGTTACGGCGAGGATCCCGGCGTTCATCTGGCCCGGGTGTTCGAGGAGGTCGGCGGCTATGACGAGATCGTCCTGCTCAAGGACATCCCGTTCCAGTCGCACTGCGAGCATCACATGGCCCCGATCATCGGCAAGGCGCACATCGCCTATCTGCCGCGCGACAAGGTGGTGGGAATCTCCAAGCTGGCCCGGGTGCTGCACGGCTATGCGCGGCGGCTTCAGGTGCAGGAGCGCCTGACCGCCGAAGTCGCCGGCTGCCTGTGGGACAACCTCAAACCGCTGGGCGTCGCCGTGGTGATCGAGGCCAATCACGCCTGCATGAGCGGGCGTGGCGTGCGCACCCCCGGCGTGGCGATGAAGACCAGCCGAATGATGGGCGTCTTCCGCGACGACGAGCGCTCGCGACGCGAAGTCCTGGCCTTGATGGGCTTCTAAGCCGTCAGCGCGTCGCCAGGACCGAACGATCCAGATCGGCCACGCGGGTGACGCCTGTCAGCGCCATCGCCACGCGCATCTCGGCCTCGATCAGGGCGAGCATGTGCGCCACGCCCGCTTGCCCGCCACCGGACAGGGCGTAGGCCCAGGCCCGGCCCAGCAGGACGCCCTTGGCGCCAAGGGCCAGCATGCGAACCACGTCGAGCCCGGAGCGCACGCCCCCGTCCACCAACACGGTCAGGGCGTCGCCCACGGCGTCGGCGATCGGCGGCAGGGCCTCGGCAGTCGAGAGGACCCCGTCCAGTTGCCGGCCGCCATGGTTGGAGACGATCAGGCCGTCGGCGCCGAGCCTCACCGCATCGCGCGCGTCCTCGACGTCAAGCACGCCCTTGAGGATCAGTGGCCCCGCCCATTCGCCGCGGATGAACTCCAGGTCCTTCCAGGTGATGGTCGGATCGAAATTGTTGCGCATCCAGGCGAAGAAGTCCTCGATGCCACTCTTGGCGCCCAGCACGGAGGCGACATTGCCAAGGCTGTGGGGTCGACCGTGCAGACCGACGTCCCAGGCCCAAGCCGGACGCTGCGCCGCCTGCCAGAACCGCCGCGCGGCGCCGCCCAATCCCGGCGCGCCCGCAAGGCCAGAGCGGTAGTCGCGATAGCGCGAGCCGGGAACCGGCATATCGACCGTGAAGACCAGGGCTGAACAGCCCCGCTCGCACGCCCTCGCGAGCAGTTCGCGCATGAAGCCCCGGTCACGGATCATGTAGAGCTGGAACCAGAAGGGTTGCGCCGCCGCCTCCGCCACCTCGTCGAGGGAGCATGCCGAGACGGTGGACAGGCAGAACGGGACGCCGGCGGCCTCGGCGGCGCGCAGGGCCTGCACCTCGCCGCGACGCGCATTGAGGCCCGCCAGCCCGATCGGCGCCAGCGCCACCGGCAGGCCCTGTTTCCGACCAAAGAGCGTTGTCGTCAGGTCGAGGCAAGAGACGTCGCGCAGGACGCGTTGACGAAGAGCGATCTTCTCCAACTCGGCGATGTTCCGCCGCAGGGTGACCTCAGCGTAAGAACCGCCGTCGATATATTCGAACAGGAAATGCGGCAGGCGTCGGCGCGCCAGTTCACGATAGTCGAGTACAGAAGCCGCCTTCATGCCGCCAATTCCGCACGATCGGCCTCTCGCCGCCAGCGATTTCGCAGCTTCGGGCGATCTGGTGGGGAGCGACAGCTAGAGCATTTTCCGATAAGTGTGAAACGGTTATCGGATCTAAAAATGCTCTAAACTTCTGATTTAGAGCCCTTTTCGCCCGACCCTGATGAATTCATCAGGTCGGAAAGGGCTCTAGTGGTTGTCCCGGGGCAGGCCCTTGGTCTGGGCGATGCGCTGGTACTTGACCGCCGGCTCCAGCACCGCCCCGGTCTCCAACTGGCCGACGAGACCGCGCTGGATCTCTTGCCAGGGCGTCTGGCTTTCGGGATAGGCATAACCGCCGGCCGCCTGCAGCGCGGCGCGGCGCGCGGCGATCTCCTGCGGGGTGATCAGCACATCGACACGCGCCTTGCGCAGATCGACGCGAACCCGGTCGCCAGATTTCAGGAGCGCCAGCCCACCGCCGGCCGCCGCCTCGGGCGAGGCGTTGAGGATCGATGGCGAACCGGAGGTCCCTGACTGACGCCCGTCGCCCAGGCACGGCAACTGATAGACGCCTTGCTTGATCAGGTAGTCGGGGGCTCGCATGTTCACGACCTCGGCGGCGCCGGGATAGCCGATCGGACCCGCCCCGCGCATGAACAGCACGCTGCGCTCGGTGATGCCGACCGCCGGATCGTCGATGCGGGCGTGATAGTCCTCGGGACCATCGAATACGACCGCCTTGCCCTCGAAGGCGTCTGGATCGGCGGGGTCGGACAGATAGCGTTCGCGGAACTCGGCATTGATCACGCTGGTCTTCATGATCGCCGAGTTGAACAGGTTGCCGCGCATGACCACGAACCCGGCTCGCTCGACCAGCGGCCGCTCGAACGGGCGGATCACCGCCTCGTCCTCGATCGTCGCGTCGCGACAGGCGTCGCCCAGGGTCTGACCGGAGACTGTCAGGGCGTCCTCGCGGATCAGGCCCTGCCCCATCAGCTGGGCGACCACGGCCGGCACGCCGCCGGCGTGATAGTAGTCCTCGCCCAGATATTCGCCGGCTGGCTGCAGGTTGACCAGCAGCGGCACGTTCTCGCCATGGGCTTGCCAGTCATCGACCGTCAGCTCGACGCCGATGTGACGGGCCAGGGCGTTCAGATGGATCGGCGCGTTGGTCGAACCGCCGATGGCGGAGTTCACCACCACGGCGTTGAGGAAGGCGTCGCGGGTCAGGATATCGGACGGCTTGATGTCGTCGCGGACCAGATCGACGATCCGCAGGCCGGTCTCATAGGCGTTCTGTTGACGGTCGCGATAGGGCGCCGGAATGGCCGCCGATCCGGTCAGCGACATGCCCATCGCCTCGGTCAACGAATTCATGGTCGTGGCCGTGCCCATGGTGTTGCAATAGCCGGTCGAGGGGGCGGAGCTGGCGACCAGCTTGATGAAGCCGGCGCGATCGATCTCGCCCGCCGCCAGCAACTCGCGCGCCTTCCAGACGATGGTCCCCGAGCCGGTTCGCTGCCCCTTGTGCCAGCCGTTCAGCATCGGACCGACCGACAGGGCGATGGCGGGGATGTTCACCGTGGCCGCGGCCATCAGGCAAGCCGGAGTGGTCTTGTCGCAGCCGATGGTCAGCACCACGCCATCGATGGGATAGCCGTAAAGGGTCTCGACCAAGCCAAGATAGGCCAGGTTGCGGTCCAGGCCTGCCGTCGGGCGTTTGCCGGTTTCCTGGATGGGGTGGACCGGAAATTCCAGCGCGATGCCGCCAGCCGTGCGGATGCCCTCTCGGACCCGCTCGGCCAGGACCAGGTGGTGGCGGTTGCAGGGCGACAGGTCGCTGCCGGTCTGGGCGATGCCGATGATCGGCTTGCCCGATTGCAGTTCGTCCAGGGACAGACCGAAGTTCAGGTAGCGCTCCAGATAGAGCGCGGTCATGTCCACATTGTCCGGATTATCGAACCAGGCGCGCGAACGAAGGGTGCGGGGCGGAACGGGAGCAGTGCTCATGGCAGTCCTTGGATCGACGGCGAGTCGTTCGGAGGTGTGGAATCCTGAACGGCTGAGATGTGCTTGTAGTTTAATTGTCTGACTATATCCGGCGCTAGCCATGGTCAACACGGCGCCCATGCATGCCACGGCCGACGCGCGCCTGGCGCGCATAGCCAGCGTGGCCGCCGAGCCCGTGATCGCCCCGTCGAATCGAAACACGACGGCTTGAAGCGAGCCAATCCCTTTGACAGTCGATCTCGTGTTGCTATTTGTCCGACTATATATCGGCGCTCGGGAAACAGATGAAAGCCATGGTGTTGCGGTTCGTGCAGCTGAAGGAACCGGACGGCGCGCGCCTGCTGGCGGCGGTCAATGACGCTGGCCTGGCGCGGCGTGTCCAGGGCGCCAACACCCTGCTCGACCTGGCCAACGCCGCGCTGAAGGCCGGGGCCACCCTTGCCGAGGCGGCGCAGGCCAATCCGTGGGGAGACGAGATCGATATCGCCGCCGCCCTCGCGGAAGGCCGCGTTCTGACGCCAGTCGATCATCCCGATCCTGCCCACCTGATCCTGACCGGTACGGGCCTGACGCACCTGGGCTCCGCCGAAGGTCGCGACAAGATGCACAAGGCCGCTCAGGCGACCGACACGCCGACCGACTCGATGCGCATGTTCCTGATGGGCGTGGAAAGCGGCAAGCCGGCGCAGGGCGAGACCGGCGTCCAGCCCGAGTGGTTCTACAAGGGCGATGGCTCTCACCTCCGCGCCTATGGCGAGCCCCTGGACTCGCCAGCCTTCGCGCTGGATGGCGGCGAGGAACCCGAGATCGCCGGCATCTATCTGATTGGTCCCGACGGAACGCCTCATCGCCTGGGCTTTTGCCTGGCCAACGAATTCTCGGACCATGTCACCGAGCGCGGCAACTATCTGTGGCTGGCGCATTCCAAGCTACGCCCGGCCGCGCTTGGCCCCGAACTGCTGACCGGTCCCCTGCCCCAGGACGTGCGCGGGACCAGCCGCATCCTTCGCGATGGCGCCGTGCTCTGGCAGGACGATTTCCTCTCGGGCGAGGCCAATATGAGCCACACCATCGCCAATCTCGAACATCACCATTTCAAATACGGCGTCTTCCGCCGGCCCGGCGATCTGCACGTCCACTTCTTCGGGACCGCGACCCTGTCGTTCAGCCATGGGATCGTGCCGCGCGTCGGCGACGTGTTCGAGATCTCCGCTGCGCCCTTCCACTATCCAGCGCGCAACCCCCTGGGCCTCGCGGCTGCCCAGCCCGTTGCGGTCAAAAGCCTGTAACCCAGGCCTACCAGGCAGCGCGACCCGCCACAAAAATCCGCACCGTATTGTCCAGCCAGACCTTGGCGACGGCCGGCTTGAACGGCGCATTGCTCAGGATCGCGTTGTAGACCCGGCCGCCAATCGTCAGCTGGAAGACCCTGGCCGCCGCCTGCGGGTCGTTGCATGGAATGGCGTCTTTCTCGGCGAAGCGCCGGATCACCTCGGTGATCGCGTCA
Organism: Caulobacter sp. DWR1-3-2b1; assembly: GCF_049895765.1. Lineage (NCBI taxonomy): Bacteria > Pseudomonadati > Pseudomonadota > Alphaproteobacteria > Caulobacterales > Caulobacteraceae > Caulobacter > Caulobacter sp. DWR1-3-2b1. The sequence continues at coordinate 7,305 of NZ_JAFCSZ010000018.1, forward strand.
ACACCCTGGTCGAACGCCATTTGGTAGGCTTCGCCCAACTCGGGGAAGCGCGCGGATTCACTGAACCTCAAGCGCGACATATGGACGAAGTCCTCACTGAGGGCGGCCCGCAGCCAAAGATCTCCGTAGCGTCCCAGCGTCACTTGCAGGGTTTCACTGAGCGCCAGGGGCTGGGCGCTATCGCCTTCGCCCCAGCGGGTCATTTGCTCCTGGGCGATGGCCCGAAACAGCGCCTCCTTGGACGGGAAGCGGGTGTAGAGCGTGCCCTTGGAAACCCGGGCGGCCGTCGCCACGGCGTCCATTGTCGTGGCCCCGTAGCCTTCGCGGAAAAAGATCTGACGCCCGACCGAGATCAAGCGTCCCTCCAGCTCGGCTAGATCCTGCGCCTTGGGCCGGCCGCGGGGGCGGCGGGGCTGGATCTCGAGGTCTGTCTGCTTCTTTACGGGCATTGAAAACGAGCTCGAATTGGGGGCGCCGCAGCGCGCGCCGTCGATGTCGCCAAACCTGGGATTGACACTCAATCGAACGGATTCGTATCATATTTGATTGCTGACAGCGAACGAGATAAACGACGCCATGAAGAAGCTCCTGATCGCCCTGATGGGCTGCGGCGTTCTCGCCATCTCCTCGGCCGCCATCGCCCAAACCGCGCCCACAGCGCAGGCCCCCGCTCCCGCGGCTCCGTTCTACACCACCGAAGACTCCTCCATCGGCGATCTGCTCGACAATCCGGCGACCAAGGTCGTGCTGACCAAGCACGTACCCGGCCTTGTCGGCAATGCGAGCACCGAGCGCGCGCGGGGCATGACCCTGGTGGCCATCAAACCCTATTCGAACGGTGGGATCACCGACGACAAGCTGGTGGCGATCGACAAGGACCTGGCCGTCATTCCCGAGCCGAAACCTTAAGCGTCGCGATTCGAGCATCGCGCACCTGGACGGCTTCGCCGCTCTCAGTGGGCCAGGGTGAGTGGCACGACGGCTTCGACGCCGGCCGGGCTGAACAGCAGGGTTGGCCGGCCGCCCAGGTCGGCGGCCAGGCCGCCGTCCAGCAGGCGCGAGCCAAAGCCCTTGCGGGTCGGCGGCGCGACCGGCGGGCCGCCCTGCTCCTTCCAGCGCAGCCTGATGCTCCGACCATCCTCGCTGGGCGTCCAGACGATATCGACGCGCCCCTCGCTTGTGGAGAGCGCGCCATACTTGACGGCGTTGGTGCTCAGTTCGTGCAGGGCCAGGGCGAGCGCCAGGGCAGCGGACGGTCCCAGGCGGGCGGCGGGTCCGCTGACATGGATGCGCGGGGACTCGGGGCTGACGAAAGGCTGGATCGCGCCAGAGACGATGTCGTGCACGGCCGCCCCCTCCCAGCTTTCCCGAGTGAGAATGTCGTGGGCCACCGACATCGCCATGATCCGGTCGAGCAGCCGTTCGCGCGCCGCGCCGGTTGTTTCGCCCTCGCGCAGGGTCTGGCGAGCGATCGACTGCACCGAGGCCAGGGTGTTCTTGACCCGGTGATTGAGCTCGTTGATCAGCAGGCGCTGGCGGGTCTCGGCTGCGCGCAGGTCGGTCAGGTCGATATTGACGCCGATCATGCCGATGAAACGGCCTGAGGCGTCCAGTCGAGGCTGAGCCACGGTGTGGACGTCCCTGACCTGGCCATCGGCGCGGTAGTAGCGGGCGTCGCCCTCGAAGGGTCCCTGACAGGCCATGCTGCGACCCAGCGCCTCCAACAGGGCCGGTCGATCCTCGGCGAGCACGGTGTCGCCCCAGGCAAGGTCCGACACATCCCCGCCGACGCCCCAGAACTGGCGCAGGGCGGAGTTGATATAGGTGCAGGCGCCCTGCTCGTCGCTCATCCACAGCATCACGGGCGCGGTCTCGGCGATCAGTCGGAAGCGTTCCTCGCTCTCTCGCAAGGCGTCCTGGGCGCGACGGGTTTCGGTCAGGTCGATGGCCAGGCCGATATAGCCCAGGAAGCCACCCGCGCGGTCGAAACGCGGCTTGGCGCTGGCGAACATCCAGCGATACTCGCCGTCGGCCCGCCTGAACCGCGCCTCAAAGGTATAGGCCGACAAGGTCGCCCGGGCGGCCATGCGCGCCATGCCGACCTGGGTCAGATCATCGGCATGGATCAGGTCTATCCAGACATTGCCCAGCAGATCTTCGCCCGACAGGCCGGTGATCTCGATGAAGGCCTGGTTGACGAATTCGATGCCGCCGTCGATCCCGGTGATCCATACCGGAGCCGGGGCGGAATCGGCCATGGCCCGGAAGCGCGCCTCACTGTCGCGCAGGCGGTCCTCGGCGGATTTGCGCTCGGTGATGTCGACGAGAATGCCCAGCAGGGAGCGGGGCTGTCCGTCGTCGCCCACCTTGAGCTCGGCCCGCAGCAAGATCCACCGCCAGGGCCGGTCGCGCCCTCGATAGCGAAACTCCACTTCCAGAAAACGGTCGCCGCCTTTCACCGCGGCCTGGACCGCGCGGGCGATGCACCCCAGGTCCTCCGGCGCCATTTCGGCGCGCAACTGCTGCAGCGTCGGGCGCGTCCCGTCGGCAAGCCCGAGCAGTCGATAGAGCTCTGGCGAGCCGGACAGCACCTCGGTGATGAAGTCATATTCTCCCACCGCCATGCGCCCGGCGTCGAGCGCCAGGCGCAGGCGATCGTCAGCCCGGCGCCCGGCCTCTTCGAGCCGCCTGCGATCGGTGATGTCCTGCAGGGCGCCGATGTAGCGCACCGCCCGTTCGACGCCGTCTACCTTTGCGAAGATCGCTTCGCCGTGAGCGACCACCTCGCGCACGACGCCATCGGGTCGCACGATCCGGTATTCATAGGCCGCTCGCTCGCGGATTGCCGGATCCAGGGCCCTGCCCGCCATGGCAGTCGTGTGGGGACGGTCGTCGCCGTGGGTTACGGCGAGGACGTCCTCGAGGGTGATAGGCTGGTCCGGTCCAAAACCGCTGATCGCGCGCGCGGCCGGCGAATAGACCATCCGGTCCGTCAGCAGGTCCCACTCCCATATGCCGATCTCGGCGGCGCGGGTGGTGATTTCCGGCCTGGTTTCGCTATCGCTCATGCGGCTCTGGTGGCTTCCGGCGTCACGCTCGTTTAAATCGGATGATGGACGAACCGGGGTCGGGCGTCACCCCGCGCAGCACACAAAGCAAAGGACACCAAGGCGCGTCTCCGGTCGAGGAAGGCATTGCCGCGCCCGATGGCTCGTCTAAGGTCCGGCCCATGCGTATCCGCCTCCTCCCCCTCGTCGCCCTGGCCCTGTGCGCCTGCGGTCCCGCTTCCGAAGCTCCGGCCGCCCCGGACGGGTCGAGCCCGCCGGTCGAAACCCGGCCCGCCAACGCGCCCGACCAGAAGCCCGACTTCACCGGCCAGACCCGCGCGCCCGGTCAGGCGCTGGGCGTGGCCTATACTGTCGAGACTGTCGTTGGCGGACTGGACCACCCGTGGGGCCTGGCCTTCCTGCCGGACGGCACCCGGCTGATCACCGAGCGCGCCGGACGGCTGCGCGTGCTGGGCGCCGACGGCAAGCTGTCGACGCCCGTGGCCGGCCTGCCGGCGGTCGACGCCAGCGGCCAAGGCGGGCTGCTCGACGTGGCCATCGATCCGAACTTCGCCAGCAACGGCCTGATCTACTGGACCTACGCCCAGGCCGGCGACGGCGGCAACGGCACGGCGGTGGCCCGCGGCAAGCTGGTCTCCGGACCCTCCCCGCGTGTCGAAGGCGTTCAGGTCATCTGGAGCCAGACGCCCAAGCTGAATTCCAGCCTGCACTTCGGCGGCCGCCTGGTCTTTGCCCGGGACGGCAAGCTGTTCGTCACCACCGGCGACCGCTCGATCCTGGAAGGCCGCATGCAGGCCCAGCGCCTGGATGGCGGCCTGGGCAAGGTTATCCGCATCAACGCCGACGGCTCGATCCCTTCGGACAATCCCCATGTCGGCAAGGCTGGCGCCAAGCCGGAGATCTGGTCGGCCGGCCACCGCAACCTGCAGGCCGCCGCTCTGGATCCGTCGGGCCGGCTGTGGACCGTGGAGCACGGCGCCAAGGGCGGCGACGAACTGAATCGTCCCGAGCCCGGCAAGGACTATGGCTGGCCGACCGCCACCTATGGCGAGGAATATTCAGGCAAGCCGATCGGCGACGGGACCACCGCCAAAGCTGGCATGGAGCAGCCGGTCTATTATTGGGATCCGGTCATCGCGCCCTCGGGCATGGCCTTCTATCAGGCCGACCTCTTCCCGGCCTGGAAGGGCAGCCTGCTGGTCGGCGCACTGCGCGGACAGCATGTCGCCCGCCTGACGCTGAAAGGCGATAAGGTGATCGGCGAGGAGCGCCTGTTCGAGGACGTCGGCCTGCGCATCCGCGACGTCCGCGTCGGCCCGGACGGCGCGGTCTATCTGCTGACTGACGAGGACGACGGCAAGCTGCTGCGCGTGGTTCCCAAGCCCTAGTCCTAGAGCATTTTCCGATAAGTGTGAAACGGTTATCGGATCGAAAAATGCTATAAACTTCTGATTTAGAGCCCTTTTCGCCCGACCCTGATGAAGCCATCAGGTCGGAAAGGGCTCTAGAGGGCGAGGCGCGCGGGGTCTAAGCCAAAGGCGCTATGGACCGATGCGGGAATTGGCTTGATGGGTTTCTGACAGCGCTGGCCGCTGCGGCAACTTGATCAAGAGGCGCGGATACGGGGCCGATGACCGACATCGTTTCAAGAAATGGATGGAAAGCGGTCGCGAACAAATCTCAACGTCCGAGCCCCGGATGGCAAAACCCGAACGAGGTTGTTACAGAGCCCTCTCGCCAAGGAACTCTCGAAGACATGGCCCGCAAACTCTCCGGCAAGGTCGTCGCCGACGTCACCGCCCTGGCTGACAAGGCCTGGTTCGACGCCAAGCCCGAGCGCGACTTCATGCTGCGCGATCCTGCCCCGCTAGAGTTCAAGGAACCACTTGGCGACGCTGGCGAAGGCTTCAGCTGGCGCGTGCTGGTCGTGCGCCTGGACGGCGGCTCGCGCCTGCGCCTGCCGATCTCCCTGGCCTGGGACCTGCACAACGATCACGCCAAGGAACAGCACCTGGCCGTGATCTTCGAACAGGTCGCGCCGGAACAGGCAAAGGCCTTGCGCGCCGCAGTGGTCGCCAAACAGCTTAACTGAGCGAGCTTCACCATAATATTCTAGTGAGCGCATCACCGCTCAAGGTTCACTGACACGAGTTCTTGGACACATCTGAAAATAGCTATTTATGAGAAGATCATATCAACCCCGCCTTCAGTGAATTTTACAGACATTGCGCTCCCGATATTTCTCGGATATGGTGTCCTCATTAAATGACGATTTGGTTCGATTGCTCTCCAATGCTTTATCTTAGGATCGAGCTTCGAGCCCATCACGATCCTCTCCGAAAATTTGATCACGCGGCTCACATTCGAGCCGCGCGTCCCTTTTCACCTGAAAGGTGACCATCATGACGACCGGTACCGTGAAGTGGTTTAACTCCACCAAGGGCTTTGGCTTCATTCAACCTGACGACGGCGGCGCCGACGTGTTCGTGCACATCTCGGCGGTCGAGCGTTCGACCCTGGGCTCGCTGAACGAAGGCCAGAAGCTGTCCTACGAACTCGAGCGCGACCAGCGCAGCGGCAAGATGTCGGCCGGCCAGCTCCAAGCTGCCTAAGCCTGATCGGAGCGCGGGGCTCGCCCCGCGCTCCAGCCTGGCTTTCCTGACTTTCGACCTCGAATGACACGCGGGGTTATCCCCCCTTTGTAATCCGAGGCCCTATGAACGAAACGCTACGCACCAACTTCTCGAACCGTCTCCAGACCGCCGCTGACGCCAAGAAGGCGCTGTTGGAAAAGTTCAAGCCCAAGCAAGCCGTCGTCGATCCCAACTTCGAGAGCCGCGAAGCCGTCAAGGCCGCCGAGCTCCAGCAAGTCCGCGCTGATCGCGCCGAAGAACGCGCCGCTGCCCGCCAAGTCGCAGCCGACAAGGTCGCAGCCGCCGAGCAAGCCATCGCCGACAGCGCCGCAGCAGTGCTCAGCCTCAAGCGCGGCGCCACCAAGGAACGCAAGGCCCTGTCCGCCGCCGAAGCCAAGGCCAAGCGCGACAGCAAGTATGCCGCCCGCAAGGCGCGCAACTAGCCTACCGCCCACACAGCGCGATGAAGGCCGGGTCATACCGGCCTTTTTACGACGACCGTTTGACAGCGTTGTCAGAATGACGAACTTCTGTAGTGTGCCGCCACGGCCTTGGCCGAATGGACGCAAAGAGCTCCGCCTACGGAGCCGCTACGGGAGACCAGGAATGTCGGCCACCGCTACAGGACCCCATCGCCGCGCCTTGCTGGCGGGCGTAACAGCCCTGGCCTTCGCCGGCGCCGCGCGCGCGGCGGTGGCTACGCCTGCGCGGCACGCGGTGCTGATCAGGACGCTGATCGGCCAGATGACCCTGGACGAGAAGATCGGCCAGCTGAACCAGGCCCCCGGCGGCCGTCAAAGGGCGCTGAACTCCCGAATCGACGCGGCCCAGCTGGATCTGGTGCGCAAGGGCGGCATCGGCTCGTACCTGCACGTGGCCGGCGCGGACTTCCTGCGCGAGCTGCAGCGCGTGGCGGTCGAGGAAAGCCGGCTGAAGATCCCGCTGCTGTTCGGCATCGACGTGATCCACGGCTTCCGGACCATCTTCCCCGTGCCGCTGGGCATGGCTGCAACCTTCGACCCGGATATCGTCCGGGCCTGCTCACGCGTGGCGGCCATCGAGACCTCGGTCAGCGGCCTGCACTGGACCTTCACGCCGATGGTCGACATCGCCCGCGACCCGCGCTGGGGCCGGATCGTCGAAGGCGCGGGCGAAGATCCCTATCTGGGCTCGCGAATCGCCGAGGCGCAGATCACCGGCCTGCAGGGCGACAATCTGGCGGGCAAGGACGTCATCCTGGCCTGCGCCAAGCACTTCGGAGCGTATGGCGCGGCCAATGGCGGGCGCGACTATGACAGCGCCGACCTCTCCGAGCGCACATTGCAGGAGGTCTATCTGCCGCCCTTCCATGCGTCAGTGCGGGCGGGCGCGGGCAGCTTCATGACCGCTTTCAACGACATCGCCGGCGTCCCGACCACCGCCAACCAAGCCCTGGTGCGCGGCCAGTTGCGCGACCAGTGGGGCTATCAGGGCCTGGTGGTCAGCGACTGGAACGCCATCCTGGAACTGATCAATCACGGCATAGCCGAGACCCCGGCCCAGGCCGCCGCCCTGGCCCTGAAGGCCGGCGTCGACATGGACATGGCCGGCGGCGTCTATGCCGGCCACCTCAAGGAAGCGGTCAGCGCCGATCCGTCGCTCATGCCCTATCTCGACCAGGCGGTCGGTCGGGTGCTGGCGACCAAGGCGCGCCTCGGTCTGTTCGACGGTCCCTTCCGCTTCGGCGACTCGGCGCGAGAAAAGACAGAGCTAAACTCCCCCGCCCACCGCACCATCGCCGGCGAGGCGGCGCGCAAGGCCATCGTCCTGTTGAAGAACGAGGGCGGCCTGCTGCCGCTGTCGCCGGCCGGCAAGCGCATCGCGGTGATCGGCGCCCTGGCCGGTGACGCCTCCTCGGCCCTGGGCTCCTGGCGGGCGCGGGGCCAGGTCGGCGATGTGAAGACCTTGCTGGCCGCTCTGCGCGAGCAGTCCGGCGCGACCATCGATTACCAGCCCGGCGCTGCGCCACGCGGGGACGACGCCTCGGGCATCCCCGCCGCCGTGGCCGCCGCCAAGGCCTCCGACGTGGTGCTGCTGGTCATCGGCGAGGATTTCGACCACAGCGCCGAGGCCCGCAGTCGCTCGGACATCACCCTGCCTGGTGTGCAGTCACAGCTGGCGCAGGCCGTTCTGGCGACTGGAAAGCCGGTCGTCGTGGTGCTGATGAACGGACGCCCCCTCGCCCTGGCCGACATCCTGGGCAAGGCCGACGCGGCGCTGGAGACCTGGTTCCTGGGCGTCGAGAGCGGCCCGGCCATCGTCGACATACTGACTGGCAAGGTCTCGCCTGCCGGCCGCCTGCCCGCCGGCCTGCCGCGCAATGCCGGGACCAGCCCGAGCTTCTACGCTCACATGCCTTCGGGACGTCCGGCCGACCCCGACCTCGCCAAGGACAGCGCCCGCTACCACGACGTGGAGATCGGCCCGCTCTATCCGTTCGGCCACGGCCTCAGCTATGCCAGCTTCGCCTATGCGGACCTGGTCATCGACAAGCCCCGCATCGGACCTGACCAGGCTGTGGCCATCACCCTGTCAGTGACCAATACCAGCAAGGTCGCCGGCGACGAGGTGGTGCAGCTCTATATGCGCGACCCGGTCGCCTCGGTCGCCCGTCCGGTCAAGGAACTACGCGGCTTTGTCCGTGTGGCCTTGAAGCCCGGCGAGACCCGTCGCGTCACCTTCCATCTCCACGCCATGCAGACCGCCCTCTGGACGACGGCCGACCGCTGGCGGGTCGAGGCGGGGCGCATCGATGTGATGGTCGGCGCTTCGTCCGACGACATCCGGCTACGGGGTAGCTTCACCATCACGGGCGCGGCCACCACGATGGAGCCCGCCGCCTCGCTGCTGACCCGCGTGACGGTGTCCTGATGGACGGACCGGGGATGTCGCTGCTGATCGTCGTCGCCTCGGTGGCGACGGCGGTTTTGCTCGTGCTGAAGGCGCGGTTCCCTGCCTTTCTGGCCCTGCTGATCGTGGCACTCGGCGCGGGTTTGGCGTTCGGCGGCAATCCCGACGACGTGATCGACTCGGTCCGCAAGGGCCTGGGCGATGCCCTCGGCTTCGTCGCCGTCGTCGTAGGCCTCGGCGCGATGTTCGGGGCTCTGCTTGAGGCCGGCGGCGGGGTCGAGGCCATAGCCAACAAGCTGCTGGCCCGCTTTGGCGAAAAGCGCGCGCCCTGGGCTCTGACCGTTATCGGCGTGGTGGTAGGCGTCCCGCTGTTCTTCGATGTCGCCCTGATCATCCTGGCGCCGCTGCTGTGCGCACTGACGCTGAGGTCCAAACGCCCCATCGTCTGGTTCGCCTTGCCCACCCTTGCCGGCCTGGCGGTCATGCACGCCCTGCTGCCGCCCCATCCCGGCCCGGTTGCCGCCGCCGAACTGCTCAAGGCCGACTATGGCCAGATCGCCCTGTGGGGTTTCGTTTGCGGCCTGCCCGCTGTGCTGGTCGCCGGGCCGTTCTACGCCTGGATCGCCTATCGCAAACAGGGTCAGGAGGGATACGTCCTGCCGGCCAGCATGGACGCCGACATGCCTCGGCAGGCCAGTATCGGCTTTGGCGTCGCCCTGACCGCCATGCTGGCGCCGCTGGCCCTGATCATGGTCGGCGCCCTGGCGCGCGGCTGGCCCGAAGGCAGGCTGCGCGACCTGGTGGTGTTCTTCGGCCATCCGTTCACAGCACTGATCCTGGCGTGCGTGGGAGTCTGGCTGCTGCTGGGTTTGCGCTACAAGACGCCTCGCGCCACCTTGCTGAAGATCACCGGCCGCGCCCTCGAGCCCGCCGGCGCGATCAGCCTGGTCGTCGGCGCCGGGGCGGCCTTCAAGCAGGTGCTGATCGATTCCGGGGCCGGCGCTCACATCACCGCCGTGATCACCGCCGCCCAGGTGACGCCGCTGATCTTCGCCTTCCTGGTCGCCGCCATCGTTCGCATCGCCCAGGGCTCGGCCACGGTGGCCATGGTGACCGCGGCGGGCCTCGCCGCGCCGATGGTCGCCGCCGCCGGACTGCCGCCAGCCCAAGTGGCCCTGGTGCTGGTCGGGATCGGCGCGGGAGCGACCATCGTCTCACACGTCAACGACACAGGTTTCTGGCTGGTCAGCCAGTATCTGGGCCTGACCGAATCACAAACCTTCAAGGCCTGGACCATCGGATCGACCCTGGCTGGCCTGACGACCCTGGTCATGGCGGTGATCGCTTCGACCTTGCTATGAGAGGTTGAGCGACGATCCAGCCAGGCCGGGCGGGGCTTTAGCGGCTGGCCTTGACCGTGATGGGCAGCAAATGGCTCGAACCGGACTGTAAACCATTGTAAAATCCTTGCCTGGCCTAGCGCGAGGCAAGGGCGAACAAGCTATTCCCCAAGGGCGACTGCTTGGCCAAGCGCCCGCTTCGCCACGCCGCCGATTGCGATCTGGCTGCTGGTGGCGACCCTGACCAGCCTGGCCCTGGCTGGCCTGACATAGGCCACGACGAGGTCGCGATGCGCCGCGCCGCCCAGATCGAGCAGCGCGCCGGTGATTTCCTGGACCAGCGGATTGAGGATGGCCACGTTGGCGGCCCTGCCCTCATCGATCCGCGCGCCCGTGCTCGCTTGCTTCATGCCCTGTCCCTACCCCGCGTTATGCAACCCTTAAAGAGCGTGAACAGCGGTGCTGCCAGAGGTGGAGCGTGCGTTTTTACAATGCGTTACAAAGATCGCGTCACAGCTGAAAAGCAAAAGGGGCAGCCGCGTGAGAAGATCTCTCGGCCTCGTCCGGCTTGATCTCGCTGTTGGCGTGACCTCGGCGAGGTTTGCTCGATCCCCGGCGCGCGATCAGGCGATCACGACTGGCCCATGGCTTTCGGAGCCGAGCGAGCGCCGGCGGGCCAGACCAACTCGGCTCGCAAGCCGCCAAGCACCGAGCGATCCATGCGCAGGATGCCGCCTGAGGCCTCGGCCAGGTCACGGGCGATAGCCAGACCAAGGCCATGTCCGGGTCCGGCCTCGTCCAGCCTGCCGCCCCGCGCCAGCGCGGCCCCGGCGCGGCCGTCGTCTATCCCGGGACCGTCGTCCTCGACGCCCAGCGCCACGCCGTGGGCCGTCGCCGCCCCGCTGACGCGCACCTGACGGCGTCCGAAGCGGGCGGCGTTTTCGATCAGGGCGCCCATCATTTCGGTGAGCATGTCCTCGGAGGCTGGAACACGCAGGTCGGCGTCGATCTCGATGTCGAACATCAGCCGCTCGCCCTCGGCGGTGCGCTCAAGCACGTCGACCAGACGCTCGACCACGTCCAGGGGCGAGGACTGCGCGGTGAAGGACGTCTCGCGAGCGGCGGCGGCGCGCGCGCGGGCAAGCTCGGCTTCCAGCGCCGCCCCGACGGCGGCGATGGCGCTGTCGAGACCATCTGCCGCTTCGGCCGCGCCGGCTTCTCGCGCCCGTCGGCTCTGGGCCGACAGCGCAGAGAGCGGGGTCTTGAGGCTGTGGGCCAGGTCGCCAGCCCGGCGGCGCGCCCTCGCCAGGTCGGCTTCGCGCGCCTCGGCCAGGGCGTTGATCGCCTCGACCAGGGGTGCGATTTCGCGTGGATGACCGCCCGACATCCGGGCCGAGGGACTGCGACGCAGGCGGGCCAGATCATCCTTCATCCATGCAAGCGGGGCCAGGCCAAGGCTCACCTGAACAGCGGCCGCGGCCGACAGAACGACCCACAGGCCGGCAAGGAACAGCGCCAGATCACGACCGAACTCGCGCCGCGCCGAGCCCAGGGCTTTCTCGTCGCTGGCCACCTGGATCAGAACCGACGGGCCGTTGCGATCCGGTCGGATGCTGCGCTCGACCAGCAGGATGCGGTCGTCGAACGGGCCGGCGGCGATGCGCGTCGACCAGGCCTCGGACTGCGGGCGCGGCGGCGGCTTCAGGGTTTGATCCCACAGCGACATGGAGCGCTCCGCGCCTCGGGGCGCCGAGACTTGCCAGTAGAGACCGCCGGCGGCCTTCCTTGATCGAGCATCGCCCGGAGCCGTGTCGATCAGAGGCGCGCCATCTGGAGAGACACTCAGACTGGCGGCCAGCGTCTGGCCCAGCCGGGTCAGCTCTACGGTTTCGCGGCGCTCGATGTGCCGCTCGAACAGCCAGGTCATGGCCAGCCACGACACCGCCAACGCCGCCAGAATGGCCAGCATGCCGCCGGCCATCAGCCGCCAGCGGAGCGAGCCGCCCGTCACGCCCCCCCTCCTCATGCGGGCGCGCCGGCCAGGACGTAGCCGAAGCCACGTCGCGTCTCGATCACGTCGGCCCCGACCTTGCGGCGAAGGCGGGTGACGAGGGCCTCGATGGCGTTGGCGTCGCCACTCTCGGCCGCGCCATAGAGCTGCTCGGCCAGCTCGCCGGCCGACACCGCGCGGTCGGGATGGTGGGCCAGGCAGTCCAGCAGACGAAACTCCAGCGGCGACAGACGGATCGGCGAACCGTCCAGGGTGGCCGACATGCGGCGGGTGTCGAGGGCCAGTCGGCCGATCTCGATCAGCGGCGAGACACGGCCGGCGGCGCGGCGCACCAGGCCCCGCGTTCGCGCCAGCAGTTCGCCCATCTCGAAAGGCTTGGCCAGATAGTCGTCAGCGCCGGCTTCGATGCCCTCGACCTTCTCGATCCAGTCGCCGCGCGCCGACAGGATCAGCACCGGGAAGGCCAGACCCTCGGCCCGCCAGCGGCGCAGCACCGACAGGCCATCCAGGCGCGGCAGGCCGAGATCCAACACCACCACCGCATAGTCCTCGACGCTGCCCTTGAACGAGGCCTCCTCGCCGTCCCGGGCCAGATCCACCACGAAACCGCTCGCGCTTAGCGCCCGCGCCAGGTCGGGGCCGACGACCGGATCATCCTCGACGACCAGCGCGCGCAATCAGTCTTCCTCAAGCTTTAGGGTCGCGCCGGTCTTGGCGTCCAGCTCCAGTTCCAGGACCCGGCCGCTCCTGGCCAGGATCTTCAGATCGTATTTCAGCCGCCCGTGATCCTCTTCCAGCTCGACCTCGATCACCTCTCCGGGCGCGCGCTGCTCGGCGATGGCAAGTATCCTGGTCAGTGGCAGGACTTCGCCACGCGCCAGGGCGGCGCGGGCGGCGTCGTGGTCGCGCTTCTTGTCGCCCGCCTGGACCGGGCCAGCGGCGAGCGCCAGGACGAGCGGCAGCGCCATGAAGGCGAGACGAGATCTGATCAGGGTCTGGGTCATGGGCCTACGATTCCACGGCCATCCTGACACGCCGCTGACGCACCGCAACGCCTGGCATCAGGCGGTCAGGCGGCGATCCTGCTGGCGCCGCCCATGGCGCGCCAGCGCTCGCGCTTGACCAGGGCGCGCTCCAGGGTGATGCGCTTGACCGGCAGTCCCTTGCGCATCTTGACCCAGGTGGTTTCGCTGATGCCCAGCACGTCGAACAGATAGCGGTCGGTAATGGCCGGCAGGCTGGCGCGGAGGTCGGCGAACTCCTCGCAGGTAACGGTCACAAGATCGGGCATTGGCGAGGCGTCCTTTGGCGCGCGCGGGAGCACGATCCGGCCGGCTGGCGGATCGTCAGGGTGTTTCAGCAACGACGAGAGCGCCTGGAAGGCTCGACGGGCGCTGGAACCGGCGCCGTCCCCGCCGGCTGACTACCATCCCATTGTGACAACCGGTTTGCCGAATGTGTCAGAGCCGACATCCCCTTTCGCCAGGGATCAAAGCTGGGGGCGAGACCCAGATCGCCGATCCCGTTTTCGGGGGCGCATGGTTTCGTCAACCGGAGATCAGGGTGGCGAAGCTGTTGGCCAGATGTAGTGGCCAGATGTAGTGGTCAAATTGGATTGGCCCGCTCGCCCAGCGCACAGCGGATCAGCGCCCTGCCCGCCCGCGCCACCACGCGCACCGGACCTTCGGCGCCCAGCGTAACCCGCGCCGTGTAGGAGCCCTCCATCAGCAGCATCAGGCCATCGGCCAGGTCGTCGTCAGGCGCGCCGGCGCGCTTGCACAGGTCAACCAGCCGCGTGTGCAGGGTCTGCTTGTAGGCCATCGAGACCTTCTGGGCCGGGTGATCCACCTCATGCAGCTCGATGGCGGCGTTCGATAGCGGACAGCCATGGACGTCCTTGTCGCAGGCCTTGGTCTCGAAGGCGTCGAAGATCGCCTCCAGTTGGCCACGCGGATCGTCGCAGCAGCAGGCCGTCACCTGATCCCACCAGATCCAGTAGTCCTTCTCCTGCTCGCGCAGGATCTCGGCCACCAGTTCGTCCTTGGATGGGAAGTTTCGATAGAGCGTCATCTTGGTGGCGTCGGCTTCCGACGCGATGGTGTCGACACCCACCGCGCGAATGCCGTGCTGGTAGAACAGCTCTCTGGCGGTTTCAAAGATGCGGTCGCGGGCCGGGCGCTTCGACGCGGGCGCACAGACCGTGGCGTCCGCCTCGGCTGAATTGCCCCCATCAGAATTTCTCGCGGCCATTTTCAACTACCTTATCTTGACGTGAGAGCGACCGGTCAGTATCTCTCACTCAGGAGATGATACCGAACGGTCTCGTCGCATCCTACATCGTCCTCGCAGGGATGAAGGTCAAGTGGCCCGCTCTGCGACATCTCATCCCCATAACGCCCATTCGGAGCGCGAGCCATGTCTCAGGACACGAACGACCACGCTATCGCCCCGACGCGGGCAAAGGGCTGGCTGACCGCCGCCCGCCTTCACGCACGTCCAATTCGCAACTGGATCGGTCAAGCCTCGAATGGCGCGGCCAGCCAGGATTGGACCACGCCGAAGTCCAGCCGATCCAGCCGCCGCCCGGTCTGGGAATAGCTCCGGCCAGGCGCCTCCCCCTCTTCACGCCATTACGTCATCACGCCTTCTGGCAGGACATCCCATGCGTATCCAACCCATCCTCACCTCGCTGACCGCCCTGGCCGCCACCGCCGTGCTGGCCGCCTGCGGCGCCCAGGCCAGGCAGGAGCAGACCTCTCCGCCGCCGGTCCAGGTCACCATCACCGACGTCGCCTTCAAGTCGCTGCGCCAGTGGGACGACTTCACCGGCCGGCTTGAAGCCATCGACACCGTCGAGATCCGCCCCCGCGTCGGCGGCTATGTCGACGGCGCCCGCTTCCAGGAAGGCTCCCGGGTCCGCAAGGGCCAGGTGCTGTTCGAGATCGACCCCCGCCCCTTCCAGGCCGAGGCCAACCGCGCCAATGCCGAGGTCGCCCGCGCCTAGGCCCAGCTGGATCTGACCGTCGTCAATCGCGAGCGCGGCCGCCGGCTGATCGACCAAAACGCCCTGGCCCAGAGCGAATTCGACCGACTAGCCTCGGAGGAGAAGGCCGCTCAGGCCAATCTGGCCGGCGCCAGCGCCGCCTATCAGACCGCTCGCCTGAACCTCGAATTCACCCGCGTGGTCTCGCCCATCGACGGGCGCGTCTCCAAGGCCCTGATCACCCGGGGCAACCTGGTGACCCAGGCCGACCTGCTGACCACTGTCGTGTCCGACACACCCATCTACGCGGCCTTCAGCGCCGACGAGCAGACCTTCCTGAAATACGCTGCCGCCGAACGCGGCAAGGAGAGCCCGGTCTATATGGGCCTGATGACCGAGACCGGTTACCCGCACCAGGGCAAGCTCGCCTTCATCGACAACGCCCTGGACGCCAAGAGCGGCACCATCGGGGGCCGGGCGATCTTCGCCAATGGCGATGGCCAGTTCACGCCGGGTCTGTTCGCTCGCATCCGTCTGGTCAGCGACACCTCGACCACCGTCGCTCTCGCGCCTGACCGCGCGGTGGCGACGGACCTGGGCAAGCGCTTCGTCGTGGTGGTCGGCAAGGACAACAAGGCCGAGTACCGCACGGTCGAGATCGGTCCGTTGGCCGGCAATCTGCGCATCATCCGCACGGGCCTGAAGCCCGGCGACCGAGTGATCGTCGGCGGCCTGCAGAAGGTCAAGCCGGGCGATACGGTCAATCCGGTGCTCATCAAGACCAACCTGGACGCCAATCTGGGACAGCCGGAAGGCGGCGCCCAGCGCGTCGCCCAGGTCCAGACCACCCAGCAGTTCTGATCCGACAGTAGCCGCGCGCCGGCCAAGGCCGGATGCGCGGATTTCCAAGGCTTGAATCAAGGCGTCGACCCCAGCGGTCGGCATCGACGCCCCCTCTTCGCCTCCTCCCCCCTACCCGCCCGTAAAGGCGCCACCCATGAACTTCTCGAAATTCTTCGTGACCCGGCCGCGCTTCGCCGCCGTGCTCTCCATCGTCATCTTCATCGCGGGACTGGTGGCGCTGCCGCGCCTGCCGATCAGCGAATATCCTGAGGTGGCGCCGCCCACCGTCGTCGTGCGCGCCGCCTATCCCGGCGCCAACCCGTCGGTCATCGGCGAAACCGTGGCCGCGCCGCTCGAACAGGCCATCAACGGCGTCGAGGGGATGATCTACCAGTCCTCCGCCTCGGACTCGGACGGGGCCATGCAGCTGACCGTCACCTTCGCCCTCGGGACCGACCTCGATAAGGCCCAGGTACAGGTGCTGAACCGCGTCGCCCAGGCCCTGCCGAAACTGCCGCAAGAGGTGCAGCGCATCGGCGTGACCACCAACAAGGCCTCGCCGACCTGACCCTGGTCGTGCACATGACCTCGCCCAATAACCGCTACGACATGCTGTACCTCAGCAACTACGCGCAGCTGAACGTCCGCGACACGCTCAAGCGCATCGACGGCGTGGGCGACGTGCAGATCTTCGGCGCGGGCGCCTATTCCATGCGGGTGTGGCTGGATCCTGAAAAGGTCGCCGCCCTGGGCATGACCGCCGGCGACGTCGTGCGAGCCCTGCGCGAGCAGAACGTTCAGGTGGCCGCCGGCCAGCTGGGCGCGCCGCCCGCCAGCCTGGGTTCGGACTTTCAGCTGTCAATCAACGCTCCCGGCCGCCTGACGGACGAGGAGCAGTTCCGCGACGTGATTATCCGCGCCGGCAGCGATGGCCAAATCACCCGCCTGGGCGACGTGGCCCGGGTGGAGCTCGGCTCCAACAACTACGCCCTGCGCTCCTTGCTCGACAACAAGTCGGCCGTCGCCAACGCTTTGAAGATGGCCGCCAACGTCAAGAAGACGATGGAAGAGCTGAAGAAGGAATTCCCCGAGGGCGTCGACTACGAGATCATCTACGACACCACCGCCTTCGTGCAGGAGAGTATAGACTCGGTGGTTCACACCCTGATCGAGGAATGGTGGAAGGGGTTTGGCGATCCGGTGCTGGACGACCTGATCACCAAGGCGCTCGGCGACAATCTCGACATCAGGATCGCCGTCGCCCGCGTGGACGAGGCTCGCGCCCTGTTCAAGGACGCGCGCCTTGACCAGCTGCCCCGGGTCACCGCCACCGGGACCTACCAGACCAGCGATCAGCAGCAGCCGGGCTCCGGCGGCCAGCGGGTCGAGAGCGATACCTACCAGGCCGGCTTTGACGCCGGCTGGGAGATCGACCTGTTCGGCCGCGTCCGACGCGGCGTCGAGGCGGCCCGGGCGGAGCGCGGCGCGGCCCAGGCCGACCTGCGCAACGTCCAGGTGACTATCGCTGCGGAAGTCGCTCGAAATTATCTCGAACTACGCGGCGCCCAGGCTCGGCTGGCGGTGGCCGAGCGCAACCTCGGAACCCAGCGCGAGACGGTGCGCCTGACCCGCGTGCGGTTCGACGCCGGGGCGGGCAATCCCATCGACGTCGCCAGCGCCCAGGCTCGCCTCAACGCCACAGAGGCGGTGATCCCCGCCCTGATCACGGCCGAGAAACGCGCCAACCATCGCCTCTCGGTGCTGACCGGACAACGCCCCGGCGCGCTCGACGCCATGCTGGTCGCCCGCAAAACCGAGATCCGCCCCCGGGTGGCAGCCCTGCCGATCGGTGACGCCGGGGGCCTCCTGCGCCGCCGGCCCGACGTCCAGGCCGCCGAGCGCCGCCTGGCAGCCCAGACCGCCGAGGTGGGGGTGGCCACGGCCGACCTCTTCCCGCGCGTGCGGGTGACCGGCTTCGTTGGCTTCCTGTCGGGCTCGTTTTCCTCTTTCGGCAACAGCGCCAGCCAGGCCTGGTCGGTCGCCCCAAGCGTCAGCTGGCCGGCCCTCGACCTCGGCGGCGCCCATGCCCGCCTGAAGGCGGCCGAGGCGCGCGGCGACGCCTCCCTCGCGGCCTACGACCAGACCGTGCTGCGCGCTTTGGAAGACCTGGAGAACGCCCTGGTCTCCTATCGCCAGCAGCAGGCCCAGCTGAAGAGCCTGGCCGAGCAGTCCGCCGCCTCGCGCCGCGCCGCTGAACTGGCCCGTATCCAGTACCGCGAGGGCGGCATCGACTTTCTGGTCCTGCTGGACGCCGAGCGCACCCTGCTGGCGGCCGAGGACGCCCTCAGCGTTGCCGAAACCGGCGTGAACACCAATGTCGTGGCCATCTACAAGGCGCTGGGCGGCGGCTGGAGCCCGCCGGTCGCATAGGACGGCTCAAGGTGGTGGATGGTAACGACCCGTTCACCGCCGTGGGCGCTCACTGGCCGCGCGTCCATCCGCCGCAACGGTTGCAGATTGTAGCCGCCAGTCGGGCGGACTAGGTTCAGGCCCGGTCGGGGGACCCTCTGCGTGAGTTTTGCGCCATGGCGTTCGATGTCTTCTCCCACCCTGAAGTCCTGGCCCAGCCCAGGTCAGAAGATCCGCAGTTCTATCTGAACGGGGACGAGCGGACCGGCGCGACGGTCAACGGCAAGCCCAGCCTGTCGGTCGAAACCGCGGGGCTGACCCTGGTGGGCTTCGACCGCGGTTGGTCATCGGCCCTCGGCGAGCCCTACACCATCACCTACGGGTTTCGCTCCACCCAGCCGGACGCCATGCCCGACGACAGCGCCGGGTTCTCGCGGTTCAATCCCGCCCAGATTCAGCAGGCGGAACTGGCCCTGACCTCGTGGTCGGATGTCGCCAACATCACCTTCGTCCGCGTCGGTTCAGGCTCGAGCGACGAGGCAGCCTATTCGAACCAGGCCTCCATCCTGTTCAGCAACTATTCCAGCGGCGTGGAGGGGGCGAGCGCGTTCGCTTTCCTTCCGGGCAATCCGGCGATCTCGGCGCGTTCAGGCGATGTCTGGCTCAACGTGTCGCTCGGCTACAACGCCACGCCCACAGCCAACAACTACGGCGGGGCGGTCATTGTCCACGAACTGGGCCACGCTATCGGTCTAAGCCACCCCTCCAACTACGACGCGGTGGCGGGCCAGACCTTCACCTATGCGGCCAACGCTGAATATTACCAGGACTCTCGGCAGTACACGGTAATGAGCTATTTCAACGAGGGCAATACAGGCGCCAGCTATAGCGGTCGCTACGCCTCGGCGCCGCAGCTCGACGACATAGCGGCTGCGCAAGCGGAATACGGGGTCAACACCACGACCCGAACCGGCGACACCACATACGGCTTTGGTTCCAACGCCGGTCGATCCTGGTTCGAGGCTACCGCCTCCACCAAGGTGGTCTTCGCCGTCTGGGACGCTGGGGGAACCGACACCCTGGATTTCTCCGGCTACAGCAACGGCCAGAAGATCGACCTGCGTGAGGGTCATTTCTCGGACGTCGGCGGTCTGGTCGGCAACGTGGCCGTGGCCGCTGGCGCCAAGATAGAAGACGCGCGCGGCGGCTCAGGCGTTGACACCATCGACGGGAACGCCCTGGCCAACTGGCTGCGCGGCGAGGCCGGTGACGACACCATCAACGGTCTGGCGGGCGACGACCGGCTCGATGGCAATGATGGTAACGACACGATCACGGGCGGTGACGGGTTCGACCGGATCAATGGCAATATCGGCAACGACTTCGCCTATGGCGGCGAGGGCGTGGACTGGGTCGTTGGTGGCCAGAACAACGACCAGCTGTTTGGCGAGGCCGGCGATGACATCGTCTACGGCAACCTTGGAAATGACATCTGTTACGGCGGCATGGGCAGCGACATCGTGCGCGGCGGTCAGGGCGACGACGTGTTGTCGGGCGACGACGGCAATGACTGGCTGGCGGGCGACCGAGGCGCCGACAACATCACCGGCGGGCTCGGCGCAGATATCTTCTACAGCTTCGCCGGCTCCGGCTCCGATCTGGTCACCGACTTCAACCGCGCTCAGGGCGACCGAATCCAGCTGGACGCCGGCCAGGCGCGCAGCATCTATCAGAGCGGAGCCAACGCCATCATCGACCTGGGCGGTGGCGATCAGGTCATACTGGTTGGCGTCGACATCTCGGCCCTGACCGGCGACTGGCTGATCGGCGGCTAGAGCATTTTCCGATAAGTGTGAAACGGTTATCGGATCGAAAAATGCTCTAAACTTTTGATTTAGAGCCCTTTTCGCCCGCCCTTGATGAAGGCATTAGGTCGGAAAGGGCTCTAGTAGGGAGCGTCGCCCATGATGGTGACCCGCTCGACAATGCGTTCCAGCGGCCAGTAGTCCAGGGTGGCGTAATGCTGCGTGGCGCGGTTGTCCCAGAAGACAATGGCGTTCGGCGTCCAGCGGAAGCGCACCTGATATTCCGGCGTCTTCACACGATCCAGAAGATCGGCCAGCAGGGTCTTGGCCTCGTCCTCGGGCAGGCCGAGGATGCGGGTGGTGAAGACCTTGTTGACGAACAGGTGCTTGTCGCCAGTCTCCGGGTGGGTGCGGATCACCGGGTGAACCATCAGTGGATAGGCGGCGCGCAGTTCGTCGCGCTTGGCCTGGTCGACGCGATAGCCATAGCTCTGGATGATGTCGTGCTCGGCCGTCAGGCTCGCCAATTTATCTTTCAGCGCCTGAGGAAGGTCACGATAGATGGCGGCGGTGTCGGCGAACAGGGTGTCGCCGCCCAGCGGGGGCATATCGCGCATCCGCAGCACCCCGCCCATCGAGGGCGCCGCACGGAAGGTGACGTCGGTGTGCCACTTGTTGGCCACACGGACCAGCGGCACGATCTCCTCGCGCAGCTTCATGCCGTCGGCGGCCTC
Organism: Caulobacter sp. DWR1-3-2b1; assembly: GCF_049895765.1. Classification (NCBI taxonomy): domain Bacteria; kingdom Pseudomonadati; phylum Pseudomonadota; class Alphaproteobacteria; order Caulobacterales; family Caulobacteraceae; genus Caulobacter; species Caulobacter sp. DWR1-3-2b1. The sequence goes on from NZ_JAFCSZ010000018.1 coordinate 28,020, forward strand.
TATGTGCAGAATCTCCGGAAAGCCCGGCACATGGCTGGTGACCGGATGGCCTTCGAGGTCGCCGAAATACTTGCCGAAGCGGACGTGGTCTTCGTGACTGATGTCCTGGTCGCGGAAGAACACCACCTTGTGGCGCAGCAGGGCCGCGCGGATGGCCGCAACGACCTCGTTCGTCAGGGGCTGGCGCAGATCCAGACCCGAGATCTCGGCTCCGAGCACCGTGCTTACGGGAGTGACGGTCAGGCCAGCATAGTCCGGCGCATCAGCCGCTGAAATCGGCGCGTGGGCGTTCATGACGTTCCTCCCGTTAGACCGGTATGGGCGCCGTCCGCCTGCGCGAGCAGCTTTCCATAGCCCCTACCCTACGCGCGAGTTTCTCGGGCTCAACGAGTTTTTCTCCAAGGCCCACGGCGCCGCCCGATCACATGTCCAGCATGAACGCGCCGTCGTCGTCCGCATCGTCCATCATGGCCTGGACCGCCGAGCGCCTGGCGCCGTGCAGGTCGGCCTCAGACAAATTCGTATCGCCCAGTTCGGCTCCGCGAAGATCGGCGTAGCGCAGGCTGGCCTCGGTCAGGTCCGTGGGCTTCTCACGGTCGATCTTGAACGGCAGCGCGCTCAGCAAAGTCCGGCGCAGATCGGCCTGTTTGAGGTTCGCCCCAGACAGGCTGGCGCCGCGCAGGTCGGCTTCGCGCAGAATGGCGCCGCGCAGATCCGCGCCATCCAGCAGCGCGCCCTGCAGCGAAATCCGGCGGAGGTCCATACCGGCCAGGCAGGCGTTTTTGGCGCTCACGGCCGTCAGAAAGGCGCCGGCCATGTCGGCGATGGGTCGCAGGTCCTCGCCATCCAGCACGGCGGGCTCGCCCGACTTGCCGCCGCTGATCACCCATTCGCGATGCGCCGCCAGCTTGACGACGAGGAGCGCCGCCCGTTCGCCAGCCTCGGCCTGAGGGTCGCACAGGCAGCGGTCGAGGACGGCTCCCATCATCCTGGCCCGGGTCAGATCGACTCGCGTCACCACCGCGTCGCTGAAGTCGGCGCTCTCCAGATTGGCCCCGCGCACATCGACATTGTCGATCACCGCTCCGCGCAGGCTGGCGTTCTTGAGGTTGGCGCCGACCAGCCTGGCACCGCGCATCGAGCATTCGGAAAAGTCCGCCGCGGTCGCCGACACGTCGTCCAGCCGGGACTTGTCGAGCACAGCGCCCGAGACATTGGCCCCATCCAGCTGACCGGCCGAGACCTTGTGGCGGATGACGGCGAATTTGGTGTCCCCGTCGGAAATAGCGATACGGCCGGCCCGCAGGTCGGCTTGGGTGAGGTCGGCGTGCGAGAGATTGGCCCCCTTCAACCGCGCGCCGCGCAAGTCGGCGCGCACCAGCGAGGCGCCGATGAAGCTGCTGGCCTGAAGGTCGGCGCCGAACAGGCAGGCCCGGGCCAGGCGCGCATGGTCGAACCTGCAACTGGTCAGGGCCGAGCCGGTCAGGTCGGCGTCAGCCAGATCTCGCCCGCAAAGATCGACGCCTTCCAGAATGGCGAACCGCAACACCAGCCGCTTGCCGCCGGGCCGGCGCGCGACAAACCGCTCGTGCGCGGCGACCAGCAGGTCGGCTTCGCGCTGGTGGATGCGGATGCGTTCTGGCGTTTGCGACCGCTTCAATGGCACGTCGTGGAGCTCCGCGACCAGCGACTGCCGGCTCGTCCGAACCCTATATTTAAGCCTAAAGCGTTTATTTTCAGTCGATCTCACGACTGCGCGCATTACGACGAATCAACTGGCGTCCCGCCGGCCCAAGCGGGAAACATAGCGTCATGATTCTCGCTGCAGAAAATGAGCCCCAGAAGAAGCGCCGTCCGCCCATCGGGGCGCGCATCAAGTCGCGTCGCAAGGCGCTGGGCCTGACCCTGCAGGAACTGGCCGACCGATCCGGCCTCTCCAAGCCCTTTCTGTCCCAGGTCGAGCGCGATCTGACCACGCCGTCGCTTATGTCGATGCTGGGCCTGGCCAAGGGGCTGCAAGTCGAGATCTCCTATTTCATGGAGATCCCCCAGGCCCGGGACATGGTGCGACGCGCCGACGCGCCGGCGGAGATCGCCGTGGACTCTCCGGTGACCTATTTCGACCTCGCCTCAGCCCTGCCCGATCGCAAGCTGGACGCGGTCCTGATGCGCATTCCGCCCGGCCACTGCTTTCCCGTCGACACCCGCAATGGCGAGCACTTCCGCTATGTGCTGGAAGGCGAGCTCTATGCCCGGGCCGGCGACATTCACACCGTGCTCAAGGCCGGCGACAGCATGCACTTCGACGCCCGCGCGCCGCACACGGTGGAGAACCGCACCGACCGGGAAGCGATATTGCTTTATGTCGGCACGCCCAGCGTCCTTCAGCGGGGCGCGCCGGCCGAGCCCGCCTAGTCGATATCGCCGATGGGCATGCCGGGCGGCGTTTCGGGCTTCAGCTTGGTCTCGCCCAACACCCGGGTCAGTTCATCGCCGTCTTTCAGCAGGGCGGCCAGACGCAGGTTGAGCGCGCGGTCGGATGCATCGCCGCCCGGCGCGGCCTTCAGGCGGGCGGCCAGGTCCGACAGTTTCTGATCGATCTCCGACGCGGCCTGGGGCGAGCGCTTCACGTCGCGCGCGGCGGCGGCCAGGTTCAGCACCGTGCGCCAGCGCACGCGGCGGGCAATTTCGGCCTGACGCCCGGAGGCTGGCGCAAAGACCGTCACCAGCAGCGTATCGACCACCTCGCCCACACTTGGCTGGGCCGGATCACGGCGATGCTGATCGACCAGCCGGGCCAGGCGGTCCGGCGCGAGCAGCGGGTCGAGGGTCACGCCCGCAGCCACATCGGCAGCCACCAACGGATCGAAGACGGGGCCGCCCATGCCCGCGAACACCTCAATCACGTGCTGGCGGTCGGCCTCGCCCGACTGTCCGCCCGACAGCAAGGGCAGCAGCTTTTCGGGCGTGTCCAGCTCGGCCGGCGCCAGGGTCGCCATCAGGGCCGCCAGCGCCGCGCGTTGCCGGTCGGGCGCGACCAGCAGCGCGACCTGACCCGCGTCGCCCTTGACCGCATAGGTGAACTCGACGCCCGCCACCTGCTTGACCGTGGCCTCGACCTGGTAGCGATGCAGCAGATAGACCGGCACATATTTGCGCTTGAGGGTCTCGACCGTCTCGCCGGTCTTCAGGGCGCCGAGGCCGAACTGGTCGATGGCGACCCGCCGCACGGCGATCATCCGCCGGAGCTCGGCGACCGAGTCCGCGCCGTCGTCCCACAGCCCGCCCCACGGCTGGCCGGAATTTGCGCCCCGCGCGTCGCCGTCGGTGATGTAGCGCAGCTTGGTAGCCGCCGCCTTGGCCGCCAGGGTCGCCTTCGGCGCCTCGCCATACAGCCAGTCGACCGTGAACATGTCCCACGCGCCGACGCCCACGCCGTAGGCGTCGGAGAGATCGATCTTGCCTTCCGTCACCTTCACTCGGGGGGCGGGGTAATCCATCACAGAGGCGCGATCCTGGGTCGAGGCGGCGAAGTTGTGCGCGAAGCCCAGCGAGTGGCCGACCTCGTGCGCCGACAGTTGCCGCAGCCGGGCCAGCGAGACCAGGATCGGATCGTTGGGACCGCCCTTGCCGTTCTGGTCGGCGCCGACCAGACCTTCGAAGATCAGCATGTCCTGACGCACGCGCAGCGCGCCCAGGATCACCGAGCCCTTGAGGATCTCGCCCGTGCGCGGATCGGAAACCGACTGGCCCATCGACCAGCCCCGCGTGGCGCGATCGACCCAGTTGATGACGCTGTAGCGCACGTCCAACGGATCGATACCCTCGGGCAGAACCTCGACACGGTAGGCGTCCTTGAAGCCTGCCGCCTCGAAAGCCTTGGCCCACCAAGCCGCGCCCTCGACCAAGGCGGTGCGGATCGGCTCGGGCGCGGCGCGATCGACATAGAAGACGATGGGCTTCTTGACCGCCGAGACCGCCGCCGTCGGATCGGTCTTTTCCAACCGGAACCGGCGCGCCCAGCGGCCGACTATGTCGTCGCCCAGCGGCACCGCATAGTCGAGACCGACGACGCCCCAGGTCCCGGCGCGCGGATCGAAGGCGCGCGGGACAAAGCCCGGCTCGGGCAGCTTCACCAGCGAGTGACGGACGATCAGGGTGATCTGCTTGGCGTCCGGCGCAATGTTGCGGGTCTCGGGACCGGGCGTATCCGAGGCGAAGGTCTGGCGGGCCTCGAACTCGATATTCTCGGGGAACACCTTCACGGCCGACGGATCGGCGATGGAAAGGTCGGAGACCAGCTTGAAGCCGTTTTCGCCGGCCGACTTCAGGGCGTCCGCCGCGCCGATCACGTCGCGTATGAGGAAGCTCCCGATATCGACCAGGATGCGGCCGTCCGGCGTCTCCGCAACCACCTCCCCTGCCCATACCGTCGAGACGGCGAAGGATTCGCGGGCGGCGATCTGTTCGGCGATGGGGGCCCCGACGGCGGTGAACTTGGGGTTCTCGTACTCGGCGATCACCTTCTTGCCGATGCGGCGGAAGACCAGAACCTGGGTGTCGGCCAGAGCGGCGCGGTCCAGACCCACCGGGGCCGAGCCCAGACCGGTCTTCAGCGCCGCCACATAGAGGAACCGGCCGCTGACGCCATCGGCGTCAGCCTTGGGAAGAGACAGCAGGATGCGACCCTTGGTCTTGTCGACATGGACGGGCAGCAAGCCGTCCTGACGGGTCGTGCCAACCAGGGCTGCTTCGGACGCTGGAGCCTTGTCCTTGGGCGCGGCCAGAACGGGCGCTGCGGCGGACAGAAGCAGAGCCGCCGCTAGCGCGGCGCGACTGATGGATCCAAGCATGTGAGACGCCCCCAACGAACTGGCCGGTCGCGCGGGCGACGCCCGCGCCATCTCTCGGCGGCCGCGACCTTTTCATCGGCCTTGGCTGAACGCCATAGCTTCGCGCGGATTTTTTTACGGCCGTTCCCGGACTTCGCCAGTTGTCGAGGCGGACGGCCTATTGGGTGTCGGCCCGACGCGCCCGCATCGCGCGCTGACCGTCAACGTTCATGAAATAGCTGCCAATCGACGCCTTGCGGATCTCGACCTTGGAGCCCTTCTTCGGATCCTTGGACAACGACTGGTCGTCGACCTGCTTCCAGACCGCGCCGTCGGCCAGCACAACCGTCCAGCGGCCGTCGCCGCCCCGGCGAGCACTGGCGACTTCGCCGATCACCCGATCGACCTCGGTCTTCACTTCGCTGCGGTCGAGGATCGACAGGGCCGACAGATCCAGGCCAAACGCCTGACGGCGCGCGGCGCGGGCTTCCTGGCGGTCGACGATGATCACCTCGCCGGTCTTTTCAGCTTTGTTCACCTGACCGACCGCCGCGTCGTAGCAGGCCAGCCGCTCGGCGTCGGTGGTGATGGCGCGGCAGTCGAAGAGGGCCTTCAACACCGCAGGCGTAGCCGACTTGGGCGCATCGGCAGCCGTTGCCGCCAGCGGAACGGCCAAGGCCGCAACCAAGGCGAGATTGAACCAGGTTTTCATACGACCCCACGATTTGAACTGCTGCATTGGAAGCGCAGGCGAGGCGCCCCGCAAGAGGGCGTCTGCCTTTCAGGCCGTCGCCGCTGGTTCGCGCACCAGCCAGCCGGTCAGGGACAGGCGCTTTGCGGCGGCGTAGGACGCCACCTGCGCCACTGAATGGGCGCGGGGCACCCGGAACAGGGTCAGCAGGTTGAAGCCCGGAGTGAAACCGCGCTCGATCTGGCCGTCCGTGTCATGGAACAGCAATTGCCCGCCCCAGTCGGGCCGCCAGTCGCGCGTAAAGGCCAGGGTGAAGGCGGCCAGGCGATCGTCGCGCTTGTGGCTGTCGTCATGCAGGGTCAAGAAGTCGCCGGGCCGATAGTTGGACGCCTGGACGCGGACGCCATCGACCTGGTCGCCGCCGATCACCGCCTGGCCGAAGTCCAGGAAGGCCCGGCTCTGCAGGAACTCGGTTGCCCGATGAATGGGCGCGGTGGGATCGCGGCCGTATTCGTCTTGCAGCGGGTAGGACAGGTGGATGAAGGAAAACCCCTTCGAGGCGCGCTTCAACGCCCCCTGAAGAAACTGCCGCACCTGGGCCTCGCCAAACTTCTGGATGACCTGTGGACTGATCACCAGGGTGTCGGAGGTTTCGTCCGGCGCCACGACGTTCCAGGTCAGGCCGGCCATGATCCCGGCGATCCCCTCCGCATCGACTGGGTCGAGGAACACCGGGATCTGAACTATTCCATCCCGCTGATAGACCGCCGCGAATGGCGCGGGATCGAGCGCCGGGTTGATCCGGACCCCGGGGGAAATCGTCATGGAATGGACCGGCACAGCGGATCTCCGGCGCCGAAGCGGGCCTCACGCCCGTTTCGTAACAGATCGCCCTTCGGCGGTTCAACCCGGGACCGGAACGAGGGGAGATCAAAAAGTTTGATCCATCAAACTTAGCAACGATGAGAACAGCGCTATTGAGCCTGTTCAAATGGGCCGCAAATCGAAGTTAGCCGAAATCCCCTCTCAGCAACCAGCTCCATTCCTGACGCAAAGATTAATGAATTTTTACAAACTCATGAAGCCTTCGACATGAAACACGCGTTCGATTCCTCGAAAGGTGTCGAAATATGGGCGGCTTTTCAGTGTTACAAAGGTGTAATATTATACAATAGCAACAAGTATACTATTCCCCTTTTTCCGATCATTCCGGTAGAAAATCAGGCAGGACGCCCATTCGCAGCAATCGCATGCGTCACTTTTGCTACACAGCCGGCCAATTGTTGCCGGAGGCCTCTCGGAAACATTGACCCCAGTTCATCAGCCGTCACTCTCGCAACCAATTCGCGTCGGCAACGGCGCGGGTTGGGGGCGTTACGACTTGGATCAAGCCGAGACGGCGCAAAAAATATGTTGGAGGTTTGATGTTTAACCGTTTGTCCACCCGGAAGCGCCTGCTGGCGTCCACCGTGCTCTGCGGCGCGATCGCACCGCTCGCCATGGCAATGCCCGCTTTCGCGCAGACCGCGCCCGCCGCTGAAGAAGTCGCGCAGGTCGAAGAAATCGTCGTCACCGGTTCGCGCATCGCGCGTCCTGACCTGATTTCATCCAGCCCCGTCGCGACGGTCGGTGAAAAGGAGCTCGAGCAATCAGGCGTCGTCAACACCGAGAACCTGCTCAACACCCTGCCGCAGGCCGTGCCCGGCATCACCTCGACGGTTAACAACGGCAACAACGGCACCGCCACGGTCAACCTGCGTGGCCTGGGCTCGAACCGCACCCTGGTGCTGGTGGACGGCAAGCGCCAGACCCCGACCACCTCGACCGGCAGCGTCGACCTCAACCTGATCCCGCCGGCGCTGATCAAGCGCATCGAAGTGGTGTCGGGCGGCGGCTCGGCCGTTTATGGCTCTGACGCCGTGGCCGGCGTCGTCAACTTCATCCTGAAGACCGACTTCGAAGGCATGGAAGTCTCGGCCGGGTATCAGGCCACAGATGACGGCGAAGCCCCCATCTATTCAGGCGACGTGACCTTCGGCGCCAACTTCGCCGATCGCAAGGGCAATGTCGTCCTGAGCCTCGGCTACAATAAACGCGAAGCCCTGACCCAGGGCGTGCGCGGCGGCATGCTAGGCCGCGCCTGGGGCGATAATGCCACGCGCACCGGGCTGGTGCCTTCGGGTTCTGGCTCGATCGAGCCAGGCCGTGTCGACCCATTCGTGGCTGGCCGGTTCATCACCCTGCCGGGCGTCGCCAACCTCGCCGCCAATTCGGGCTTCTTCCTGAATGATGGCGGCATCCGCCTCTATAATTCGGCGAATGACACCTACAACTTCGCCCCGGTCAACTATGTCCAGACCCCGCAAGAGCGTTTCTCGGTCACCTCGCTGGCCAGCTACGAAATCAAGCCGGGCCTGACCGCCTATGCCAGGGGCAACTTCGTCAGCAGCCGGGTTACGACCCAGCTGGCCCCGACGCCCGTCGGCAACCGGATCTTCCGCTTCAGCCTCGACAACAACCCCTTCCTGACCGCTGCGGCCAAGACCGCACTGAACAGCCTGGGTTCGAGCGCGGCCTATTCGGTTCCGGCCAGCAGCCCCTGGGCTACCGGCACCTATACGGATATCGACAGCGACGGGGACGGCCTGTTCGAGACCGTGACCGGCGTGTTCAACAAGCGCCTCAGCGATGTTGGCCCGCGCGTCTCGTCCTTCAACTTCACCGGCTTCCAAGTCCAGCTGGGCTTGAAGGGTGATATCGAAGCCATCAACGGCGGCTTTGACTCCTACTTCCAGTACGGCAACACCGCCGGCAGCAATTCGCTGCTGGGCGACACCAGCCTGGTCCGTATCCAGCAGGGCCTTCTGCTGAACGCCGCAGGCACCGGCTGCGCCGATCCGTCGGGTGGCTGCGTTCCGGTCAATATCTTCGGTCAGGGCACGATGTCTGCGGCTGCGGTCAACTTCATCAAGACCCGCATCAACTCGTCGCAAGACTACGAGCAGTTGTACGCCGGCTTCACCTTCAGCGGTGACACGGCCAACATGTTCTCGCTGCCCGCCGGCGCTATCGGCTTCGCCGTCGGCGGCGAATACCGCGCTGAAGACTTCGCCTTCAACCCCAGCCAGGATCTGGCCACGGGTAACCTGACGGGCTTCAACGCCAGCCCGGCCGTCAGCGGTCGCTTCGACGTCTACGAAGCCTATGCCGAACTGTTGGTTCCCCTGTTGAAGGACCTGCCGTTCATCCAGTCCTTGGACCTGGAACTGGCCGGCCGCGTGTCGGACTACACCACCCAGCCTTCGCCGGTTGAGACCTATAAGGTGGCCGGCACCTGGAAGCCCTTCGACGACCTGCTGCTGCGCGCCTCATACAACAAGGCGATCCGCGCACCGTCGGTCGGCGAACTGTACGCTCCGCAAAGCAACGGTTTCCCGACCTCGACGGACAACTGCTCGGCTCGCGCCGCGCCGAACGCCGCCACGCGTCAGGCCTGTATCAACTCGGGTGTCTCGGCCAGCGCAGTCGGCGTGATCAACGCCAACCAGCAGACCCAGACCCTCACAGGTGGTAACCCGAACCTGGCGCCGGAAGAAGGCAAGACCATTACCTATGGTTTCGCCTACACGCCGTCATGGCTGCCGAACTTCTCGATCACGGGTGACTACTTCTCGATCGAAATCACCGACGCCATCGCCAGCTTCGGCGGTAGCGCCTCGAACGTCATGAACGTCTGCTACGGCGCACTCGTGAACGGCAACCCGAGCTCGCCCTACTGCCAAGCCATCAACCGCCTCGCCAACGGCTCGATCGACTTCATCTCGCTGACCAACCAAAACGTCGCGACGGTGAAGACCGAGGGCTTCGATGTCGGCGTCACCTATCGCACCACCCTGGAAGACCTCGGTCTGCCAGATTGGGGCTCGCTGTCGATCCGCTCGCTCTATACCAACACTTGGGAAAGCACGACGACGCCGGACGAAATCTCGACGCCGATCAAGTGCGCTGACAAGTTCGGCACCCGTTGCGGCAATCCGACCCCGCGCCACAAGCTGCGGACGGCCGCAAACTGGAAGATGAACCAGTTCGGCCTGAACCTGGTCTGGAACCACCTGGACGACGTCAATGACGACGCCCCGGCGACCCGTTACACGGTCGAACGTATCGGCGCCAAGAACTACTGGGATCTGTCGGCTGACTGGGAAGTCAGCGACAACGTCGCCTTCACCGGCGGCGTCAAGAACCTGACCCAGGAGTCCTATCCGATCCTGGGCGGCAACGCCTCGCCGTCGAACAGCGGCTACCCGGCCACCTACGACGTGCTGGGCCGGACGTTCTTCCTGAACGCACGCCTGCGCTACTAGAAGCTAAACCCCTTCGAGCGTTCGCGCTCGAAGGGGAAGTCGCTGGAGAACGAAGATCAGGCCCGTCTCGGCATTTCCGGGGCGGGCTTTTTCTTGGCGCGAACGGCGGTTTCGCGGCCGCGCTGTGTCAGACATCATGGGGCCGGCGTGTTTCGCCGCCTGTTCTGGATGGGAAGCCTTTTCGATGACCCGACATAAAGTGATGGCCAGCGCGGCTTTGGCGCTGGTGATGGCCGTCAACGGCGCGACGTTCGCCTTTGCCGAGATCACTCCGCCCGCCAAGGCCTTCGCCCAGCCAGTCGGCAGCGACTACTTCCTCGCCGACTACACCGCCTATGAAGCCTATCTCAAGACTCTGGCCGGGCAGTCGGACCGCATGAAGCTGGTCGATATCGGCAAGTCCGAGGAGGGCCGCTCCCAGTGGATGGCGATCGTCTCGTCGCCTGCCAATCTGGCCAAGCTGGACCACTACCAGACCATCGCCCGCCGCATGGCCAAGGCCGAAGGCGTCTCTAGGGACGAGGCCGTCAAGCTGGCCGCCGAGGGCAAGGCTGTCGTCTGGATCGATGCCGGCATGCACGCCAACGAGACCGTGACCTCGCAGGGTCAGATCCAGGTCTTGCACAAGATGCTGACCCAGACCGATCCGGAAACCATGCGTCTGCTGGATGACGTCATCATCCTGTTCGCCCATGACAATCCGGACGGCATGGAGCTGATCTCGGACTGGTATATGCGCAACCCAGACCCGACCAAGCGCGAGTTCAACTCAATCCCGCGCCTGTACCAGAAGTACATCGGCCACGATAACAACCGCGACAGCTTCATGGCGCAGATGGCCGAGACGACCAACGTCAACCGCCAGCTGTTCCGCGAGTGGTTCCCGCAAATCGTCTACAACCAGCACCAGACCGCGCCCAACGGCATGGTGGTGTTCGTGCCGCCGTTCCGCGACCCGGCCAACTATAATTACGACCCGCTGGTCATGACCACCTTGCAGGAGGTGGGCATGGCCATGCACAGCCGTCTGGTGGCCGAGGACAAGCCTGGCTCCAGCGCCCGCAGCGCGGCGCCCTACTCCACCTGGCACAACGGGATGGAGCGCTCGATCGCCTATTTCCACAATTCGGTGGGCCTGCTGACCGAGATCACCGGTGGCCCCACGCCCATGCCGCTCAATCTGGTTCCCGACGCCCAGCTGCCCAGCAACGACCGGCCCATGCCCGCCCCGCCGCAGATGTGGCATCTGCAGCAGACCCTGGACTACCAGTGGAGCCTGAACCGCGCAGTGCTGGACTACGCCTCGCGCAATCGCGAGCGGCTGCTGTTCAACATCTGGAAGATGGGCTCCAACGGCATCGCCAAGGGCAGCCGCGACAGCTGGACGCTGAGCCCCAGCAAGATCGACGCCTTGAAGGACGCCGCCAAGGACAAGCCCTTCGAGGGACGCGGTGGGTCGGTCGATCCCACCCTCTACAAGACTGTGTTGCAGGCTCCCGCCCTGCGCGATCCGCGCGGCTATATCTTGCCCGGCGACCAGGCCGACATGCCCACGGTCGTGGCGTTCCTGAACGCCCTGATCAAGGCAGGTGTCGATGTCGAGCAGGCCGACGAGGCCTTCACCGTGGCGGGCAAGACCTATCCGGCCGGCTCCTATGTGGTGAAGACCGCCCAGGCCTATCGCCCGCACGTCATGGACATGTTCGAGCCGCAGGATCACCCGCACGACACCGAATATCCCGGCGGTCCGCCCAAGGCTCCCTACGATGTCACCGGCTATACCCTGGCTTATCAGATGGGCGTCAAGTTCGACCGCATCCTCGACGGCTTCGAGGCGCCGACCACGCGCGTGCCCGATCTGATCACCGTCAAGCCCGGCCAGATCAGGGTTTTGGGCAACGGCTCGGGCAAGGCCGGCTGGTTGATCAGCCATGAGACCAACAACAGCTTCACCCTGACCAACCGCCTGCTGAAGGCCGGGGCCAGCGTCCAGTGGCTGAGGGACGGCGGCAAGGCCGGCAAGACCAGCTTTGGCCCCGGCGCGATCTGGGTCCCCGCCTCACCCGCCGCCCAAGCCGTGCTGACCGCCAGCGTCAAGGACTTGGGGATCGACGCCCATGCCGTGAGCTCCAAGCCCAACGGCGCGGCCCTGCCCCTCAAGCCCGTGCGGATCGGCCTGATCGACGTCTATGGCGGCTCGATGCCCTCGGGCTGGAACCGCTGGATGTTCGAGAAGTTCGAGGCGCCCTTCCAGGTCGTCTATCCGCAGCGCCTGAACGCCGGCGACCTGAACAAGGACTTCGACGTCCTGGTCTTCGCCGACGGCGTGTTCCCGGCTCCCACCGGCGGACCGTTTCGCGCCGGTCGCGGCGGTCCCCAGCCCAGGGCCGAGGACATCCCCGAGGAGTACCGCGCGTGGCTCGGCCAGGTGACCGACACCAGGACGCTCCCGCAGGTCGCGGCCTTCGCCAAGGCCGGCGGCACGGTGATCGCCATCGGCGGCTCGACCCGCCTGGCCACAGCTCTGGGCGCGCCGGTCGAGGTCGCCACAGCCCGGGTCGAGAATGGCGAGCTCAAGGCCCTACCGACCAAGGAGCTCTACATCCCCGGCTCGGTGCTGCGCGCACGGGTCGATAACCGCCAGCCGCTGGCCTATGGCCTGCCCGATCAGGTGGACGTGTTCTTCGACCGCAGCCCGACCTTTACCCTCAAGTCGGACGCGACGGGAGTGTCGAGGGTCTCGTGGTTCGACAGCGAAGCGCCGCTGCGCAGCGGCTGGGCCGTCGGCCAGGAGAAGCTGAAAGGCTCGACCGCGATCCTCGATATCGATGTGGGCAAGGGCAAGCTGTTCGCCATGGGACCCGAGGTCACCCAGCGAGCCCAGTCCTACGGAACCTTCAAGTTCCTGTTCAACGGTCTGCTCTACGGCCCGGCCATCGCCGCCACCCGCTGACCGTGAAAGGCGACAGACGCATCAAAGCGTCCGTCGCCGCCCGGATCAGGCAGTGCGCTTGAACGGCGCGGCGGGGCAATGCTGGGCCAGGAACTCGCCATGGCTGGGCAGGCCGGCGACCTGGGCTTTCAGGATCGGCGCGGACTGGTCGAGCGTCTGCTGGATCACTGAATAGGGCGCAGCGTCGACCAGCTGCTGATAGCGGTCGGGGCGAATGCCCATGCCTTCCATGATCGACTGCCAGCTGGGCGACCGGAACATGTCGTCGACACCGTCGCGCAGCACCGCGCTGGACTTGAACAGCGCCACCCGCTCGCGAAGGCTCTCCGGCGGTTTGACCTTCTGGTAGTCGCGCCAGAACGCGGTGTCGTCGCGCTGGGTCGTGTAATAGTGCAGCACGATGAAGTCGCGGATCTCTTCATAGTCCATCGCCATGCGCCGATTGTATTCGGCCGCCAGGCCAGGATCGAAATCCTTGTCCGGGAAGTAGCGCAGCAGGAAGTCCATGCCGCGATAGATCAGGTGCAGGGCGGTAGATTCCAACGGCTCGATGAAACCTCCGGCCAGACCGATGGCCACCACATTGTTCCGGAACAAGCGCTTACGCATCCCGGTCTTGAACGGAATGATGTTGGGACCCAACAGCACATCGCCTTCGATCTGAGCCATCAGAGTAGCGGTGGCTTCGTCGTCGCTGATGTACTTGCTGCAGAACACATAGCCATTGCCCGCCCGGTGCTGCAGCGGAATGCGCCAGCGCCAGCCGGCGTCCTGGGCCTGGGCCAGGGTGTAGGGATGCGGGTCCTTGACGTTCTCGGTCTGGGCGACGACGGCGCGGTCGCACATCAGCACGTCCGACCAGTCGAGATATTCCTCGTTCAGGGTCTTGCCGATCAGCAGCGCGCGGAAGCCCGAGCAGTCGATGAAGAGGTCGCCTGAGACCTCGGTCCCGTTCTTCATGATCACCTTCTCGACGAAACCATCAGGATGGGAGACCACGTCGGTGACGATGCCCTCGGTGCGCTTGACGCCCCGGGCTTCGGCGAAGTCGCGCAGGTACTGGGCGACCAGCTTGGCGTCGATATGCAGGGCGTAGCTGGCGCCGCTCAGCAGGGTCTTTTGGGCGCGGAACGGCGGGATGAACTTCCCTTGGTCGGCCATCACCGTGGCCGGGGCGAAGTCCTGCAGGTTCGAAGGATGGCCGTTGGCCTTGGCCCGCAGCCAGCACTGGTAGAATTCGTGCCGCCCGATGGGGCCGCCAATCTGGCCGAAGGGGTGGTAATAGGTCTCGCCCTTGTTGCGCCAGTTCTCGAAGCGGATGGCCAGCTTGAAACTGGCTTGGGTCTTCTGAATGAAATCCTGCTCGTCGATGCCGAGGCTGTGGATCAGTTGCAGGAACGGCGGGATGGTCGACTCGCCCACGCCGATGGTGCCGATCTCTTCGGACTCGATCAGCTCGACCTCGACACCGGTCTTGTGGAAGTAGTGGCTGGCCATGGCCGCGCAGATCCAGCCGGCGCTGCCGCCGCCGACGATCACGACCTTGCGGATCCCGTTCTGATTGGCGTCCGTCGTCATTCTAATCCGGCCTCCCCGGCCTTGATTTTATTCTGTCGCGCCTCCATCGGAGCGTCGCGACCTATAGAAAATCCAACCTAGATCCACTCTCCCCGGCGAAAGCCGGGACCCAGACTCAGCCTGAGCGTTTGAGGGTGTTGCGCCTTCTGCCCCAGCTCATACCCGCATCGCTTCGGGTTCGATCTGGCCCCCGGCTTTCGCCGGGGAGAGCGGAGAAAGGGCCGGCTTGGCGTATTTGTCGAGGAAGTCGCCATGCGTCGGCGCAGCGTCGACCGCCGCCTTCACGGCCTTGCGCATCTCCGCCATGCCCCGGCGCAGCGACTCGACGTCGAGGCCGTCGATGCTGGGATCCCAGGTCCTGGGCAGGATATCGAAGCCCGTATAGATCGCCAGCCAGCTGGCCGGCTGAAACATTTCCCAGCGGTAGCGGATGAAGTGGCCGCGTTCGCGGAACAGTTCGATCTTGTGCTTGAGGGTATCGGGAATTTCCACGGCCTGGCAGTCGCGCCAGAACGCCGTGTCGTCCCGCTGATTGGCCTTGTAGTGCAGGATGATGAAGTCGCGCACGCGCTCCATCTCCAGCCTCGACATGTCGTTGAACTCGTCGATCACGCCCTGATTGAAGGTCCGGTCCGGGAAGAGCTGCTTGATCTTCTCGATGCCGGTTTCAATCAGGGCGATGCTCGTGCTCTCCAGCGGCTCGAGAAATCCCGCCGCCAGGCCCAGGGCGACGCAGTTCTTGTTCCAGGCCTTCAGACGGCGGCCCGGGGTGAAGCGGATCTGACGCGGCTCGTGCAGCAGCGGATCAGGCACGGCGCGCTTCAGCTCGACCATGGCCTCGTCGTCGCTGATGTGGCGGCTCGAATAGACATAGCCGTTGCCATAGCGGTGCTGCAGCGGGATCCGCCAGCGCCAGCCGGCCGTCTGAGCGGTGACGTCGGTATAGGGCGGTGGCTCTCCGCTGCCTTCGCTCTGCACGGCCAGGGCGCGGTCGCACAGCAGCCACTGCGACCAGTCCTCGTAACCGGTCTGCAGAGCCTCCTCGATCAACAGTCCCCGGAAGCCCGAGCAGTCGATGAAGAACTCGCCCGCTACCGTTGAGCCATTGTCGAGATTCACCGAAGCGATGAACCCGTCCTCGGAACGCAGATTGACCTTGGTGATGCGGGCGTCGATCCGGGTGACGCCAGCGGTCTCGGCGACCTGGCGCATCAGCTTGGCGAACAGGCTGGCGTCGAAGTGCAGGGCCCAGTCGAACACCGACATGCTGGACGGCGGATTGCGCGATGGCTGGGTGAACTTGCCGCCCTTGGCCAGCGAAGCGCCGAGGGAATATTCGCCGATCCCGGCTGTCTCGCCCAGAGCCTTGAGCCGCTGCCAGTAGTGATGGAACGGCACGCCCCTCAGATCCTGGCCGAAGAGGCCGAACGGATGGATGAAGGACGATCCGGGCCTTAGCCAGTCGTTGAAGCGGATGCCCAGCTTGCAGGTAGCGCCGGTGGCCCGCATCACGTCCAGGTCGCTCAGGCCCAGGTTCTGGTAGAAATTGCGGATGGTCGGGATCGTCGCCTCGCCCACCCCGATGGTCCCGATCTCGGAACTTTCGATCAGGGTGATGTTCAGGGGCGAGCCCTGGAAGTGACGCTGCAGACTGGCGGCCGCCATCCAGCCAGCCGTTCCGCCGCCAACGATGACGACATTGCGAATGCGGTTGTCTTGCGTGGGCTGGTCCAAAATCGCCCTCCCGAAGCGCTCTCAGATAGATCCGGCTGATCAGAGGCTACTGCCTGGGGCTCGGCTCGGACAGGGCCGCCTCCAAAAAAAGGCCGCCGTGACGAGGGGGTCACGGCGGCCGCAGGAGGTGAGCCTAGAGTTTACCAGCGGGCCCGAAGGCCGACGGTGTAGCGGGGTTCGAATTCGTTCTGGTGATCGTACTGTGTCTTGCCCTTGGCAAACTGCACGTAATAATCCTCGATCTCTCCAGTCACGTTCGAGCCGTTGAAGTAAACGGTGACATTGTCACGCACGTTATAGCTGACATTGACGTCCACATATCCCGTCTTGTCTTGGAAGACGGGGTTCACGCGGTTGCCGCCCGCGCCCATCGTTCCTGACAGGCGTTCAGTGCGATAGTTGTAGGCGACGCGCGCCTGCAGCTTCTCGTCCTGATACCAGCCGACTAGGTTGAACTGGTGTTTGGAGTTGTCAAGGAAGGGCAGTTTTTCGCCAGACAGATCCAGGCGAGACTCTTCGCTAGGCGAGTAGGTGTAGTTGCTGTCGACGCCGAAGTTAGACAGCAACCCGGCATCCGGCAGGATGTCGCTCATCGCCAGCTTTGCGCCAACTTCCAGCCCTTCAACCTCGCCGCCATCGCCTTGGATGGGCAGAGTGACATTGACGGTGCGACGGATCACGCCGTCCTGGTCAGGGAAGCGGCCGGTGGTGTTGCCGCCCGTCACGAAGCTGTCGATTTTCAGCTTGAAGGCCGAGACGTTCAACATCGAAGCGCGGCCGAAATAGTACTCGATCGCGCCGTCGAAGTTCTGCGAGCGCCACGGATCCAGATTCGGGTTACCGTCGGCGTTGGCGCTGGTGACGCAACGCACGTTCGGCAGAACCGCGCCACAGTCGGCGGTGTTGATCTTCAGACCGCCGCCATAGCTGCCCAGGTCGAGAGGCTGCATGGTCTTGGAGTAGGCGGCGCGGATCTTGAAGTGCTCGCCCAGGTCGTAGGTCAGGTTCACCGACGGCAGCCAGTCGGTGTATTTGCGCTTGGTGACGTTGTCGCCCGCGTCGGCATTGGTGTCGCCGTAGTTGCGGGTGTCGCCGGTGAGGTTCTGCTTCACCGTCAGTTCAGTCTCGATGACGCGCAGGCCCACATTGCCCGACAGGCCGCCCATCGCGAAGTTGGCGGCGCCGAAGGCGCTCTGTTCGCTGAGGCTGACGTCATAGGTCTGGCCGGGGACCTGAACGCGGATGGCGCCGCCGAAGACCTTCTTGTGGAAGGCTTCCGCATCGTCGAAGTCGCGCGGGTCGATCGCCCAGAAGCCCGGGATGCCAGCGGTCACGCCACCCAGGTCATCGACCCAGACGGTTTTGTTATAGGTTTCCAGACGGGTCGGCGCATTGACCGTATAGCCTTGGAACACTTGCAGGCCGGTGACCGGATCGGGCACGAATTCGCCCGCCTGGCACTGGTTCTGGTTCATGACGACGTCGATGGCCTTCCACTGAGCCTCGCAGCCGCCGGCCGGAACCGGCGTGCCATTGGCCTGCACCGCGCCGGGCGAGCCGCCGTAGAAGCCCGAGAACAGGTGGAACTGCTCGACCTCGACTGAACGCTTGCTCTGGCGAACACCGGCGTCGATCTTGGTGATGAAGCCCAGGAACTTGTCGTCGAAGGCGTAGTGACCATCGGCGCGGAACACGTTCATGTCCGACTCGACTTCGTTGTTGCCTTCCGACGAGAAGGCCCCGATCGCATAGCTATCCTTGTTGGCCATGTAGTCTTTGAGGGTCTTGCCCGCGCCCAAGCCACCGACCAAGGGCTTGTCGAAGCCAGACCAGACCGCCTTGTCGCCGCTGATGTTGTAGTTCAGCTGCGGGTTGGCGCCGTAGCCCTGGGGGTTCGGATCCAGGTAGCAACCGCCAGCGCTGCCAGCGACGGCGTTAGTACGGCGCGAGGCCGGGAACTTGTCGCAGACCGCCTTGGGATAGAAGGTGCCGCGGGTGCGGTCGGCGCCGTCGCGGAACAGGTTGAAGCGGCCCGGCGCGTAGCGCCAGTTGCTCAGGTCGCCCTGGGCTTGGCCGTTCATGCTCAGGCGTTCGCCATCCGCGCGAATGGCGCGGGTCTCAAAGGTGAAGGGACCGCCATTGTCGTAGTTCAGTTCGAGGTTGTAGTTCTTGGTTTTGGACTTGGTGGTGCGGTTGACCGTGAAGGAATTAATCCACCACGCGTCGATGTTGTACTCATCGACGGCTAGCCAGGGACGGCCGTTCCCGCCTTGGGCCGGGCTGTTAACGCCCGTGGCCTCGGACATCGTCGGGGTCGTCCAGTTACCAAAAGCTCCGCCATCCCAACGGTTGGAGATATTGAGACCGACAGCACGGTTATACTCTTCGAGTTCCGCGTAGAAGCCTTCGGCAATCAGGGTGAAGCCTTCGCCTAGATCGGCCTCGAAGGCGACATTGACGCCGAGGCGATCACGTTCGACGACGCGGTTGAAGCTTTCGAAGCCATGCGGCGAAATGAAGTTGTTCGGGTTGCCGCCGCCCCAATCGTTGTTGCCCGACAGGCCGATGGTGCCCGAAAAGTTGTTGCCCAGGTTCGACTTGCTCTTGGCGGCTGAGACCATCAGGCCGACGCGGTCGTTGCGCCAGTTGAGGACACCGTTGAGCAGGTAGTCGTTTTCCTTGGTGCGCTCGCCGCGCTGGGCTTCGACGCCGCCAGCCAAGGTGAAACCTTCAGGCAGCTGGAAGGGACGGCGGGTCCGCAGGTCGATGGTGCCCGAAATGCCCGACAGAGCGTTCTTCGGATCGGTCGACTTGTAAACCAGCACCTGGTTCATCAGCTGCGAAGGTACGTCCAGCAGGTTCGGTTGGGCCGCGCCCATATTGCCGGCGCTGAGATATTGTTCGCCGTTCAGCAGGGTGATGACTTGGGCCAGACCGCGGATGTTGACCGTGGTGCCCTCGCCGGCGTTGCGCTGGATCTGGATGCCCGAGATACGCTGCAGCGAGTCGGCGATGGTGACGTCGGGCAGCTTGCCGATGTCTTCCGCCGAAATGGCGTCGACGATCGAGGCCTGCGAGCGCTTTACGTCCACCGATTTGATCTGGGATCCGCGAACCCCGGTGACGACCACTTCTTCGACAGTGGTGGCGTCCTGGGCGAATGCGCTGGTGGCCAGAGCCACCTGAGAAGCGCCGGCCAGCAAGGCCACCGCCAGACCGCGCGTCAGCACGGCTTTCCGATGTTGATTAGTCAAATTCCTAGCTCCCCAACTAAACGTTTTTATTTGATTGTTTGCCCCGTCCCCAGGCGCGCCGTCTACGCGACGCGCTCCAGAACCGATCGAGCGCTTTTGAAGCCCGGCGAACCGCCCCCTTTACGGTCGGCTTGTCCGCAATGTCCGTCCTTGACGGCGACCCCCAGCGCCCGGGCTGTCGATTCCGGCCCAACGCCGTTATCGGTTGGCTGCAACATCATCAAATGTCCCGGCCAAGTCAACAAGAATGTCAACGTTGTCATTTCAGCCAGACAAGGCCTGCGACGTCGCGGCCTGCCCCAACCAAAGCCACGGACACCAGCAGAAATCGCCTTCTGATTTGCGCAAAATATGAGTTCTTCGGGGGAAATCGCCGGTTCGCATCCCTTCTCATCGTCTGAGGGCGCTTTCTGTCAGGAGCGCCAAATCCGCCATTCCTCTGCGGCCGCCCTGCCTTCCCTTCGTGAAACAGGTCCGATCCGGGCGCGATTGCATGACCCAAACGCCACCTTCTGTCTGACAAATGTCTCAAAAAATGACATTATTTGACCTGATTTTGTCCTTACACATGACAGACTGGACATCGTGAGCTATGGCTTAGGTGACGCGTCGCCTTGCCCTCGCCACCTTCACCATGGTGGAGTCAGACGAGAGAGAACGCGAAACCGGGTGTAGGAACGTAATGGCGACGATCCACGATGTGGCCGAGCGGGCGGATGTCTCGCCCAAGACGGTCTCTCGCGTGCTCAACGATCACGACAGCGTCAGCACCAAGACGCGCGACCGCGTTCGCGCGGCCATGAAGGAACTGGGCTATCAGCCCAGCGCCGTGGCCCGCAGCCTGCGCTCCCAGACCTCGTCGTCGGTCGGCGTGCTGATGGGTGATCCCAGCGGCGGCTATCACACCAAGATCCACCACGCCCTGCTGCTGGCCTGCGTCGAAACCGGCCGACATCTGACGGTCGATCTGTTCGACGGCCCGGTGGCCGGTTGGCAGGACCGAATCCGGGCCTTCGTCACCGATGGCGGGATCCGTGAGATGGTCCTGTTGCCCCCGGAGTGCGACTTCGGCCCGCTGAAGGCCCTGATGCGCGAGCTCGAGGTACGGTGCGTGCTGATGTCGCCCACCAGCCCCGACCCCTACTTCCCGGCCATCGCCATGGACGACCGCGCCGCCGCTCGCGAGGTGGTCGAGCACCTGTTCGCCCTCGGCCATACCCGCATCGGCCACATCTCGGGCCACCCCGACCACGCCGCCAGCACTCATCGCCGCAACGGGTTCCTTGAGGCCTATGCGGCGCGTGGCCTGCCGCGCCCGGCGCCAGAACTGTTCGCCGACGGCGAGTTCACCTTCAAGACGGGCGTGGAGGCCGCCAAGGCGCTGCTCGACATCAACGAGCCGCCCACCGCCATCTTCGCCGCCAATGACGACATGGCCGCCGCAACCTGCATGGAGGCACAGCGGCGGGGCTTGCGGATCCCCGACGACATCTCTGTGGTCGGTTTCGACGACGCTCCGATCGCCGGCGTGATCTGGCCGACCATGACCACCATCCGCCAGCCCTTCGAACAGATGGCGCTGCGAGCCTTGCAGACCTTCAGCGTTTGGAACGCCAACGACGCCGCCGGCAAGGCCGCCGCGCCGTTCCTGGCCCAGCACAGCCTGATCGTTCGCGAATCGACCGGCCCGGCCCGCGCCGGGCCGCCGAAACGAAAGACCTGAACCCCTTGCCTTCGAGCCGATAACGGCCGGCGGCCCCTTACAAGAGTACGGAGGAAACATGAACCGGCAGACATTCCAGGGCCTGGCCCTGGCGCTGATGATCGGCGCGTCCACGACCGCCCTGAACGCTCAGGCCCAGGCAGTGAAGAAGCCCGCGCCTGCAGCCGCCAAGGCCGGCCAGCCCTGGCTGAACTCCAAGCTCGATCCCGATATCCGCGCCGACCTGGTCGTCAAGGCGATGACGCAGGACGAGAAGCTGACGCTGGTGTTCGGCTATTTCGGCGCCGACATGAAGCCCAAGTACGAGCGCATCGACGGCTCGCTCCCCGGTTCGGCCGGCTATGTGAAGGGCATTCCGCGCCTGGGTATCCCCGCGCAATGGGAAACCGACGCCGGCGTCGGCGTGGCTACGCAAGGCAGCGCCAAGGAATTCCGCGAACGCACCGCCCTGCCCTCGGGCATGGCCACCACCGCCACCTGGAACCCGGAGCTGGCCTATAAGGGCGGCGCGATGATCGGGTCGGAGGCCCGCAATTCCGGCTTCAACGTCATGCTGGCCGGCGGCGTCAATCTGGTTCGTGAGCCGCGCAACGGCCGCAACTTCGAATATGGCGGCGAAGATCCGCTGCTGGCCGGCATGATGGTGGGGGCGCAGATCAAGGGCATCCAGTCCAACCACATCGTCTCGACCATCAAGCACTACGCCATCAACAACCAGGAGACCGGCCGCTTCGTGCTCAGCGCCAATATCGGCGACGCCGAGGCCCGCACCTCCGACCTGCTAGCGTTCCAGATCGCGATCGAGGCCTCCGATCCGCACTCGGTGATGTGCGCCTATAACCGCATCAACGCCGTCTATGCTTGCGAGAACGACTGGCTGCTCAACACCGTCCTGAAGAAGGACTGGGGTTACAAGGGCTATGTGATGTCCGACTGGGGCGCGGTGCATTCCGGCTCCAAGGCAGTCAATGCGGGCCTCGACCAGCAGTCGGCCGGTCGCGCCTTCGACAAACAGGACTTCCTGGGCGAGGTGCTGAAGGCCGATCTGGCCAGCGGCGCCGTCAGCGGGGCGCGTCTCGACGACATGGCCCGCCGGATCACCCGCTCGCTGTTCGCCAGCGGCGCGGTCGATCACCCGGTCAAGATCGCCCCGATCAACCTGAAGGCAAATGGCCTGATCAGCCAGGCCGACGCTGAAGAGGCGATGGTCCTGCTGAAGAACGACAAAAATCTTCTGCCTTTGGCCAAGACCGCGAAAACCATTGCGGTAATCGGCGCCCATGCCGATGTCGGCGTGCTGTCAGGCGGTGGCTCGTCGCAAGTCTATCCGGCCGGGGGTCGCGCCGTGCAAGGTTTGCTGCCCGCAACCTGGCCAGGCCCGGTGATCTATTATCCGTCGTCGCCGCTGAAGGCGCTGCAGAAGCGCTTCCCGAACGCCAAGATCAACTTCGCCGACGGCAAGGACCCGGCCGTCGCCGCCGCTCTGGCCGCCGCCAGCGACTTGGCCATCGTCTTCGCTGACCAGTGGACTACGGAGTCGGAAGACGTCTGGACCCTGAACCTGCCCAAGAATCAGGACACCACCATCGCGGCTGTCGCCAAGGCCAATGCCAGGACGGTGGTCGTGCTGGAAACCGGCGGCCCTGTCGTGATGCCCTGGCTGAACGACGTCGGGGCTGTGCTGCAGGCTTGGTACCCCGGCACCAACGGCGGCGAGGCCATCGCCCGCGTGCTGACCGGCGAGGTCGATGCTTCCGGCCGCCTGCCCGTCACATTCCCCCAAAGCGTAGCGCAACTGCCGCGTCCCAAGCTGGACGGTGATCCCAAGACGCCGGACGCCTGGTTCGACGTCGATTACAAGATCGAAGGCGCGGCCGTTGGCTACAAGTGGTTCGACCTGAAGAAGCTCGAGCCGCTGTTCCCGTTCGGCTACGGCCTGTCCTACACCAAGTTCGCCTATTCGAACCTGGCGGCCTCGGAGAAGAACGGCGTCGTCACTGTCAGCTTCGACGTCAAGAATGTGGGCGACCGGGCCGGCAAGGACGTGCCGCAGGTCTATCTCGCGCCCAAGGCCGGCGGCTGGGAAGCGCCGCAGCGCCTGGGCGGCTTCAAGAAGGTCTCGCTCGCTCCGGGCGCCAGCACCAAGGTGACGGTCACCGTCGATCCGCGCCTGCTATCGACCTGGGATGGCAAGGCCCATGGCTGGTCCATTGCGGCCGGCGACTATGCGGTCTCGGTCGGCGCCTCGTCGCGCTCCCAGTCGGCGACCTCCACCGTGTCGCTCAAGGCCCGGGCCCTGCCGGTCTCACCGCTCGCCAGGTAGCAGCACCCAAAACTCAGTTTACCCCGTGCAAACTTGGGAGCGTCGTCCTCGGACGGCGCTCCCTTTTTCTTGGCTCTGGCCGCACAATCTCTAGTAGATGCATGCTCCATCGCGGCCGGGTCCGCTCCCGCTGACTTCCCGAAGGCGCAGTCATGAAACTCCTCCGCTACGGCCCGAAGGGCTCCGAGAAGCCCGGCCTGCTCGACGCCGAGGGCCATATTCGCGACCTGTCGGGCCACGTCGCCGACATCACCGGCGCGGTCCTCTCGCCCGAAAGCCTCAAGGCCCTCGCCGCTATCGATCCTGGGACCCTGCCGCTGGTCGAGGGCTCGCCTCGCTACGGCGTGCCGGTCGATGGGGTGAGCAAGTTCATCGCCGTCGGTTTGAACTTCGCCGACCACGCCGCCGAGTCGAACCTGCCGATCCCGGAAGAGCCGGTGCTGTTTACGAAGGCCGTCAGCTGCCTGACCGGCCCCAATGACCCGGTGATGATCCCCAGGGGCTCGGTGAAGACCGACTGGGAAGTCGAACTGGGCGTCGTGATCGGCTCGCGCGCCCGCTACGTGGATGAAGCCAGAGCTCTCGACCATGTGGCCGGCTATGTGCTGATCAACGACGTCTCCGAACGCGCCTTCCAGATCGAACGCGGCGGCACCTGGGACAAGGGCAAGGGCTGCGACACGTTCGGCCCGGTCGGCCCCTGGATCGTCACGCGCGACGAAGTCGGCGACCCGCAGAACCTCTCCATGTGGCTGGACGTCAACGGCCAGCGCAAGCAGGACGGCTCGTCCAGCACCATGATCTTTCCGATCAGCAAGCTCGTTGCGTATATCAGCGAGTTCATCACCCTGGAGCCCGGCGACCTGATCACCACGGGCACACCGCCCGGCGTCGGCATGGGTCAGAAGCCGGAAGCGGTTTATCTGAAGGCCGGCGACGAGATCCGCCTGGGTATCGACAAGCTGGGCGAGCAACGCCAGATGGTCATCGCCTGGACTGCGGAAGGCCAATGATCGCCAACCTGTGCGACATATTATCCACGCCATTGCCCTCGTGGCCGACGCACCGCAATGCTGGGCCATCGATAGGTCCCCACCGTCGGTACCCGCTGGCCGGGGATGCGTTACTTTCCCCGGCCAGCACTCATTCCCCTCAAATTTCGACGCCACCACCGTGATCGGGAGCCTCGCACCTGCGTGAAATCGCTTGGCGCCTTTCATTTGTACGATAATAGACCGACAAGAGTCAGGGAGTGGCAGAGTGAGCATCATCAGGGTCGGGATCGTCGGCGTCGGCAAGATCGCCCGGGATCAGCACATCCCCGCCATCGCGGCCGATCCGGGCCTGGAACTGGTCGCAGTCGCCAGCCGCAGCCACGCCGATGTCGGTGTCCCGGCCTTCGGATCGCTGGAGGAGATGCTCGACCAGGGTCCCGAGCTGGACGCCATCGCCCTCTGCACCCCGCCTCAGGTGCGCTGGCAGACCGCCGTGACCGCCCTGCGGGCCAGCAAGCATGTCTTCCTGGAAAAGCCGCCCGGTGCCACCGTGGGCGAGGTCCGCGACCTGTCGGCCCTGGCCGCCGAGCAGGACGTCACCCTGTTCGCCAGCTGGCATTCCCGCTTCGCCGCCGGTGTGCCCGCCGCCAAGGCCTGGCTGGCCGCCAACACCATCCGCACAGTCGACATCCAGTGGCGCGAGGACGTTCGCCGCTGGCACCCCGGCCAGACCTGGATCTGGGAAGCCGGCGGCCTGGGCGTCTTCGACCCCGGCATCAACGCCCTGTCGATCCTGACCGAGATCATGCCCCGCGAGGTGTTCGTCACCGATGCGCGCCTGCAGGTCCCGGAGAACGTCCAGTCGCCCGTCGCGGCGCACCTGGCGATGACCGACATCGATGGCACGGCGATCACCGCCGACTTCGACTTCCTGCAGACCGGGCCGCAGACCTGGGACATCACAGTCACAGCTGATGAGGGCATGCTGCGACTGTCCAGCGGCGGGGCCATCATCGAAATCGACGGCAAGCCCGTGGTCCAGGCGGCGGACGCGGAGTATCCGGGGCTCTACAAGCGTTTCGGCCAGCTGATCGGGGCGGGCAAGTCGGAGGCTGACGTGAGGCCGCTAGCCCTGGTGGCCGATGCGTTTCTCGTCGGGACGCGAGAGCTGGTCAAGGCGTTTATCGAGTAGCGTTTCGGGCGACCGGGACATCTCCTAGAACCACGCCCTCACCCCGAACACCACGCTGGTCTCGCCCGTCCGTTCGCCGACCGCGCGGGCCAGGTCGGCGGCCTCGCCGAAGGTCCGATGGCGCAGCACGCCGACATAGGGCGCGAACTCGCGGCGGATCTCGTAGCGCAGGCGCAGGCCCAACTCCGCGTCGCTGCCATCCTCGGCGAGGTTGGTCTCGACCTTCGACTGCAGGATCAGCCGGGTCGTCAGGCGCAGGTCGTGCGAGGCCTCGACCCGGGCTGACAGGTCGCCGCGATCCGACAGGAAGGCCGCCGCTTTGGTCTCGATCCAATACGGCGCGAGTCCCTCAACGCCCAGGGTGGCGTAGGTGCGGCCCTTGGGCTCGAGATCGACGCGCAAACCTGCCTCGAGGTCGAAATAGGGACCGATCGGTCTGGCGTGCAGCGCCTGAAGTTCGGCGCTCTCCCAGCCGTGGCCGTCGACGTGCTCGCCCCGCGCCTTGACGACCCACTTGCCGAAGTCGTCGCCGAACCAGCCTTCGCCCTCGAAGGCCGACGCGTCAGGACCCTTGCGCGCGCGTCGCTCGGCCTGATCGCCCAGCACCATCCAATAGCTTTCGCCGCCATGCTCCTGACGCAGTACGGCCCGGGCTCGCGCCATGTCCGACGCTGGATAGAAGCGCTCGGCGGCGTGGTCGGTCGGAGGCGGTGGCGCGACGCCCACGGTGCCGGGACTGACCGGCGGCATGGAATGGCCGGCGTGCGGATCAACTGGCGCAGGAGGCGGCGGCATCTGATGACCCGCATGCGGATCGACCGGCGCAGCTTGCTCGACCGGAGGGGGCGGCGTCATCTGGTGATGCTCGTGCTGCATCAGGGCCAGGGCCAACAGCAGGGCCGCGCTCATGCCGGAGCCTCATCGAGCGGCCGGACGGTGACGACGTTGAACATCCCCGCGTGCATGTGCATCAGCATGTGGCAGTGGAAGGCCCAGTCGCCGGGCTCGTCGGCGGTCAGGTCGAAGGCCACCTTGCCGCCCGGCGCGACATTGACCGTGTGCTTGCGCGGCTGCCGACCCTCATGACCGTTCACCACCTCGAAGAAGTGGCCGTGCAGGTGAATCGGATGGGCCATCATCGAGTCGTTGACCAGCAGCACCCGCGCCCGCTCGTCGCGCCGGAAGGCGATGGGCGTCTTCAGCGGGCCAAACGCCTCGCCGTCGAAGGCCCACATGAAGCGCTCCATATTGCCGGTCAGGTGAATCTCGACCGTGCGGCCGGGCGGACGCGGGTCGGGATTGGGGTCCAGCGCGACGAGGTCGGTATAGACCAGCACCTTGTGGCCGACGCCCTCAAGCCCCTGCGGCGGCTCGCCCAGGCGGTCCATCGGCATGGGCGAGATCGTCTGGACGCCGGGCCCCAGCTTCACGCCCGGCGCATTGGCGCCATCGCGCATGTCCATGCTCATACCGGACATGTCGTGGCCGGCATGGGCGGACATATCCATGCCCATGTCCTTCATCGTCGCCAGCGGACGAGCGCGCAAAGCCGGAACCGGCGCGCTCATGCCCAGGCGCGGGGCCAAGGTTCCGCGCGCCATCCCCGAACGATCGGAGGCCTCGGCGACCAGAGTGAAGGCGCGGTCCTCGGCCGGCTTGACGATGACGTCATAGGTCTCGGCCGGCGCGATCTGGAATTCCTCGACGCTCACCGGCCGGACGTTCTGACCATCGGCCTGGACCACGCTCATCGTCAGGCCCGGGATGCGGACATTGAAGATCGTCATGCCGCCGGCGTTGACGAAGCGCAGCCGCACCCGCTCGCCGGGCGTGAACAGGCCCGTCCAGTTGTCGCCCGAACCCTGGCCGTTGATCAGGTAGCGATAGGTCGAGCCCGTGACATCGAGGATGTCGGTCGGGTCCATCCGCATCTTCGACCATTCGACGCGATCCTTCAGCGACTGGTCGCGACCGGCCAGCAGCCCGGCAACCGTCTGCTTCTGGTCATTGAAATAGCCGGCCTGAGCCTTCAGCTTACGCATCAACTGGTGCGGATGCAGGAAGCTGTAGTCCGACAGCACCACCACATGCTCGCGGTCATAGGCGACAGGATCGGGCGTCGCTGGGTCGATGACGATGGGGCCATAGACCCCCTCCTGCTCCTGCATGCCCGAGTGGCTGTGGTACCAGTAGGTCCCGGCCTGCCGGACCTTGAACTCGTAGACGAAGGTCTCGCCCGGCTTGATACCCGGAAAGCTGACGCCCGGCACGCCGTCCATCTGGAACGGCACCAGCAGGCCGTGCCAGTGGATCGAGGTATCCTCGTCCAGCGTATTGGTCACCGACAGGCGAACGTTCTGGCCCTCCTTCAGGCGGATAAGCGGACCGGGCACGGTTCCATTGAGCGCGATGGCGTGGCCCGCCTTGCCATCGACCGTCATCGGCGCATGGCCGATGGACAGGCGGATGTCCTCGCCGCTCAGCACCTCGGGCGCCTTGCCGGTTCCCGCGCGCGCCCAGGCGGGCAGCAGCGCGCAAAGGCCCAGTCCCGTCGCGGCGGCGAGCATCTGACGGCGGTCGAGGGCCTGCATAACGGTCACGTCTCCGGTTCGGACCCTGAACATCACGCGCCCGGCTCCACACCTTGGTACATCTGGGATATCACCCTGCCCATGTCCAGAAGCACGCCCGCTACAATCGCCCTGGCCAAGGCCGGGGTCGCCTTCGAACTCCGCACCTATGACTATGATCCGGGGTCGGAACGTGTCGGGCTGCAGGCGGCCGAGGCGATGGGCGAGGATCCGGCGCGGGTGCTGAAAACCCTGGTCGTTCTGCTCGACGGCAAGCCGGCCTGCGTGGTGCTGCCCTCGGACAAGGAGGTCAGCATGAAGAAGCTGGCAGCGGCTTTGGGCGGCAAGTCGGCGGCGATGATGCCCGTGCCCGACGCCGAGCGGATCACCGGCTACAAGGTCGGCGGCGTCAGCCCGTTCGGCCAGAAGAAGCGGATGCCGACGGCGGTCGAGGGAGCCGCCCTCGCCCTGCCCTACGTGTTCGTGAACGGCGGCCAGCGCGGCCTGCAGATGCGCCTGACGCCCGCCGACCTGGTCGCGGCCCTGGACGCGAACGCGGCGTCTATTGTGGCTTGAACAGGGTCGCTTGAAATCCCGCGCGCTTCTCGCCTATAAGCCCCGCTCCCGTCCTGGTGCGGTTGGGTAGCTCAGATGGTTAGAGCGGTGGATTCATAACCCACAGGTCGGCGGTTCGATCCCGCCTCCAACCACCAGGACGGATTTCCCAAGCTCCTGACTTAGCCGTCGTTCCGCCGATGAATGCGGGCGGCTGTCTGCTCGGCGGTGGCGCAGACATAACTTCTCAGCCTCACGCGGAAAACCGCTGAGTTAGTCGGGGAGGCGCGAAGCGGCCGGGGCGACCCCGGATGACCGTGATGTGTTTTTTGCGTTTCGGTTCGACCTGTCCGCTTCGCCAAGCTGTTCTTGACCGTGAGGATCGGGGCACACGAGCGTGAGTTTCAGCTCTGATTCCCAATTAACCCCCGGACGGGCGCGCATCTCGTCGATCGGCTATCCGTCTCGACGCCGACGATGTGCGATAGGCGGCTTCTGACCCCCGCCCTCTTCAACCCGCGCTCGCTCGGCCGACAAGCCACTCAGCATCCGGTCCGTCCTTCTGAGACAGCCCGCACACCTCGACCCACCGTCCAGGGCGTCGCGGCCCCGCTCAGCTTCATCACCCGTCGCCGCATCAGGCCGGTACCAAGCGCCCTCCCCCTGCGACGGGGACAAGAAGCAGTATCCATCAGGTTTTGGAGCGGGGGATACAGAAGGGCGAGAAATCTTCAAGTCATTGATTTCGCTGATTTCGATTCGCTGAACGCAGAGGATAGAGCGCGAAATCCTCATTGAAGGGCTGTGCTACCGCACAAGACCAAAAGCGGTTGTCATCCCGGACGAGCGCGCAGCGCGAAGATCCGGGACCGACGCCTGAACGCCGCGCTTCCGGCGGTCCCGGCCCTCCGCTTCGCTGCGGCCGGGATGACAAGCTTAGTTAGTTGTCGAAAACGCCTTCGCGCCGAAGGGAGCCATCCTTACATCTCACGGCGAGATGATCGCCG
The DNA here is from genome assembly GCF_049895765.1 of Caulobacter sp. DWR1-3-2b1. NCBI lineage: Bacteria > Pseudomonadati > Pseudomonadota > Alphaproteobacteria > Caulobacterales > Caulobacteraceae > Caulobacter > Caulobacter sp. DWR1-3-2b1. The sequence goes on from NZ_JAFCSZ010000018.1 coordinate 57,791, forward strand.
GTCTGTCCAGGAGATTTAAGGATGAGCGGGACGAGAGGCGTCCGCTTATGGGCAGGTTGGAGATCTTCTGAAAGGCATGAAAGTATCAGGCGAGCCACTGATCCAGCCTCTGAGGTGCTGCCTTGATTGTGATCTATCTCGATGACAGCGGAGAGGCGGCGGACCCCTTCGTCACCCTTGCGGGATATCTGGCGACGACGACTGAATGGGATTAATTCGAGGCCGAGGCACGTGCGTACCTTGAAGCTTTCGGCATTGACCACCTGCATACGGTCGATCTGCACAAGCGGCGGAAAGCTTTCGACGGATCGCAGCGTGAAAAGGTACGCGAGTTTGCCAATGGGCTGTTCGCGATCCTCGGAAAGTATTCCGTCGTCGGTGTATCGTTCTCGGTCTTCAAGGAAGTGTTCGACGCCAAGCGCGTGGACCTAAAAAGCGTGAGGGCGCGGCAACGACATTCTGTATCAAGGGGATCATTACCCGGCTGTTGAACAACCCCGCCGTGGTTGAAGTTCTCAAGTGGGACAATGTGGATATCTCGATAGTGCTCGAGAAAGGCAATCGCCATGATCAGGCGATTGTGAAGGAGTTCGAGAGAATTTCGGCGCTGGATTGCCGGTTCAAGTCGATTGCGTTGGCAGACAAGAAGAGCGCTGTCGCACTCCAAGTTGCCGACTTCCTTGCCTATTTCAATCGCCGGCTCCTATGTTTGGATAGGAGCCACCCACGATATGGAGACGAGAAGGCGTTCTTCGATGAAATCATCAAGAACGTGGTGAACCACGACTTGTTCGTGGCAACCGATTTCCACTTTAGATGAGCCGGACAAGAAGGGTGGCGAGAAATAGTGGCGCGCGAATGACACTGCAATGATCAGGACCGAATGGCCTCTATCCACCCGTTCCCCACGCCCCGAAAGTCCCGGACTGGCCTGCCGTAAGAACATGATCAGTCAGCGGAAGCCGCCTAAGTCCCCGGCCCGAACCGCGCCACCAGGTCATAGGCCTCGCCCGGAAACACCTGCCGGACGCGAGTGACGTGCTCGCCGGCGCGCCAGGTGCGGCGATCGACGACGAGGCAGGCCGCTCCTTCGTCGAGGTCGAGCAGGGCGGCGACCTGCGCGTCGGCGTTGACGGCGCTGATGCGGCTTTCGGCTTCGGTCCAGGCCACATGTTCCAGCAGCCACGCGCCCGGCGGCGCAGCCGAGAAGTCGGCCGCAGCGGCGTCCGGCGCGGTCTTCAGGCTGATCAGGCGGCGCTCCAGGGCGAAGGGCCGGCCGCCGGCGTCGTGGACGCCTTCCAGCTCCAGCAGCTTGCCGCCCGCCGCCAGTTCGCGTTCGTCGGCGCTGCCCCGCGCGGCGCTGCGCACATGGCTCGACAGCAGGCGAAAGGCGTAGGCCTCGCCGCGCGACAGGATGGCCGACTGGATGTCGGGGATGTTCAGCACCGGGGCATGCACCTTGGGCCGGGCCACGAACGAGCCGGCCCGCTTGCGGCGCACGATCAGGCCCGCCTCGACCAGAGCTGCCATGGCCTTGCTGACCGTCATGCGGGCGCAGCCATATTGCGCCATCAGCTCGGTCTCGAACGGCACGCGGTGGCCCGGCGGCCACTCGCCCGAGCGGATGCGGTCCTCGATATCGCCGCGAATGCGCTGGTGCAGAGGGAGCGAGGTCACGCCAGCAGGGCCTTCAGGGTCTGGCGATAGCGGGCGGCGACCGCCTCGCGGGCGTGGTGGCGGCCGCCCTCGACCACCTGCCGGCCCTGCCGCCAGACGGTGTCGATCGCGCCATGGCGGCCGGCGAAAACGAGGCTGTCGATCAGGGTGTCGCCCTCGCGCCCGATCAGGGCCGGATGTTCGCGATCCAGGGTGATGAAGTCGGCCGCCGCGCCGCGCTTCAAGCCGCCTCGCCCCGCGCCGAGGGCCTGGGCGCCGCCTGCACAGGCGCCGCGCCACAGCTCGCCGCCGGTCGAGCGCCGGGGTCCGCCGGCCAGCACGTTGCGGGCGCGGCGGGTCAGGCGCTGGGCGTATTCCAGCGCCCGAACTTCCTCGGCCGCGTCGATCAGGATGTTGGAGTCGGTGCCGAGGCCAAACGCCCCGCCGGCCGCCAGATAGTCGTGGGTCGGGAAGACGCCGTCGCCCAGATTGGCCTCGGTGACCGGGCACAGGCCCGCCACGGCGCCGCTCCTGGCCAGGCGCTCGGTCTCCATGGCGTTGATGTGGGTGGCGTGGATCAGGCACCAGCGCTTGTCGACCGGGGTGTGGTTCATCAGCCAGCGGACCGGGCGCTGGCCTGTGGCGGCCAGGCAGTCGTCGACTTCCTTGGTCTGCTCGGCCACGTGCATGTGGATCGGGCCGTCGCCGGCCAGGGGCAGGATGGCGTCCAGCTCCTCGGCGGTGACTGCCCGTAGGCTGTGGGGCGCGATGCCGACCACCGCGTCGGGGGTTCCGGAGACGATCTCACGGCAGCGCTCCACCAAGCGGGCGAAGCTATCGACGTCGTGGATGAAGCGCTTTTGCCCGTCTGTGGGTGGCGCGCCGCCGAAGTTGGAATGGGCGTAGAACACCGGCAGCAGGGTCAGGCCGATGCCCGTTTCGTCCGCCGCGGCGGCGATCCGCACGGCCATCTCGGCGGGGTCGTCATAGACACCGCCCGACGGGTCGTGGTGCAGATAGTGGAACTCGCCCACCCGGGTGAAGCCACCCTCCAGCATCTCGATCTGGCCCATGGCGGCGATGGTTTGCACGTCGTCTGGACCCAGGCGGCCCAGGAACCGGTACATCACCTCGCGCCAGGTCCAGAAGTTGTCGCCTGTCTCGCCCCGCGCCTCGGCCAGGCCCGCCATGGCCCGCTGGAAGGCGTGGCTGTGGACATTGGCCAGACCCGGCAGGGCCGCGCCCAGGCGGATGGCGTCGCCGGCCGGGACGTCGGTGTCGATGCGGGCGATGCGGCCCTCCGACAGGGTCAGCCTGACGCTCCGCGCCCAGCCGTCGGCCAGCAGCGCGCTCTCGCACCACACGACGGTCGCCCCTGTGTCCGCTGAATTGTGCGTGTCGGTCACTGGACAGGGCTCCTCGATTGCTAATATGTCTATACATATTGAAGACGGCCGCAAGAGAGGGAGGGCGGGCGGAATGCGTTGCGACACCCTGTGGATAAGTTGCCGTCTCGCCACCCTGGATCCGGCGCGCGAGGGCCTGGGAATCGTCGAGCGCGGCGTGATCGCCGCCCTTGATGGGCGCATCGTTTATGCCGGTGAGGCCGCCGAGGCGCCTGTCTTCGAGCCCGACCAGACCATCGATTGCGAAGGCCGCTGGATCACGCCCGGACTGATCGATCCGCACACCCATCTGGTCTTCGCCGGCGACCGCGCCCACGAGTTCGAGCTGCGGCTGGCCGGCGCTTCCTATGAAGAGATCGCCTTGGCCGGGGGCGGCATCGTCTCGACCATGACCGCCACCCGCGCGGCGTCGGAAGACGATCTGGTCCTCGCCGCCCTGCCCCGCCTGGACGCGCTGATCGCCGAGGGCGTCACGACCGTCGAGATCAAGTCGGGCTATGGCCTGTCGCTGGACGACGAGCTGAAGTGCCTACGCGCCGCGCGCGCCCTGGCCGACTGCCGCTCGATCGACATCCGCACCACCCTTCTGGGCGCCCACGCCCTGCCGCCGGAGTTCAGGGGCGATCCCGACGGCTATATCGATCTGGTCTGCAAGCAGATGATCCCCGCCGTGGCCGACGCGAAGCTGGCCGACGCGATCGACGTCTTCTGCGAAGGCATAGGCTTCACCCCGGCCCAGACGCGCCGTGTGTTCGAGGCCGCCCACGCCCGGGGCCTGAAGATCAAGGTCCACGCCGAACAGCTGTCGAACCAAAACGGCGCGGCCCTGGCCGCCGAGTTCTGGGCGCTCTCGGCCGATCATCTGGAGCATCTGGACGCGGCCGGGGTCGAGGCCATGGCGGCCGCCGGTACAGTCGCCACCCTGCTGCCCGGCGCCTTCTATTTCACGCGGGAAAACAGGCTGCCGCCGATCGTGGCCCTGCGCGCCGCCGGCGTGCCGATGGCCCTGGCCACTGACTGCAATCCCGGCACCTCGCCCCTGACCTCGCCCCTGCTGGTCATGAACATGGCCGCGACCCTGTTTCGGATGACCGTCGAGGAGTGCGTCGCCGGCGTCACCCGCGAGGCCGCCCGGGCGCTCGGTCTGCTGGCCGATCGCGGCACATTGCAAGCCGGCAAGGCCTGCGATCTCGCCATCTGGGACATCGAGCGTCCCGCCGAACTTGTCTATCGCATGGGCTTCAACCCGCTCCATGCCCGCGTCTGGAAGGGTCATTGACCATGGTTGTTCTGCATCCCGGCGAGGTCTTCCTCCTCGAATGGAAGAAGGTCTATCGCGGCGCTCCGGCCCGATTGCACGACAATGCCTGGCCGGTGATCGAGGCCAGCGCCAAGGCGGTCGAGCGCATCCTGGCCCGGCATGAACCGGTCTACGGGATCAATACCGGTTTCGGGAAGCTGGCCAGCGTCCGCATCGGCGACGAGGATCTGGAGAGGCTCCAGCGCAATATCGTGCTGTCCCACGCCGCCGGCACGGGCGAGCCCTCGCCCGTTGCGGTGATCCGCCTGATGATGGCCCTGAAGCTGGCTAGCCTCGCCCAAGGCGCGTCGGGCGTTCGGACCCCGACCGTCAAGCTGCTGGAGGCCATGCTGATCCAGAACCTGACGCCGGTGATCCCCTGCCAGGGCTCGGTCGGCGCCTCGGGCGATCTGGCGCCGCTGGCTCACATGGCCGCGACCATGATCGGGGTCGGCGCGATCTTCGTCGACGGCGTCCGCACCCCCGCCGCCGATGCCCTGGCCGACGCCGGCCTCGCGCCGCTGGTGCTGGGACCCAAGGAGGGCCTGGCCCTACTGAACGGCACTCAGTTCTCCAACGCCAACGCCCTGGCCGCCTTGTTCGAGGCCGAGCTGCTGTTCCAGTCAGCCCTGGTCACCGGCGCCCTGTCGACCGAGGCCGCCAAGGGCTCTGACACCCCGTTCGACCCGCGCATCCACCTGCTGCGCCGCCATGTGGGGCAGATTGAGACCGCCGCCGCCCTGCGCGGGCTGATGGCCGGCTCGGCCATCCGCGCCTCGCACCTTAAGGAGGACGAGCGGGTTCAGGATCCCTATTGCCTGCGCTGCCAGCCCCAGGTGATGGGCGCTGCGCTGGATGTGCTGAAACAGGCGGCGACCACCCTGGCCACCGAGGCCAATGGCGTGTCGGACAATCCGCTGATCTTCCCCAGCGACGTCGAAGGCGGCGACGAAGCACTTTCTGGCGGCAACTTCCACGCCGAGCCGGTGGCCTTCGCGGCCGACATGATCGCCCTGGCCATCTGCGAGATCGGCTCCATCGCCGAGCGCCGCATCGCCATGCTGGTTGACCCGGCGCTGTCAGGTCTGCCGGCCTTCCTGACGCCCAAGCCCGGCCTTAACTCCGGCTTCATGATCCCGCAGGTCACCGCCGCCGCCCTGGTGTCGGAAAACAAGCAGAAGGCCTATCCGGCCAGCGTCGACTCGATCCCCACCTCGGCTAATCAGGAAGACCACGTCTCGATGGCCGCCCACGGCGCCCGGCGCCTGCTGGCCATGGTCGAGGCCGCCACAGCGGTGATCGGCATCGAGCTGCTGGCGGCGGCGCAAGGCTGCGACTTCCATGCGCCGCTGAGGTCGAGCGAGGTGCTTGAGGCTGTCCGGGGACTGGTGCGCAAGCAGGTGCCCCACCTCGACGACGACCGGCACTTCCACCCCGACATGGAAGCCGCCAACCTGCTGGTCCGCTCCGGCGCGGTGATCGCGGCGGCGAGTGATTTGCCGGGGGTGGTGTGATGTCATGGCTCCAGATCACGCGCGGCGAGGCCCCGCTGATCGTCAGCCTGCCGCACACCGGCACCGAGATCCCGCCGGAGATCGAGGCCGGGCTCGTCTCGCCTTGGCTGGCCCGCAAGGACGCCGACTGGTGGGTGGACAGGCTCTATGACTTCGCGGCAGATCTCGGCGCCACCGTGATCCGCACGGCGATCTCGCGCACGGTCATCGACGTCAACCGCGACCCGTTGGGCGCCTCGCTCTATCCAGGCCAGGCGACGACCGAGCTTTGCCCGACCACGACGTTCGACGGCGAGCCGCTCTATCGCGATGGCCAAGCGCCGGATGCGGCCGAAATCAACCGTCGGCGCGCCGCCTTCTTCGATCCATATCACGCTGCCCTGGCCGCCGAGATCGCCCGGCTATGCCAAGCCAATGACCGCGTCGTTCTCTACGAGGCCCACTCGATCCGCTCGCTCGTGCCGCGCCTGTTCGACGGCGAGCTTCCCCGGTTCAACCTCGGGACCAATAGCGGCGGCAGCTGCGACCCGGTCATGACGGCTGTGGTCGAGGCGGCCTGCGACGCCTCGGGCCTGAGCCGCGTCACCAACGGCCGCTTCAAGGGCGGCTGGACCACGCGGCGCTATGGCCAGCCGGCTCAGGGCGTCCACGCCATCCAGATGGAACTGGCCTGCCGGGGCTACATGGACGACCCGGCCGAGACACCGACGCCCAAGACCTGGCCCGCCCCCTTCCGGCCCGACCAGGCTGCGCCGATGCGCGCGGTTCTGGGGAACGTCCTTTCGGCCTGCATCGCCTTCGCGAGAACCCCAGCATGACCCGCCGCGACAACACCCGCGTCATCCGCGCGGCCACCGGCACCGAACTCAGCGCCAAGTCGTGGCTGACCGAGGCCCCGCTGCGGATGCTGATGAACAACCTGCATCCCGATGTCGCCGAGCGGCCGGAGGAGCTGGTGGTCTATGGCGGCATTGGCCGGGCGGCGCGCCACTGGGAGAGCTTCGACAAGATCGTCGAGACCTTGCGCCGGCTGGAGGATGACGAGACCCTGCTGGTTCAGTCCGGCAAGCCGGTCGGCGTCTTCCGCACCCATGTCGATGCGCCCCGGGTGCTGATCGCCAATTCCAACCTGGTGCCGCGCTGGGCGACCTGGGAGCATTTCAACGAGCTCGATCGCAAGGGCCTGGCCATGTACGGCCAGATGACCGCCGGCTCGTGGATCTATATCGGCGCCCAGGGCATCGTTCAGGGCACCTATGAGACCTTCGTCGAGATGGGCCGCCAGCACTATGCCGGCGACCTGTCGGGCAAGTGGCTGCTGACAGCGGGCCTGGGCGGCATGGGCGGGGCCCAGCCCTTGGCGGCGGTGATGGCCGGGGCCTCGTGCCTGGCCATCGAGTGCCAGCCGTCGCGCATCGAGATGCGACGACGCACCGGCTATCTGGACAGGTCGACCGACAGTCTGGACGAGGCCCTCGCCTGGATCGAAGCAGCCACGAGCCCGATCTCGGTCGGCCTGCTGGGCAACGCCGCCGAACTGCTGCCCCAGATGTTCCGGCGCGGCATCCGCCCAGACCTGCTGACCGACCAGACCAGCGCCCACGATCCGATCAACGGCTATCTGCCGGCCGGCTGGAGCCTGGAGCAGTGGGCCGCCGCCAAGGAGCGCGATCCGGAAAGTGTCAACCGCGCCGCCCGCGCCTCGATGGCGGTCCACGTCCAGGCCATGCTCGACTTCCAGGCCGCCGGCGTTCCCACGGTCGACTATGGCAACAACATCCGCCAGATGGCGCTGGAGGAAGGCGTCGCCAACGCCTTCGACTTCCCGGGCTTCGTGCCGGCCTATATCCGCCCGCTGTTTTGCCGGGGGATCGGACCGTTCCGCTGGGTGGCCCTGTCGGGCGATCCGGAGGACATCGCCCGCACCGACGCCAAGGTGAAGGAACTGATCCCCGACAATCCGCACCTGCATAACTGGCTCGACATGGCGGCACGGAGGATCAAGTTCCAGGGCCTGCCCGCTCGCATCTGCTGGGTCGGCCTGGGCGATCGCCACCGCCTGGGCCTGGCCTTCAACGAGATGGTCGCCTCGGGTGAGCTGAAGGCCCCCGTCGTCATCGGCCGTGATCACCTGGACAGCGGCTCGGTCGCCTCGCCCAACCGCGAGACCGAGGCGATGAAGGACGGCTCGGACGCCGTGTCGGACTGGCCGCTATTGAACGCCCTGCTCAACACGGCCTCGGGCGCTACCTGGGTGTCGCTGCACCATGGCGGCGGAGTCGGCATGGGCTTTTCTCAGCACGCCGGCATGGTCATCGTCGCCGACGGCACCGAAGCCGCCGCCAAGCGGCTGGCCCGGGTGCTGTGGAACGACCCCGCGAGCGGCGTGATGCGCCACGCCGACGCCGGGTATGAGATCGCCCTCGATTGCGCGAGAGAGAGGGGTCTGGACCTGCCGGGGATACTTTGAACTCTGGCCTCCCGCCTTACAAACTCCGCTCTCCCCGGCGAAGGCCGGGGCCCAGATCGAACCCCGGGAAGCCGAACTATCTGGCGCGGCTCGACCTCGAATCATCCCCAGACGCTCAGGCTGAATCTGGGCCCCGGCCTTCGCCGGGGAGAGCGGGTTTAGTAGGTTCTATTTGCCCTCCAGCATCTTCGCCGCATGCGCCGCGCTGAGCTTTCCGGTGTCGCGATCCACGGCGTAGTTGGCGGCCTGCATCCTCTTCACGTCGATGCTCCCTGCCAACGGCTCTAGCGCCGAGACAAGCCGCGTGTCCGCCGCCCTCTGGGGCGAGATCAGGATCACCGCATCATAGGGCGGCAGCGCGCCCTTGGGGTCGCCCAGCAAGACCAGATCATCGGCCGCGATCCGCCCGTCGCTGGAGAAGGCCGAGATCACATCGGCCTCGCCGGACGCCAGGGCGCGGTACATGAAGGTGGGCTGGAACTGGCGGCGGGCCTTGAATTTCAGGCCATAGGCCTGCTCGACGCCAGTCCATTCGGGGCGGGAGAAGAACTCCAGGTCGCCGCCCATGGTCAGGTTCGAGCCCCTGGCGGCGAGGTCGGCCAAGGTCCTGATCCCCAGGGCCTCGGCGCGGTCGCGGCGCATGGCCAGGGCATAGGCGTTTTCGAAGCCCAGAGCGGCCAGCAGCACGACACCGTCGCGATCCTTCAGGCCGGTCCGAAGCTGATCGAGCACCGCCGCGCGGCCGGGGTTGTCGCGCCGGCCCAGCACATTGGCCCAGAGCGTGCCGGAATAATCGACATAGGCGTCGATCTCGCCGGCCGCGAGGGCGCGATAGGCGACCGCCGAGCCCAGATTGATGCGTCGCTCGACCCGCGCGCCGCGCGCCTCCAGCCTGCTGGCCATCAGTTCGGCCAGCACATATTGCTCGGAGAAATTCTTGGCGCCGATCACATAGCTAGGCTTGCCTTTGATGAAGTAACCCCCGGTCAGCGGCGCCAAAGCCACGACGAGGCCGAGGGCGAGACCCGCGGCGCCGGCGATCCAGCGGTTCTTGTCGCGCCGGCCGACGCCGCTCTCGATCAGGCCCAGCAGTTGGTCCACGACCATGGCCAGCACTGCCGAGGCCGCGCAGCCGACCAGAACCGCCACCCAGTCCTCGGTCTGAAGACCGGAGAAGATGTAGTCGCCCAGCGAGGTCTGGCCGACGGGGGTCGAGAGAGTCGCCGCGCCGATGGTCCACACCGCCGCTGTCCGCACCCCGGCCATGATCACCGGCAGCGCCAGGGGCAGTTCTACGCGCCACAGCCTTTGGCCGTCGGTCATGCCAACGCCGCGCGCCGCCTCGACCACGGCGGGATCGACGCCCGTCAGGCCCGCCGCCGTGTTCCGCAGGATGGGCAGCATTGAATAGAGGGTCAGGGCCAGCAACGACGGCAGGAAGCCCAAGGCCGAAAAGCCATGGCCCAGCACCCGTTCGGACAGGCCCGACAGCAGCAGGAGCAGCGGAAAGAACAGGGCCAGCAGGGCGAGGCTGGGAATGGTCTGGACCAGACCGGCCACTGACAGCGACAGCCAGCGCAGCCGTGGATGGCGCGCGGCCAGCACGCCGAGCGGCAGGGCGATCAGCAGGCCGAGCGCCAGCGACGCCGCCGACAGGGCCACGTGCCAGCCCAGCCGCTCGGGCAGCAGGGCCAGGGCCTGATGCAGGCGATCATCCACGAGCGCCGCCTTTCTGGGCCAGATTCGCCAGCTTTTCGGCCTGGCGGCGCGGGGCGTCGATCAGGGCCGTGACACGGGAATCGGCGTGAGCGCCAGCCAGCAAGGCTGTGGGTGTGGCGTCGGCGACGATCTCGCCTCCCTGGGGTCCGGCCGCCATGACCACGATCCGGTCGGCCGTCAGCAGGGCCTCGCCGACATCGTGGGTGACCATGACGGTGGTCAGGTTCAGGGCGTCGTGCAGGCGGCGGACGTCTTGCGCCAGGGCCACGCGGGTCACCGGATCCAGAGCGCCGAACGGCTCGTCCATCAGCAGGATCGACGGCTCGGCCGCCAGGGCGCGGGCGACGCCGACCCGCTGGCGCTGGCCGCCGGAAAGCTCGGCCGGCAGGCGCGGGGCGACCTCGCGGGGGAGAGCGACCAGGTCGAGCAAGGTCGCCACCCGCGCGGCGATCCTGTCGGCCGGCCAGTCGAGCAGGCTCGGCGTAATCCCGATGTTCTGGGCCACGGTCATGTGGGGAAACAGGCCCACCTCCTGAAAGACATAGCCGACGCGGCGACGCAGGGCCGGACCGGGCTGTTCGGCGACGTCCTGCCCATCGATCAGCACCCTCCCGGTCGTCGGCACGATCAGGGCGTTAATGGTCTTGAGCAGGGTGGTCTTGCCCGCCCCCGATCCGCCCACCAGGGCGACGAACTGGCCCCTGTCGATGCTCAGGCTGGCGCCCGTCAGCACCGGCGCGCCATCATAGGTCTTGCCGATCTGGTCCAGGACGATGAGGGCGGGTGGGGCGGTCATGCGATCTCCGGCGGCGCGCCCCACCCTCGCCCGGATCGCGGCCGACGGGAAGCTTGGGTGCGACATGGCGGCGCGCGGCGAATGTCGCAGTGGCGGGGAACCGACTCAATCTCGATCCTGTTGATGGTTAATCGGAGATAAAAGATGGCCTCGTCATCCCTGCAGTCCGCCCCGTTCGACGCTCGCCGCAGCAAGCGCCGCGCCAGACAGTGGCCGCTGGGCCTGTCGGTGCTGGCCATGACCGTGGCCAATGCGGCGCTGTGGTATGGGATCTATGCCCTCACCCACGGCGTTTTCGCTCTGGATCCGAGCTTTTTCGCAGGTCTTTAGCCGACGTCCTGGGCGTTTGAGGCTCGCCGCTTGCTCACACTCAGGCCAATCCCCGAGCCCGCCCCTCAACCCGCCGCTCTGAAGCGCCTTCCGCGAGCCTGCGCGAACCTAAGACTTGTTTTCGCCAAGCCAGGATGACCAAATTCGGACCCAGGGCTGAATGGTCCGATTTCACGCATCGAAATCAACGATGTGCGGCAGTGGAGGCGTAGGTGGCGTTCTGGAAACGGCGCGAGTCGATTTCCAATCTTCCGATCGAGCAGGTGGCGTCGTTCTACGCGCAACTGGCCGAGGGCGCCGTCGTGGTCGATGCAACCGGCCGCATCCTGATGGTCAATGCCGAGGCTGAGCGCATTCACGGCGTGGCGCACCTCAAAATCGGCCCCGTAGACTACACCAAGGCCTATTCGCTGCGGACCCTGGATGGTGCGCCTCATCCCTCCGCCGACCTGCCGCTGGCCCGCGCGTTGCGGGGCGAAACCGTCATCGAGGCGCGCTGGCGCATTGTCCGGCCTGATGGCGTGTCGGTGCTGGCGATCGGCAGCGCCTCTCCCGTTCGCGACGAAGCTGGGGTGCAGATCGGCGCGGTTCTGACGGTGCGCGACGACACTGCCCGCGATGTCGCCGAGCAGGAACTGCGGCGCCTGAACCTTGGCCTACAAGCCGAGATCAAGGCCCGGACGGCCGAGCTTAGTCGAGCGTGGGAGCTTAGCGCCGACTTCCTGGCGATCTGTGGGCTGGACGGGCTGATGACCGCCTGCAATCCCGTTTGGAGCCGCCGCCTGGGCTTCGACGATACCACCCTGTTCATCACCCCCTTCTGGGATCTTGCGCCGTTGGAGGATCAGGATCACGCCGCCAACAACTTCGCCGTAACGCGAGGCCGCAAGGCGCCGGTGGATTTCACCAGTCGGCTGGTCGGCCTGGAGGGTCGGGTGTTTAGTGTGCACTGGACCCTGGTGGCGGAACGCGACCGGATCTACATCTCGGGCCGCGACGCGACGCTGGAGATCAGCACGGCGACTGAACTGGAAGCTGCTCACGCCGCTCTGCGCCAAGCCCAGAAAATGGAAGCCATCGGCCAGCTGACCGGCGGCGTGGCCCACGACTTCAACAATCTTCTGACGGTGATCCGCTCCAGCGTCGACCTGCTGCGCCGACCTGATCTGGATGACCGCCGCCGGCGCCGCTACATCGACGCGATTGGCGAGACGGCGGACAGGGCCGCCCAGCTGACCGCGCAACTGCTGGCCTTCGCGCGCCGCCAGCCCCTGAAGGCGGAAGTATTCGACTCCGTCGACAGCGTGCAGCGACTGAAGGCCATGTTGCAGACCCTTGTCGGAGCCAATGTCACGCTGGATATCGAAGGCTCATGCGACACTTGCGCGGTCGAGGCCGACCGGGGCCAGTACGAAACGGCGCTGATCAACATGGCCGTGAACGCGCGCGACGCCATGGACGGACGCGGCCAATTGTCGATCCACGTTTCGACCTCGGACGTCATACCCGGCGGTCGCGCTGCGCCTGCCGTGTCTGGACGGTTCGTCGTGGTGGCACTGACCGATACCGGGCCAGGCATTGCACTCAGCCAACAGGAGCGGATCTTCGAGCCGTTCTACACCACCAAGGCCGTCGGCAAGGGCACCGGCCTTGGGCTAAGTCAGGTCTATGGCTTCGCCAAGCAGTCTGGCGGCGATGTGCGTGTCGCGAGCCTTCCGGGCCAGGGCGCGACCTTCTCGCTCTACCTGCCAGCCACGACCAAGCGCGTGGCCGGCAAGGTCGAGCCCTTCGAACACACCCCGTCCATCGCGCCACAACGCCATCGTGTGCTGATGGTCGAGGACAATGAAGAGGTCGGCGCCTTTGGCCGGCAGCTGCTGACCGATCTTGGCTATACCGTCACCCTGGCCCGCAACGCGGTTCAGGCCCAGGCGCTGCTGGAGGTCGATCCCGACGCGTTCGACGTGGTGTTCACCGATGTGGTCATGCCGGGCGAAATCAACGGCCTGCAGCTGGCCAAGCGCCTGCGCGAGACCCGGCCCGACCTGCCGGTGATCCTGACCAGCGGCTACAGCGACGCCCTGGCCAACAGCGAGGGCCAGGGTTTCGACCTGCTGCAGAAGCCCTATTCGGTGGAGGCCCTGTCGCGGATCATCCAGCAGGGCGGGCGGGCGGCGGTTTCGGAGTAAGGGTGGGGACGTCGAGCTTGCGCTTTACACAACTAGGCTAAAGTCGAGTATCGGGAAGGGCGATAGGTTTAGCAGCGCCAGTCTGTACGAGGGCCACTTCGGCGCGGACTTCGCTTTGGGTGGACTGCATGGGGTTGAGCGATGATCTCTGGCTGGTTTTCAAATCTCGTGAGCAACAGGCGCGAGCGGCCTGAAGCGGACAGCGAGGAGTTTGAAGGCGAAGCTGAACCGCGCCCCGTCGATCAGGTGATCGCCCGAGCCCTGGCTCTCCTGATCGTGGCTCGCCGCGCGACGACCGGGGAGCGGCTTGCTGCTACGACCGAACTTTCAAGACACAGGGATGTAGTCGAACTGACAGCATCCGAGACAGCCTTTTTGATGGATGAAGCGCCATCGCCTCAGTCTTGCAAGCAATTTAGCTGGAGGTATGAAGCAATTGTTCCACTATTATGGTCAGTGAATCTGCTTGATAAGATGGGATCCACACGCGAAACGATAGACACCGCGACCTTGGAATCCATCCTCCTGGAGAATTCGTTTGAGCAATTGATTGCTAAAGCGCAGATCCGGCCGATTAACCTGATTGAAGATGCAGCCGACGAGCTGATGGACGCTCTTTGGGCGATCCGTGCGGGGCCAATCGCTCTGTTATTCCCCAACGCGCGAGAGAAGCGTCCAAACGCCAGCGTTGTCGTTGAACGCTACTACGGGCTGAACTGGCTAAGACGATGGAACGACGAGAGCAAGGGCTGGGACGGCGTCTGGCTGGATACTTGAGTCTTTCGGCTGCGTCAGCAAACTGGCCAGACAACCAATTTCCCAGCCGCTAGATCGGCATCCGCATGATTTCCTGGTACGCCGAGATCACCTGATCGCGCACGGCCATCACCGTCTCGAGGCTGGCCTCGGCCGACGAGATGGCGGTGACCACGTCGATCAATTCGGCCTTGCCGGTCACCTGCTCGGCGACCTTCATTTCGGCGGCTTTCGAGGTCTGGGTGACCTCGTTCATGGCGTTCTTCAGCAGGTCGCCGAAGTCGACGCCCTTGGCGGCGCCGCCTCCGCCGATCGAGCCGATTGAGCCGATCGACATGGCCCCTTGCGAAGCGTAGGCCTTGGCGGCGGCGAGCGCGGTGATCATCGGTCAGCCCCTATTTGCGCAGCATGTCGAGGGTGCGCGACTGCATGGAGCGCGCGGTCTCGATGACGTTGAGATTGGCTTCATAGGCGCGTTGCGCCTCTTTCATGTCGAGCGCCTCGACCAGCGAATTGACGTTGGGCAGCTTGACATAGCCCTTGCCGTCGGCGGCCGGATTGCCCGGATCGTATTCGGTCTTGAAGTCGCTCTGATCAGGCTCGACGCGCAGCATCTTGACACCCTCGGCGCCGTCGATCTTGGTCGGCTTGAACACCGGCACCTGGCGACGATACGGGTCGCCGCCCGGGGTTCGGGCGGTGGAATTGGCATTGGCGATGTTCTCGGCGATGACCCGCATGCGGCCTTGCTGGGCGCGCAGGGCCGAGGTGGCCACGGCCATGGTCGACAGCGAGTTGGACTTGATCTCGGGCATCTAGTCCCTCCTCACCCGTTGACCTTGCGTGCGGCCATCCGCAGCATGGTCATGGACTTCTGGTAGAAACCGACGGCGGCGTCGTAGTTCATGCGCGCGTCGGACATCTTTAGCATCTGGTCCTCGAGCGACACCGCGTTGCCGTCGAGCGTGGTCTCAGAATCGACGCCCGCCGTGGCCCGCCAAGCGCTCGGCGCGTTCGAGGGGGCCATGTGCGAGGCCGAGGTGGCCATCATCGAAACGCCGTTGGTCGGAGCGACCTTGCCGCCACGATAGGGCGTCTGGCCCGAGCCCTGGTTCATCAGCGAGGCCTGGAAACTGTAAGCCTTCAGGTCGCGCGGCTGGTAGCCGGGCGTGCTGGCATTGGCCACGTTCTGGGCGATGACCTTCTGCCGCTCGGACAAATAGCCGAGCCTGCTCTTGAGCATGCCAAAAAGGGGAATGTTGTCGGGACCCATGGCGATCATGGTGAAGAAACAGGGTTAATCGGCCATTAAGGAGCGTCAGGCACATTCAGTGCGTGACAGCCGAAAGTGGCTATCGGTTTCGGCGCCCGTCACGCACTAAACCATTTCCCTGGCAGATTTTTCTTCGAAAATCTTCTGGTAACAACGCGGCATTTGCCTGCGCCATCTTGTCTCGCATAGCTGGTCGATCCGGGCGTCATGAACATCCTAGAATTCATTCGCGCCATCGCCGCCCTGGCCGTCACCCTGGGCCTGATCGGCCTGGCGGCCTACGCCCTGCGCCGGTTTGGCCCCGACGCCCTGTCGCGCCTGGTCACCTCGCGCCAGGTTCGCCGGCTGAGGGTGGTCGAGAGCCTGGCCCTGGACCCGACCCGCCGGCTGGTGATCTTCAGCCTGGACGGCGAAGAGCGCCTGATGCTGCTGGGCGAGGGCAAGCTGCTGGACTGGGGTCCCAAAGCCGCTGCTGTTCCACCCTCCCCCGTCGTTCCCGCCCCGGAGCCTGTGGTCTGATGCGCAGCCTGATCAAATCCATAGTCGGCGCCAATTCGCAGGACCTGCGCCGCGCCGCGATCATCTCGGTGCTGGTCGCCCTCGGTACGACCATCCTGCCGGCCGCCGCCTTCGCCTCGTCGGCGATCAATGTGAATCTGGGCACCGGCGCGGGCCTCTCCGAGCGGGTCGTCCAGATGGTGGGCCTGCTGACGGTGCTGTCGCTGGCGCCGTCCATCGTGATCATGACCACCTCGTTCGTGCGCATCGTGGTGGTGCTGGGTCTGCTGCGCACCGCCATCGGCGTGCAGCAAAGCCCGCCCAATCCGGTGATCATCAGCCTGGCCCTGTTCCTGACCGCCATCGTCATGGGCCCGACCTTCGAGCGGTCCTACGACCTGGGCGTCAAGCCGCTGCTGGACAAGCAGATGGAACTGCCCGAGGCGTTCGATGCGGCCGGCGGGCCGGTGAAGGAATTCATGCTCAAGCAGGTGGACCGCGACGACCTGGCCCTGTTCGTGCGCCTGTCGAAGATCCCCACGCCCAAGACCGCCGCCGACACGCCGCTGAAGGTGGTCACGCCGGCCTTCATGATCTCCGAGTTGAAACGCGCCTTCGAGATCGGCTTCCTGCTGTTCATTCCGTTCCTGGTCATCGACCTTGTGGTGGCCAGCGTGCTGATGAGCATGGGCATGATGATGCTGCCGCCAGCGACCATAAGTTTGCCGTTCAAGCTGATCTTCTTCGTGCTGGTCGATGGCTGGCGACTTGTGGCAGGCAGTCTCGTGGAGAGTTTCCAGCGCGGCGCTGGAGGGTAGCGTGACAGCCGCAAGTGCCCGCCGGTTTCGGCGCCCGTCACGCGTCAATGGAAAAGGCAAATCCGCTCGGCACGAGCGGATCGTAAGGTCTTAGCTATGAGTGTTTTCGTCCTCGGTTCGATCAATGTGGACGCCGTCGCGCGGGTCGACGACCTGCCGCGTCCCGGCGAGACGGTCGCGGGTCTGTCGCTGGAGCTGTTTCCTGGCGGAAAGGGCGCCAATCAAGCCGTCGCCGCCGCGCGCATGGGCGCCCCGACGCGTCTGATGGGCGCCGTCGGCAAGGACGACAGCGGTCCTGGCCTGAAGACCAAGCTGGCCGGCTATGGCGTGCAGGTGGCCGATGTTCTGGAACTGTCGGGAATGCCCACCGGCCAGGCCCATGTGTGGGTGGCCGCCAGCGGCGAGAACATGATCGTGGTCACCAGCGGCGCAAACGCCGCCATCACGCCACAGCACCTGACCGCCACCCCGCTAGAGGGTCAGCGCGTGCTGCTCAGCCAGCTGGAGTCGCCGGCCCAGGCCATCGAGGCCCTGTTCCGGGCCGGCGCCGCCAAGGGCGCGTTGCGCATCCTCAACGCCGCTCCCGCCCTGCCCCAGGGCGCGGCGCTGTTTCCGCTGACCGACATCCTGATCCTCAACCAGACCGAACTGGCCACCTACGCCAAGCTCGACGAGGAGCCCGTGCGGCTGGAAGAGGTGTCGCGCGCCTCACGCAAGCTGATGAGCCGCCCCGACCAGGTGGTGATCGTCACGCTGGGCGCCGCGGGCGTCGCCTGCATTCGTCGCGACGAGGCGTTCCTGATCGAGGGTCGCAAGGTCAAGGCCATCGACACCACCGGAGCCGGCGACTGCTTCTGCGGCGCCCTGGCTGCGGCCCTGTCGACCAATATGGACCTGCGCGAGGCCGTCGAAATGGCCAACGCCGCCGCCGCTCTCTCGGTGCAAAAGTCCGGCGCGGCGCCGTCCATGCCGAGCAAGCGCGAGGTCGAGGCGTTCCTGGAGGGGTGAGGCTCTACGACCCTCCGGTCCAGCCCCGTTAGAGAGAGAGAGAGAGAGAGAGAGAGAGGTGTTCAGGCTGGGCCGACGTCACGCCCTAGCGGAAACCAAACGCGGCCCAGACCAGCAAGATCAATCCCGCCGGAGCCAGGGTGACAAGCGCTGAGAACGCCAGGCCCAACCGGAAAACCAGCGGCCGGACCGGCGCCGTATTTTCCACGCGCCCAGCCGACCAGAGCCATTCGCTGATCCAGCCTAATGTGTAGGCAATGTTGACTGCTACGGCGTAGCCAACGACGAGCACGATCAGAAACGCGGGCTCGAGGACATCCCCGCCAGGCGGTGTGAAACGGCCGCCGATAGCGAACATGACAGCGATCGTGGCGAAGCCGGCCACCGCCATGACGGCGTTAAATGGAACTCTACGGAGTTCCCACCAGATGATGGCTGACCAAGGCGGCGACATAGATTTCCCTTCGTCAAACGACAACTCGCGTTATGGAGGAAGATTGGCCGCGTTTAAACCGAAAGAAAGCCTGCGTACGACTTTGGCGTTAGGTTCGCATCTAAGCCGCGCGGATGCCGCTGAAGCCGTGATCCGAATGCGTGCCGATCACCGCGTCGTAGCCGAGGATCATGTCGACATCCTTGCCGTTGCTGGCCAGGGGCAGGCGCAGCCACAGGATCGACATGTGCGGCGCGCCGCGCCAGGCCATGCTGTGGACGCCGACGCCGGGACGGCGGCCATCGACCACCTTGTCTAGTTCCTCGCGCCAGTAGTCAGCGGCGGCGGTGTTATAGACGTCCGACAGACCCTTGCCGGTAATCTCGCGGCCATAGAGGCCGTACAGACCGGTGCCGGCCAGACGCAGGCGATAATCGCGCGGCTGGTTGATCACGTCGATCAGGCTGACGGTCGGGAGCATGCGCTTGATGCCAAGCGGGCTCACGTCTCCGCGCGCCGGGAGGGCTGCCCCCCGTCGGAGCGACGCCCAGTAGGCGAACATCTCCTGGTGAGCGCGGGCCGCAGAGGCCGATGCGCTCAACTGCGCGTTCATCTTCAGATTCCTTAACAAGCCGTTGGAATCACGACGATTCACTATCGCTTAAGGAACGAATCGCGGGCAAGCGAAAACGACACCGCCATCCAAGATTTCGGTGCAAAGTCAACCAGCAAGCGAAACGCCCGCCAGCCGACTCGGCTGACGGGCGTCGATGTTTTCTGGCCGCCGCGATGGCAAGCGCTTGATCAGACTCGGCTATTTTCCGCCGCGTGGCGGTTTGCGGCCGCCCTGGCCAAGCCCCATCGACTTGGCCAACTCCGAACGCGCCTTGGCGTAGTTGGGGGCGACCATCGGGTAATCCCTGAGCAGGTTCCACTTGGCCCGATAATCTTCGGGGCTCATGTCGTACTTGGTGCGCAGGTGGCGCTTGAGCGACTTGAACTTGCGGCCGTCCTCAAGACACACGAGATGGTCCGGCGCGATGGAGCGTTTCACCGGAACCGCAGGCTTTTTGGGCGCGACGAGCTCGGCGTCAGGCGGGCCATCAACCGCCGCCAGGGCGCGGTTAACCTGCCGGATCAGCGCTGGGACCTCCGTGGCGGCGACCGTGTTGCCGCCGACATAGGCCGCGACGATACCCGCCGTCAGGTCGAGGAGGTTCGATTGGTCGTCCATCTGATCTAATCCGCCGCGATTTTCGTTTGTTCTTGTCTGATTCCGAAATCAGTCATCGCGTGAATAACCATAACGGGCGCATGCGGCAATATACAGAAATGAAGAATACACGCCAATTAATCCAACGCACCTCCACACAGAGGTTGAGCCCTCAATACCCGGCAACAATTGGCCGAATGCGTTCAACGATATTTGAGTTAACGGCCGAAATCGCGTGACAGCGCTAGCATCGCCGCGCGCTGAGGCACCGAATATTCGTCAACGGCGGCTTCGTCGCCTTCGCGGATGGCTTTCAGCAGGGCCGGCGTCAGGGCGGACGACAGCGACCAGTTCCAGTAACGCAGCACCGTCTGCGCCCGGTCCACAGCGATCATGTCGTACACCGCGAGCACCCGCTCGAGCGCTGGGGCGGTGGCGCCTGTCGAATCCACCTCGGGACGCCGCAGGCCGCGCCACAACGCCTTGAGGGCCGAACGCGGCAGGCCTGTGGCCTTGCAAAGGATAGCCAGCGGTTCGCCGCCCGGATCGGTGAAGATCTTGGCGCCGGTCATGGGCTTCAGGCCTGAGAGGTAGGAGATTTCCTCGGCGACATCCCGCGTCATGCCGTTCTGAGCCGCCGCGACGGCGTCGTCGAGGCTGTCGAACGGGCTCCTGGCGATGGCGGCGCGATTGCGCTGGCGACGTTCGATGAACTGCAGCGCCTTGCGCGACATCGGGTCCTGCCAACCCTCGGCCGAGGCCATGGCGAACACGTCGCCCACGGCGTCCTGCAGGATTTCCCGCGACACCGCGAACCGCTGCAGGATGGTCTTTCTCGCCTCGGCGTCGGTCCACCAGAACATCACATAGGCATGGCTGGGCCGCAGTTCGGGGCGACGCAGCAGCAGCGAGATCAGTTGTGGATTGTCTCGTGTCGCCGCCACGATGGTCTCGACGCCCTGGTGGCTGAAGCGCGCCAGTTCATTGCGCAGCAGGGTTTCGATGATGACAGGTTCGCCCATGTCGACCATGGCGTCGGCCACCACCTCGCCCACCCCGCGACGCAGGGCGATCAGGCGCCGGTGGGCGGTCGAGGAATGATAGAGGCAGTTGATCAGGTCGGCGTCGCTGAGCCCGGGCGCGTTCTCGAGCAGGGCGCGGGCCACAGGCAACTCGTCGCGCAGCAGCAGGCGAACCAGCACGCCGGGCACCTCGCTCAGGGTCGCCAGGCGCCGCGCGACCTTCTCGCGCTCTTCGACCACCGCGTCGCGGAGCATCTCGACCAGAAGGTCGGCGGTCATCGAGCGCTCGAAGGCGTTGATGCGGCTGGCCGGCAGGCAGACAACATCGGCCAGACGCTTGAGCAGGGCCGCGCGCGACTTCGCCGCCGGCTTGGGAGGCTCCGGGGTCAGAAACGGGTTGATCGACGCGGGTTCGCTCATGGTCATCCTGACGGTCACATCAGCCGTCACCCCGAACTGATCAGATCGCCATTAACGTCCGATGAGCGGGCCGGTTCGGCGTGCGCGGCACGATGACGCCGAACCGCGACCAAACTGCGTCAGCTAAAGGGGTGCGAACCCCACTCCGGCCAGATATCCGGCAGATCGGTGGAGACCTTGTCGGGATAGACCGGCGTCCGCTTTTCCAGAAACGAGGTCACCCCCTCCTTGGCGTCGGCGGCCGAGCCGCGCGACTGGATGGCCCGGCTGTCGGCCTTGTGGGCCTCCATCGGGTGATCGGCGCCGGCCATGCGCCACAGCAGCTGGCGGGTCAGGGCGACCGAGACAGGCGCGCTGTTGTCGGCGATCTCGCGGGCCAAAGCCCGGGCTGCTGGCAAAAGATCTTCCGGCGCGTGCAACGAGCGAACAAGGCCGCGATCCAGCGCTTCCTGCGCGGAAAACACCCGGCCCGTGTAGCACCACTCCAGCGCCGTCTGCATGCCGACCAGACGCGGCAGGAACCAGGATGAAGCCGCCTCGGGATTGATGCCGCGACGGGCGAACACGAAGCCGAACTTGGCGTCGGTCGAGGCCAGGCGGATATCCATGGGCAATTGCATGGTCACTCCCACCCCCACGGCCGCACCGTTCACGGCGGCGATGATGGGCTTCAGGCTCTCATACATGCGCAGGGTGCAGCGGCCGCCGCCATCGCGATAGATGTCGCCGACCTTGCCCTCTTCCCGCTCCAGCGCCTGGGGCGAGGTGCGGTCGAAGGTGGCGCCGCCCGCGCCCAGGTCCGCCCCGGCGCAGAACGCCCTGCCCGCCCCGGTGACGATCACCACCTTCACCGCATCGTCGGCGTCGGTGACATCGAACACCTCGATCAGGTCCTTCATCATCCGCGCGGTGAACGCGTTCATCCGCTCGGGCCGGTTCAGGGTGATCGTCGCTATCCCATCCTCGACGGAATAGAGCAGGGTCTCGAAGCTGGGCGACGACATGGGTGTTCCTCCTGATTTTCACGCAGTCAAACATGCGTTTGAGTCAGGAGCAACGCTCGGTGAACGAGACCGCCTATCTGGTCGGCTTTTCCGATCCCAGCGCCTTCTCCCGCGCCTTGAAACGCTGGACGGGATCGAGCCCCAAGCGCTTGAAGGCGGGCTGACACGGCTTTCCTTTGTCAGATCCTTACCGGCGCCCGCGCTCAGGCCGCGCCTATGCTCGGTTCCAGCAAGGGAGGACTTTCATGAACGCCATTATCGCCGGCCTGTTGGCGGCCGCCGCTGTTTCCACCGTCGGCGGGGAAGGCGCGCAGCCCTTCGTGGTCAAGGCCGACACGGATCGTCTGGGTGAAACCACTCTGCTCTTCGGCAACAGTCCCAGCTAGGTGAAGGTGTCGTCCGCGGATACCAACGGTCGCTTCGCCCTGTTTGAATATGCCGGCCACACGCGCGGCGGGCCACCGCTGCACGTGCATATGTCGCAGGACGAGATCTTCTTCATCCGCGCGTGCGACTACCTGTTTCAGGTCGGCGACCAGAAGCACAGGCTGGGGGCGGGCGACACGATCTTCCTGCCCCGCGGGATACCGCACACATTTTCGCAATTGAGCGCGGAAGGGCGCATGGTGTTCATGTTCACGCCAGTGGGCGACATGGAGGCTTTCTTCCGCAGACAGGGCGCATTGCAGGGCCCGCCATCGCCGAAGGACGCCGCCGACATGTTCGCCCTGCATGGCATGAAGATCGTCGGCCCGCCGCTGCCGATGGATTGAGCCAAGACGGGAGATCGGGGTGTCTCAAGGGTTCCATTTCCTGCCGCCCTCGCCGCGTCTGGCGGATCTGGTGCGCCAGCATCAGATCATCAGGCTGCGCTTTGGCGGCGGCGAGACGGTTCCGCCCAAGCTCTATTGGCCGCGGCCTGCCGCAGCCATAGCTTTCTATCTCCGTGATCCGGAGTGGGTGCGCTCACCCCTGTGGCGCGAGGCTCGATCAAAGCCGCGAGCCGTTCCCATCGGCCAACCCACCACTCTGACCTGGCGACGGGGCGGTCGTGATTTCAGCGTCTACCAGATCGAGCTTGCGCCCGGAGCGCTGCATCGATTGACGGGCCTGGCCCTGTCGGACCTGACTGATGAAGCGATCGACGCTGAAGCGGTCTTTCCGACCAGCTTCCGGCGCCTGATCGACCAGCTTGAAGACGCCGATGATCCCGCCGTGATGATCGCGCTGGCAGAGGCCCACCTCGTCGCGCAACTTGATCGTCGCGGGCGGGAACAGGCTGTCAGCGACAGAATCGCCCAGCGCCTGATCGCCAAGCCGGGGGCCTCAATCGAACGCCTCGCCGAGCGCCATGGCCCGGGACCGCGCCAGTTGCGCCGCGCCTTCGCCGAGCGCATCGGCTTGTCCCCCAAGCTTTTTGCGCGGGTCGCCCGTTTTGACCTCTTGATCCGTCTGCACAACCGCTCGCCGGCCGAAGACTGGCTGACGCTCGCCCTGCATGCCGGATACTACGACGATCACCACTGTCCGCCGTCAGCGCCTTTGAGACAGATTGAGGGTTCCGTTTAGAGGAGGGTTTTGGTCTCATCGTAGTGACGAAGGAACGAAGATGAGACCAAAACCCTTGGCCGCGAAAGCGGCGCCCGGAGAGCGGGTGGTGAAGGATATCCGGCGGGCGACGCGCCGGCATTTCTCGGCGGAAGACAAGATCCGGATCGTGCTGGACGGGCTGCGCGGGGAAGACAGCATCGCTGAGCTC
>NZ_JAFCSZ010000019.1:0-78607 GCF_049895765.1 Caulobacter sp. DWR1-3-2b1
ATCCACAACCATCCGAACCGCTCGCTCGCGAACCTCAGGTGAAAACTTGTTCGTCGTCTTGCTTGTCATGGCCTCTTCCTCTCAGGAGTTGAGGCCTCCGGCAAACCCGGCGCGGTTCAGCTCCGTCGCGTTGCCGGCCGATGAGGGCCATCAACGCTTGACGACCAATGGCTGGGTCCAGGCGGTCTGCATCTCACTTGCCACCGACCCGTTGGGATGGGGCAAGGTGGAGATCACCCGGGCGCGGACATAGAGCTCCTTGCCGGTCACACGGTACTCAGCCTTGGGGCCTTTCACCCGCTTCAACACGGCGCCGATATCGGCGTTGTAGGTGTTGACTGTCTGGTGAGTGTGCTCGGTCTTGCCCTCGTGCGCATGTGACGTGACCTTACCCCGGCTCGTCAGATCGGTCGTGGCTAGGGCGCCGACGAATTCAATGACGTACTCGGCGCCAGGCTGGGGCTCGACTTCGAGCGAGAGCGTTCCCTCGCCAATGTTGAGCGACTTCAAGGTGACGCCCGTGCTGGAGTAGAAGTCTCCCCGCTGCATGGCCTCTGCGATGGTGTTGGGCGTAAGCCGGTTGGCGCGCACCATGACCCAGCCCCGGCCGGGGTTGGTCTCGCCAAGGCCCCAGGCGGTATATTCGTGGGCGTCGTCAACGGCCATGCCGTAGACCACAGTCTTACCCAGACGGCCCAGGCGGTGGGACAGGACCACGTCCCACATGCGCTCGGTGGCGATGTGCAGCGCGTCGCCGCGGTTGTTGACCGTCGGGTGGCCATTATAGATCTCGAAGAAGCCTTCGCCGGCCTTGTGCTCCAACCCGATCAGGTCCTCCGCCTGAACGGCGTAGTGGAAGTTTGGGTGATTGAGGTGGATCAGCATGGCCTGGCCATGCCTGCGCGACTGCTCGGCCACGGCGTTCAGGTCGTTCTGCAGCACTTCGGTCACACTCGCGCCGCCCCGCGGCTCGATCTTCTCGACCAGATTGACGCCATTGAGGTGCAGCGGCTGGTTGTTGAACTTGTCCGTGATTTCCTCGCCCTTCACGAAGATGAAGCTTGAGGGCTCCTCGAACAGGGTGCGGAAGTCATCCAGGGTCTTGAGCTTGATCTCCTCGACGCCGTTCGCGGTGCGGCTGGCGACCCAGTCGTCGCCGAACATGGCGCGGTAGCCCGTCAGCGCCTGGCGCATGGCGTCACGCTTGATGGGGTACCACTTCTCGCCCGTCTGCATGACGTTGTGATCGCTGAAGACGAGGAAGTTGTAGCCGCGCTTCTTGTACCAGTCGGCCACGACTTCGGGCGGCGTGTCCCCGTCGCTCCACCAGCTGTGGGTATGGGTGTTGCCCTTCCACCAGCGGGTCTGCGCGCGGTAGCTGTCCTGCGCGGCGACGGGCGCGGCCAGGGCGACGAAGATCAGGGCGGAGCAAAGGATGCGGCGCATGGCGATGGTCCTGCAGGGCGGCGCGAAGACCCGCGACGCGGTGAGACGGGTACGCGGACTTGTCGGGGCGAATACAGCGGAGTTCCCGCCGCAGGGGGCCGGATCACAGGTCGCGGGTGCGCATTTCGATCGCGGTGCTGCAGCGCGAAGCCGCATCCGTCGGCGCATCGACGGTCCGGAACGCCGCGACCCAGTGCCCTGATCCCACCGTGGACCGGATATAGCCGCGCTTCGTCCCGTCCAGATAGTCGGCGTGCGGATTGAAGGACTTGGCGTCCTCCAGAGCGCCCGCCCAAGGACAGTTCGACGACACCGATGTGCCGCAGAAATTGTGTCCGACCCGGGCGGATCGGGCGTCGAACGGCCGCTGATGGATCCGCATGGCGGCCGCCGCATGCCAGTCGCCGCTCAGCACCACGGGATTGGAGACCCCGTCGGCCAGGGCGTCAATGATGCGTTGGCGTTGAACGCCATAGCCGTCCCATTGGTCCATATTGACCCTCGGGGCTTCGGGAGGAGCGTTGTAGCGATAAGGCGCGAACCAGGTCTGCGAAGCCAGGACATTGAAGGCGGCGTCGGAGCGCTTGAGGCTGTCCAGCAGCCACCGCTCCTGCTCGCGGCCGGTCATGGTCAGGGCGGGATCGTTCATCGCCTCGCAGGCGGCGTCGCCGGGGAAACCCTGGCCGCACGGCTGGTCGGAGCGGAACTGGCGCGTGTCCAGCAGGTGGACGAGCGCCGGGCCAAAGCGGAAGGCGCCGTACATCGGCAGGCTGGCCTCGAGCCCATTGATCGCCGGAGGGCGCTCGATCGGCATGTGCTCGTAATAGGCCTTCATGGCTGCAAGCTTGCGGACCTTGAACTCCAGCAGGGTCTGCTGGTCCGGGTCCTCGGGCATGTCCCCGGCCCAGTTGTTGTCGATCTCGTGGTCGTCCATCGCAACGATCCACGGCGCCGCGGCGTGGGCGGCTTGAAGGCTAGGATCGCCTTTGTAGAGAGCGTAGCGATTGCGATAATGCCAGAGCGACTTGATCTCGGGGCTGTTGTGCAGGCGCACGGTTTCGGACGTCACGTCCCGGCCGCCGACCTTGCGGGTGTTGAGCCCAAGGCGGCCGATACCGCCTTCGTAGATATAATCGCCCACATGGATTACGCAGTCGGGCGTCCACTCGGCCATGTCGGCGAAGGCCGCGAAGTGACCAGACTCCCAGGCGTTGCAACTGGCCAGGGCGAGCTTGGCCGTTCGATCCGCTGCGCTGGAGGTCCGGGTGCGGCCCACAGTGCTCTGCGCGTCGCCGAAGCTGAACTGGTACCAATATTCGCGCCCGGGCTGCAGGCCGTCTAGCTTGACATGGATGCTGTGGGCGTCGGCGTCGGAAGTCCAGGTGCGACCTTCGCGGAGCACCCGACGGCGCTCGGCGTCCTGCCAGACCGTCCAGCGAACCTCTGCCCTGCCACGCGGCATCCCGCCCCCGCGAAGGGGGTCGACCGCGAGGCGGGTCCAGAGGACCACGCTGTCAGGGCGCGGCGCGCCTGAAGCGACGCCGAGCGTGAACGGATTGACGCCGCCGGCCGCGAACACGTCGCGCGGCGTCAGGAGCGGCAGGGCCATCAGGGCCAGAAGCGAGTCGCGGCGCGAGAACATGAGATCCCCATCCATGCAATGAACTTCAAGGTCCGAGGCGGGCGTTCCCGCCTCGGACCGCCTTAAGTCTTAGAACTTGGTCGCAACCGTGGCGTAGAAGCTGCGCGGCTTGCCCTCGAACGGATAGCCGTAGAAGTAACGGTCGTCCTGGTTGGTGTATTCGCCGCGATTGAAGGCCGAACCGTAGAAGTTGTTCCCGAAACCCCATCGCTCGGCGTACTTGGTGTCGAGCAGGTTGACGACGCGGAATTGGAACCGGTGCTGCAACTCGGCGCCGGCCAGATAGGTGACCGTGGCGTTGACGACGGTGTAGTCACCGAAGTTGTAGCGATAGCGAGGGATGCCGGTGTCGGCGCCGCGACCATTGACGGCCGGCCTGGTCGTGCCCGGGATCGCCGGGCCACCGGTCGCGTATTCGGGTCCTTGGAAGCGCGGCAGAACCTGGAACTTCAGGCGCCTGTCCTTCGATGTCCAGTCGAGCGAGGCCGTGGCGAACCAGACCGGCGTTTCACTCAATTGCTCGCCCTTGCGGGAGCCGGCGACCAGTGAAGAGTCCTGATTGGTGTAGCCGATATTGGCGTGCCACTGCTCGCCAAGCCGCAGGTCGAACTCGGCCGTCCAGCCGTTGATCCGGTTAATCGCGCTGTTGTTGAAATAGGTGTCGACGGGCACGTTGACGCCGTTGCTGCTGACGATCAGCGGCCGGCCCGACGTGGTCGAGATGCGGTTGGTGACCTCGGTCTTGAACGCGCCGACCTCGCCAAAGACCTGCATGAAGCCGAAGTCGTGATTGTAACCCAGCGCGCCGTTGTAGGTCTTGGTCTCCTCGGGCAGCAGGGCGGAGTTGCCGACCACCGTGAAGGCGGCGCCGGCCACCGCGGTCGGCGGGCGGGGATTGTTCAGATAGAGCTCGTTGGTTTGGGGCAGGCTGTAGGACGTGCCGCCGTTGCCGCGCACGTAGAAGTCGTTCAGGAAAGGATGCTTGAAACTGAACTTCCAGATCGACTTGCTGTCGAAGGCGTCCGAAAAATCCGTCCGCACAGCGAGCGAGATCTTTGTTTCCGGGCTGAAGGGCAGCGTCGGGTGCAGATCGACGAACACGCCAGTCGTCGCCGAGTCGTTGTTGGGCACAGCGAAACGGGCGTCGGAGTCGTCCTTGTAGGACACCCACTGAACGCCACCCACGGCTTCCAGATAGGGGTGGAGTTGGACAGTGGCCCGGGCGGTCGCACCCATTTCAAGGAAGCCGCTCTTGAACTGGTTGCTCTTGCCAAAGCCGTGCGCGAACGCCGGCTCCACCGCGCCGGTATAGGCCCCCAGAGGCACGATCCGCGTCGAAACGCCCGCCGCATTGACCGTGTTGGCCGACGGACAACCGGCCACGATGCGGCATACCACGGGATAGAGTTCGGCGTTCCAGAGTTGCGGGTTGGAATAGTAGGCCGAGGCCTCGGTCAGGATCCGGTCGCTCCAGCGCCGCTTGAACGCCACGTCGATGATCGGGTAGCGCAGGGTGTTGGGCGAATAGGACTCACCCGATGGGAAGGGGTCCTGGAACCAGCTTTCCGTATAGATCGCATTGGCCCGGAACTCGGTGTCGTCGTCGATCTTCCACAGATACTTGGCCCCGACGTGGTTCTTGTTCAGCGGGTAATCCTGAACACCGCCCGACAGGGCGACATTGTCGGTGAACAGAGCCGGATCGAAGATCCGCGGGCCATCGGTCGCCAGCATCGATCCGTAGACCATCAGCGAATGGTCGCCGGCCTCGTCGAGCGGGAAGCTGTAATTGCCCCAGACCTCGCGGGTCTGGAAGGAGCCATAGGACACGCCAAAGTCGCCCTTGCGCGTGCCGTCCGGCTTCTTGGTGATCACGTTCACGACGCCGATGCCGCCATTGGACCCGAAGTAGAGGCTGTTGCCACCGCGGAACACTTCGATGTTCTCGACCATGTGATTGTCGATGGTCGTGGCGCCCCAGATGTTCTCAAGCACCGGGCCGCGGTCATACAGGGGCACGCCGTCGAGCGCGACCAGGGTGTCGCGGTCGCCGCCCCCATCAAGGCGGATGGTGTATTCGCCTTCGTCCGGCGAATAGCCAATGTTCACGCCCTTGACGAGGAACTGCAGCGCCTCGGCAAAGTTCAGCGCGCCACTCTGCTCGACACGTTCACCGCTGATAACCTGTACATCGGTACCGTACTGAGCCAGCTCCTTTGCCACGACCGTAGCCTGAGCACTCCTGCGCTCGCTTTCCACGGTGACGGCGGAAACCTGATTTTCAGTCGACGACGTCGGCTGGGCGTTTCCGGTCCGAGCGGCTCCCGTATCCTGGGCCATCGCCAGGGCCGGTATAGCGCTCGACAGCAGGAGCAGCGGCAATAGGCGCGCCCCGATTTTCTTGGCCTTAGGTCCCGCCATGATGTGTCCCCTTGCGTCTCTGAAATATTTTCAATTGCCGAATGATTATCGAGATGGGCGACACGCCTCGGCCGCGCCAAACCCCTCATTTTCAGAGACCTAAGGATGGCGAGTGACGGAACGATGAAAACTTTGTGGGAAGTTAATGAACATATTTCAATTCATTGCGGCGCGTGTATGAGGACCGTCCACTTCACGTCCTAGGGCTGCGGACCCATGACTCGAAACCCCCTGCGCCTTCCCTTCGTCACAAGTCCTCCGCCCGTCCCCGACCCCAGGGGCATGGTGCAGAGTGCGGCGGGGATCCTGCTAGACTGGGACGGGTGCGTCGCGCACGACGAGGTTCCCCATGCGGCGGGATTGGACTTCCTGCGCCGCTATGCAGACAAGATCGCGATCATCTCCAACAGCTCCACCCTCTGGCCGAGCGACATCCAGAACCTGCTAGCGGGCCTGGCGGTGGCTATCCCGGCCGAGCGGATCATTCTGGCGGGGCACCATGCCCTGCTGTTGGCCGCGCGCCTGGGCCTGGCGACCACGGTGCTTGGAACCTCGCACATGAGGGCCCTGGCGCGACGGCTCGGCGTAAACCAGGTCACTGTCGATCCTGAGATCATCGTGCTGCTGCGCGACACCAAATTCACCTACTCGCGGCTGAAGTTCGCGGTCAACGCGCTGGCCAAAGGCGCGCGCCTGATCGTCGCCAACCCTGACCTCACTCACCCCGGCCCCGGGGGAGCGACCGTACCCGAAACCGGCGCCCTGCTGGCGGCGCTCGCCGCCTGCGTGCCCTTGGACAGAGTCTCGGTAGACGTGCTCGGCAAGCCCCAGGCCCACATGTTCCACATAGCCTGCGAAGCTCTCGCCCTTCAGCCTTCTCAGGTTCTGATGATCGGCGACAATCCGCTTACGGATATCGAAGGCGCGCGTCAGCTCGGCATCCCGGCCCTGCTGGTTAGCCCGGGCTCGGCGCTTGGCCTGGATGAACTCTGCTGATCGCGCGCCGGGTCAGAACCGTTTGAGCGACAGGACGTCGAAGGTCTCCCGCAGCGTGGTGGTCGCGCGCTCGTAGTCGGCCAAGGCCAGCGCGGCGATCAGCGTGTCGATGACACAGAGCTGGGCGATGCGGCTGGTCATGGCTTCGGTGCGGAACATCGTCTCTCGCGCCATGGTGAAGAGCGTCACGTCGGCGTGGGACTGGATCGGCGATCGCGCATAGTTGGTCAAAGCGATGGTCGTCGCCCCGGCTTCCTTGGCCAGTTGCGTCGCCACCACCGTCTCATGGGTCGATCCCGTGTGGGAGATCGTCAGAACAGCCACGTCGGGCCCCGTGCGCGAGGCGCTGATCGCCTGGATGTGGCTATCGGTGACGGCCTTGGCGTCCAGCCCGATGCGAAGCATCCGATAGTGGGCGTCCTCGGCGATCGGGGCCGAAGAGCCAATGCCATAGATCTCGATGCGCTTGGCCTTGCGGATCGCCTCGACAGCCGCAGCGACGGACTTGGGATCAAGAACGCTCATGGAGTCGCGCAGGGCTTGGATCCCGGCGTGGAACATCTTCCGGCAGATGGTTTCGACATCGTCGGTTCTGGCCAGGTCCTCCTGAATATATTGCACCGGCTGCACGACAGCCTGGGCAAGCGACAGCTTCATTTGCTGAAATCCCGACAATCCAAGATTCTGGCAGAAATTGACCACGCTCCCCTGGCTTGATCCGGTCAATTCGGAGAGCTCCGTAACCGACATCCGCATAACGGCATCCGGCTGACTCAGGATGAAGTCGGCGATGAGGCGGGAGGTCGGCCCCAGGGTCTTGTAGGTCGACTGGATACGGGCGATCACGTTGTGCACGGGTGTATGGCCGGTGGCTCGCGGCCGCGACTTTGCTGGAATGGACCTCTGGTCGGACACGGATCCCTGCTTTCAACCAAGTACGGATGACATAGTTGGGCGTGGCCACGGTGCGCAGCCAGAGTACTCGACCTAAGCGAGTCGCCTCGGTCCGTCTTGCGCGAGAACCGTGACGAGATCTCCTCGCCCCGGCTCTTTAGCCAACGCGGCTTGAGATATACTCATTTCAGGAAAGATCAAATCTGAGACGCCTTCATCGCGACGTCACAAGCTTGCGCTAAGCCTCCCCCGGCCCGGCAAACTTGGAGACGCTAGCATGCGACGCTTGATATTGGTGCTCATTCTATTGGTTCTGGCTCCGTCGGTCGCGACCGCGGCGGCCGTCCAGCGTCATCTGAATGTGATCCTGATCCCGGCCGACGGGGGCACCGAGGCTGGCACCAAGGCCGACTATCAGCCGCTGTTCAATGCCATCTCGCGCACCAGCGGATTGAAGTTCGAGATCCGCGTCGGCCAGTCCTACGGCGCGGTGGTCGAGGCGTTGTGCAACGGCACCGCCGACATCGCCTTCGTCGGGCCCGTAACCTACATCCAGGCCAACAAGCGGCGTTGCGCCGAGCTGCTGGCTGTCGCGGTGGAGAAGGGTCAATCGATCTACTACGCCGGTCTCTTTGCGAAGGCCGACTCCCCGATCAAGTCGGTGAAGGGCCTGAAGGGCGCCCGCGTGGCGTTCGGCGATGTAAATTCGACCTCCTCCTTCGTCTATCCGATGGCGATGATCCTCGATGCGGGCCTAGACCCTGTTCGCGACCTAAAGGACGTTCGCATGACGGGCAGTCACGCCAACAGCCTCGCCGCGCTCACCCAGGGCCAGGTCGACGTCGCCGCCCTCTCGTTCGACTCCTTCGACAAGGCCGTCCGTCAGGGCGCGGTCAAGGCCGACAGCGTCAAGGTCGTGGCGCGTAGCGATGCGATCCCCTATCCGCCGATCATCATGAACGCCCGCCTGGCCGCGCCGCTGAAGGCCAGGCTGAAGCTGGCGTTCAAGAGCGTCCACCAGGCGCCGGGCGTGACGCCCGACATGATCCGCGGCTATGGCGGCGGCAAGGTTGACCGGTATGACTCAGACTTCCCCGCCGCCAAGTTCAACGTGGCGGCCAAGAAGATGAGCCGGCTGACCGAGGAGCTGAAGGGCGAGATCCTCAAGAAGTCGGCGCAGCGTTAGCGGCGATGATCGATTTCGAAGACGTGCACGTGCGCTATCCGGACGGCTGCGTCGCTTTGGCAGGGGTCAGTTTCCGGGTGCCTCGGGGCCAGTTCTGCGTGATCCTCGGGCGTTCCGGCTCCGGAAAGTCCACCCTGCTCCGCACCGTCAACGGCTTGGTGACCCCGACCTCCGGGGGAACCAGGGTTGCCGGGACGAGGGTCGAGCGAAAGACCCTGGCGGTTCTGAGGCCGACAATCGGCATGATCCACCAGCACTTCGGGCTCGTTGACCGGTTGTCGGCCGCCACCAATGTGGTGTGCGGCGCGCTGCCGGCCATTTCCCTGACGCGGGCGGCGCTGGGCCTGTTCCCCGAACGCCATCGTCGCAAGGCCTGCGAATTGATGGCGGCCGTCGGGCTGGGACCCGAGCATCTGCGGCGGCGGGTCAGGGACATGTCGGGTGGGCAGCAGCAGCGGGTCGGCATCGCCCGCGCCTTCATGCTCGACCCCAGCGTCGTGCTGGCTGACGAGCCGGTGGCCAGCCTCGACCCGAAGATCAGCGCCGAAGTGCTGAGCCTTCTGAGAGACCAAGCCAAGTCCCGGGACGCGACCGTCCTGTGCAGCCTGCACCAGATCGACCTCGCCCGAGCCTTTTCGGATCGGATCATCGCCCTGGGCGGTGGCCGCGTGGTCTTCGACGGCCCGCCGGATCAGCTGTCTTCAGATCATATCGCCAGGATCTACGGCGCTGCCCCAATCCCTGGCGCGGCCCCAAGCTTGGCGCGCGCCGAGCCGGAGTCGGTGTCGTGACAGCCCCCTCCTCCAAGGCCCAGCCAGCTGACTGGCGCTTTCCAGCACCCTATGACGCTCGCGGGCTCGGCCTCGCGCTGATCGCGATCCTGGTGCTGCTCTTCACGGGCGCGCGCGTCGAGATCGACCGGATGCTGGCCCTGTCCGGGGACGGGTTGCTGGCGGCCGTAGGCCTGAAGGACGACTCCCAAGTCGCCAAGGGCTTCGCCACAATCGGCCAGCAGATGTTCCCCCTGGTCATCGCCGAGCGCACTGAGACCAGTCGCATCGAGAACTTCGACCCGAACCACCTTCCGCGGTTCGCCCGCCTGGAAACGGTCGAGCGCGAAGTCGAGACGCTCAATCCCGACACGCTTCAGACCGACCGCTCCGTCGAGCGCGTGCAATATATGACGGAGCCTTTCGGCTATCTGAGACATGTCGCCCTGAAGCTGGTCGAGACCCTCGAGATCGCGCTTTGGGGAACGGTCCTGGCGGTCATTCTAGCCGTGCCCCTGGCGATCCTGGGCGCTCGCAACCTAACGCCGCATCCCGTGGTCTATGTAGCGGCCCGCACCGTAGTCAGCTTTTTCCGGTCGATCCCGGAACTGATCAGCGCGCTCTTTCTTGTCCTGGCCTATGGCTTTGGCCCGATCGCCGGCGTGCTGGCGCTCGCCTTTCATGCGGCAGGATTTCTGGGCAAGTTCTACGCCGAGGACATCGAAAACGCCGACCCGCGGGCCCAGGAGGCGCTCAACGCCATAGGCGCCAGCCGTCTCAAGGTGCTGATCTATGGGATCCTGCCCCAAGTCGCCCCGCAATATATCGCCTATACACTGTATGTCTTGGATCGGAACGTTCGCATGGCGACAGTAATCGGCTTGGTCGGCGCCGGCGGCATCGGCCAGGAGCTCAAGGGCCGCTACGACATGTACAATTACGGCCATGTCGCGACGATCCTGCTGGCGATCTTCCTGCTGGTCGTCGCCCTGGATCAGCTGTCGATTCGACTGCGCCGGCGCATGGTCGACTAGGCGTTGTGGACACTTACCGCATCCACAGGATGGCGGCGGCGAGGTGAAGAACGGCGAGGTAGAGCCCTTTCCGACCTGATGGCTTCATCAGGGTCGGGCGAAAAGGGCTCTAAATCATAAGTTTAGAGCATTTTTCGATCCGATAACCGTTTCACACTTATCGGAAAATGCTCTAGTTCCTGGCCGTCTTCTCGTAGCGGGTGGCGACACGGCGGAACTACTTGAGACGGCTGAAGCAGCATTCCACCAAGTGGCGCTGGGCTTAGAGATGCGGATCGAGCGCGTATTTCCGGGCGCGCGAGGGATCGTTTGAAATGACGGCGACGGCGCCCTTGGCGGTGATCGCCTGACGCAGATGATCGGCGTCATAGGCGGTGTCGGCCATGACGACCCTGGCGGGCAGACCTTCGATCAGCGGGCCAGCCTGGGGTGCGTCGCCCCACTGTCCAGCCGTCAGGATGAACCGGACGGTTGGCCTAGTCCGCAGACGGCCATTTCTCGAAGCCATCCTATCGGGGGCTTTCAACCGGTTCGAATGCCCTGCCTGCTGACACAAAGTTACGGTCGAGAAAAGCTTCTTTTACATCGATACGGAACGGGGCGATTGCTTCAGCGTCAAGCTGCGGCAGGACCGTCATATGTGGCGTGAGGTGTCCAGCCAGCTCGCCTGCGAGACTGATCGACTTCCCTCCGATATTCGTGCCTTGGCTCCGCGGCTGCGCATGTTCCTGTTGGTGCGGGGCATTGCCCGGAAAGGGATTGGCGATGTTCGACTATGCCCGGGCCACACCGGCTCGCCAACACGGATGGTCCCTGAGCTCCGCGTTGATAATGCACGCCAGCCGGCCAGCGTTGCCACGCTCAATCAGGAAAAGTATGGCGCCGTGATCACCAGCCTGCGTCACACTCGGCCGTGCGCCGACGTCGCGCGCCACCCGGATGACCGTTCGACTCTCTGAAAATCTGCAGCGACATTCTCGGCATCAAACCACGGCCAGGGATCGAGACGGCCTGGCCGGTGAGCGCTGCGCCTCTCCGGGAGCCGGAGCCTGCTTCAACCCCGCATAGACGCGCCTGATTTCCGTCCATCTCCGTCCGCCGACGCCGCCTGGCCCCGCGACGACCGGAGCGGTTTTCCCGATCCATCCCCCATCATTGCCGACGGATTTCTCTTGTGACGCTCACCCGCGCGGAGCCGCCGGGCCTAGCGTAGAGCGTAGAGCGTAGAGCGCCGAGCGGCGATGGCGCCCAAGCAAAGCGCGCGTCGATTAATGTCTCTTTCAGCGCGCCCGCCTAGGGTGCGAAGATGGGTAACCGGACCGTCGCAATTCCCGCCGCCAAGGCGCGCGGCCCAAGCCACGACCTGCATCGCTTCGACCTCGCTCAAGCGTTGCTGGACCTGGAGGCCGGCCATCGCGGCCTTCGGGCGCCCCTTGCAGGCCCTTTCCATGCCGAACATGACGCTTTCAATCGCCTGGCCGAGCATCTGGACAGGGCGCCGCCCGCCGATCTTCCAGCATCGCTCCTGATCCTCGACCTCTCGCCTGCCGAGCAGGATGGCGTGGCCTATATCGCCATCCTCGGCCTCGACGGCTTTAGCCGCCTTCGTCGGCAGATCGGCTCCCAAGTCGCTGGTCAAATCCTCAAGGCGTTGGGTGAGCGCGTCAGGCTCCTCGTTCCCGGCGTAAAGCTTGGCCGCATCGGCCGCACGAATTTGGAGTTTGCCTTCCGGGCCTACGACGACCTTGGAGCCGAGAGTCTGCTATGCGCGTTGCGTCTCGATCTGGACCGGCGACTCGACCTGACGGACGGACAAAGTTTCGATCTCGACGTGGCCTTGGGCGCTGCGCGCCGCGATCAGTGCGGCGAATTTGTAATCGACTGCGCTGCTGAAGCGCTCGTTCAAGCTCAGTCGCACGGCGCAAAAGTTCAAATCTATCGCGAAGAAGACCGCGAGCGCGCAGCAGCGAGCTTGGCCCTACTGCGGGATCTTCGTCAGGTGATCGAGCAGGATGGGCTAGCCTTGGCTTATCAACCCAAGCTCAGGTTGAGCAACGACCGGGTCGAAGTAGTCGAAGCTTTGGTGCGCTGGAAGCATCCTGTTCGGGGGGCGGTCTCGCCTGACGAGTTCATCGGCCTGGCCGAACAGACCGGCCTTATCGACGACCTAACCCGGTGGGTGGTTCGCCGCGCCCTGGCAGATCAAGAGCACCTGCGGGGTATGGGCCTTGATGTGGAGATCCACATCAACCTCTCAGGCCAGATGGTGGCTGACGCGGCCTTCGCCCTATGGCTCCTGGAGGTCACCGAGCGGCATTCGGCCGGTCGCATTGGCCTGGAGATCACCGAAACAGCGGTCATTAACGAACCAGAGCGCGCCTTGGCCAATCTGCAGAGCTTCGCCGCCGCGGGGCTAAAGATCGCTATCGACGACTACGGCTCGGGGCTGTCTTCTCTGTCATATCTCAAACAAATTCCGGCTCATGAGCTCAAGATCGACAGGCTATTCATCTCTCAGCTGACCAGCAGTCATCGCGATCCCTTGTTAGTTCGTTCGACGATAGATCTTGCCCACGCGCTAGGCATGGAAGTCACCGCAGAGGGCGTAGAGGACTCAATGACCCTCGCTCTGTTAAAAATGATGGGTTGCGACTTGGCGCAGGGATATCTTGTCTCACCCGCGCTCGAACTCGACGCACTGGTGCGCTTCATCCAAGGTGGATTTTCTCATCGCCAGCATCAGGATTTTTGCATTACAAAGAGAAATACTGATCAAAATTCCAGATAATGCTTCCATAGTGGGTTCAATCACTTTTTCTAGCGAAATCGTGTGACGACACGCAAGAACCTGATGAGCCTAACCTGTTCATCTGCTGTCGAAGCAATCGCCGTCTCATCTGTGCGCCGGCAACATAGCTGGAGTGCGCGACGCCGGACCCGAAAGGCCTGCTGCGGCGTTGAGAGCTTAAGCGTGCAATGACGGGGTGAGGTGCAGTCCGATGCGTATCCTATATGTAGAAGACGATCAGATGAACCGTCGGGTCGTTCGCGACATGCTCAGCGTTGCGCGTCTTGAAATGTCCGAAGCGCCCGAGGCGAAAACCGGACTGCAGATGATCGCCGATAACGAGTACGATCTGATCCTTATGGACCTGCGCATGCCGGGCATGGACGGGCTGACAGCAATCCGCAGCATCCGGGAGCGGGACGACGCCAAGGCGACCTTGCCCATTATCGTGGTGACGGCTGACATAGCGGCCGATATCCGTGACACCTGCCTGAATGCCGGCGCCGACGATGTAATTCTGAAGCCCGTTGCGATGGATCGTCTGTTTGACGCGATTGGGCGAGTGGTGGCGACGCGGGGCGATGACGCCCAGGTGTTGTAGAGCCTCTGCACGCCCATCTCGCCGACCGACCGCGCCGAGATAGGTCCCAAGACATGTCGAGATCGCTTGTCCGCGCCCGTCGTAGTTGCGCGTCCTAGAACCAGCCGGCTAGGGCGGCGAAGGCGCGCCAGTCCTTATCTTTCGTCTCATAGGGGGTGCGGGTCAAAGGCCGCGCAGCTTCGAGACGGGCGGTAAAACGGCCTTTCAAGGTAATGCGCACCCCGACGCCGGCCGACGAGAAAGACGCCGATCGCGCACTCAGGGCGGAGGCCTTGTTCCAAACCTTGGCGGCGTCGACAAAAGCGTAGGTTTGGAAAAATGTTACAGCCGAGGACTTCGGGGCGAACCCGTACCGCAGTTCCGCCAGCGCGGCCGCGCCGCTGTCGCCAGAGACTTCCGCATAGTTGTAGGCGCGCCCGTAGGGAAGCCCGCCAGGAGCAAACTCCTCGGAAAGCAATAAACTGTCGGGACTCCACTGACCGTCCGCCGAAAGGTAAATACCGGCCCGAGGACCAAGGTCCCGATAATGGCTGGCGCCGAAGTTGAGCTTCCAAAAGGAGCCATCCGCGTCGAAGCGCGAATTTGAGAGCCCGTTACGACGGGTCGCCCCCAATATCTCCAGCCCGCGCGCGAGTTGGGCGTAGCCGCTGATGGAGCTTCCTCCTTCTCCGCTGTCGGCCTGTAAAGAGGCGCGCACTACCCGCAGATCGTCAGTGTATGAGCCGCCACTGGGGAACGACTGCTCGACGTGGCGGCCATCCAGCGTTACCGCTGCCCAAACCGAGCGCTTACGCCCGCGCACCAGCGGATGGGCTAAACGCAGACTGGCCGCCTGACTCTCGTTGCCCACCTTGTTGTTGAGGGGCGCGGCTCCCTGCCGGGACCGGGACGCCGAAACCGCGGCTCGCACGCGCGACTTCCCAGACAACGAGGCGCCGTAGGAAAGTTCGCTTTGAAGGAACTCGCCGGGATCGTCTGGCACAGTCAGGAAGGACAGTCCCAGCTGATCCCCCGGTCGAGCCAGGCTATTTACGGCGATCCTGGCATTGGCCTGAACTGGCCCCGCCGAACCAGCGCCGCGATTGTCCATATAAAGACTACCCGTCCACCGCCTGAGGCCTGCGGCGACGACAAGCTTGTGCCGGGCTGGGTCATCCAGGACGGGTTCGATGCGTGAACGCGGCTGCACGCCAGGAAGGTCGGCCGCCAGGGTAAGCCGCCGTTCAAGATCGGTGAGCCGTAGCGGTCGCCGGTCAGTCAGCCCGGAAAGCATGGCTTCGAGAGCCGGGGCAGCGTCGCCCGTGACCTCGACCTCTTCGATATAGCCCTCATAGACGAGAATCCGGGCGTGGCCGCCCGGCGCCTGCGGGGGCACGATCGCGCGTGAGAGGAAGTATCCATCAGCCCGATACTTGTCGGTGATGGCCTGGGCGATTTTCACCAAATCCTCGATGGTGACCTCGCGGGCCAGATAGTCAGCGTAAAGCGGCGCCAAGGCCTTAAGCGGATAAACACTCACCCCATCGATCGTCAGCCCCGTGAGAACCACAGGCGCAGTCACAGGCTGGCCCTGCGATGGCTGTTGCCGGGCCACGGCGGGCGAGGACAGGCTCGCTGTCGCCAGCACTACAGAACCCAGGAAAACCCGAATACCGCGGCGCGCGCTGCCCTTAACATATGTTTTTATGTTTCTCATCGGGAGTGATGATTGATCGTAGAACTAAAGCTCTCGTTAACGAAGGTTGGAAACCAAGCTGATTAGCGGAGATTTAGGTAAATTCATTTATATGTCGGCAAAATTGCATAAATCGACTGAGTTTTGGAGGCGACCAAATGGGTTATGTTCGAACAGCGCTCGCGGTATCCTTGACGGCGCTCCTCGCCCTGGGTTCCAGCGAGGCGTTCGCGGCCGATTGGAAGCTCGTAGAGGTCGCCGGCGTTGTCCGTATTGCTTCTCCGGGCAAGGCGCCCATTTCCGCAAACGCCAACCAGGTTCTGCCCGTGGGCAGTATCGTTACGACCGCGGCGGGCGGGCGAGCAGCTTTGTTCAACGGCGCACAGCGCATCACCCTTGGTCCTAACAGCCGTATGACCGTGGCTCCGGAATCGAACGCCGGCATGACCCGTATCCTGCAGGATCTGGGCTCGATTCTCTTCCAGATCGACAAGAAACCCTCGCAGCATTTCAGCGTCGAAACGCCTCTTCTGGCGGCTATCGTGAAGGGCACCACTTTCACGGTTAACGTGGAAATGAGCGCAGACTCCGTGCACGTCGCCGAAGGGTTGGTGGAAGTTCGCGCCAACGAAGGCGGCGCGATGCGCGACGTCGGGGCCGGCGCGACGGGTGTCATCGCGCGGTCAGCGCCAGAACAACTCAGTGTCGAGACGCCGCGGGCGTCCACCGACGCGCCCCTCCCCCAGCAAACAGCGGCCATCGACTATAATGTGGTGTCGGGTGGTCTGGTCGAGGGACCCGCGGCGGCCGGCGCCGCCGCACCGTCTGGGCCCATGCGGAGCACCGCCGAAACGTCCTCTCCCGTCCAGGCGGCAGGCCCCGTCGCGTCACCTCTGGCGCAAGCGTCGACTATGGCGTTCGGCGGAACCAATCTCGCTACGAGTGGCGACACAGCGGTGGCCAGCCTCGACGTGAGTCCAGGCCCGGGCATTCCAGAGGCGCCCGCTAGCGGCGGTAATGAAAACCCGGGCGGCGCTAGCACCGGCGGTAGCAGCAACGGCGCGGGCGGTGGAAACAGCAGCGCGGGCGGCGGTAATGACAATGCCGGCGGCGGGAACGCCGGCGGAAACGGCAACAGCTCGGGCGGCGG
The DNA here is from genome assembly GCF_049895765.1 of Caulobacter sp. DWR1-3-2b1. Lineage (NCBI taxonomy): Bacteria > Pseudomonadati > Pseudomonadota > Alphaproteobacteria > Caulobacterales > Caulobacteraceae > Caulobacter > Caulobacter sp. DWR1-3-2b1. Next base: position 16,604 of record NZ_JAFCSZ010000019.1, read on the forward strand.
CAACAGCAATGCTGGCAGCGGTGGCAACGACAACGCAGGCGGCAACGGCAATAGCTCGGGCGGCGGAAACGCCGGCGGAAACAGCAACAGCTCGGGCGGCGGCAACAGCAACGCTGGCAGCGGTGGCAACGACAACGCAGGCGGCAACGGCAATAGCTCGGGCGGCGGAAACGCCGGCGGAAACAGCAACAGCTCGGGCGGCGGAAACAGCAACGCTGGCAGCGGTGGCAACGACAGCTCAGGCGGCGTAAACGCCGGTGGCAGCGGCAACAGCTCGGGCGGCGGCAACAGCAACGCTGGGGGTGGCGGCAACAGCTCGGGCAACGGGAACAGTAGCGCTGGCGGCGGCAGCAACACGGGCGGCGGAAACAGCAACGCTGGCAGCGGTGGCAACGACAGCTCAGGCGGCGTAAACGCCGGTGGCAGCGGCAACAGCTCGGGCGGCGGAAACAGCAACGCTGGCAGCGGTGGCAACGACAACGCCGGCGGAAACGGCAACAGCTCGGGCGGCGGAAACAGCAGCGCTGGCGGCGGCAGCAACGCGGGCGGCGGAAACAGCAACAGCTCGGGCGGCGGAAACAGCAACGCTGGCAGCGGTGGCAACGACAGCTCAGGCGGCGTAAACGCCGGTGGCAGCGGCAACAGCTCGGGCGGTGGCAACGACAACGCAGGCGGCAACGGCAATAGCTCGGGCGGCGGAAACAGCAGCGCTGGCGGCGGCAGCAACACGGGCGGCGGCAACAGCAACGCTGGCAGCGGTGGCAACGACAACGCAGGCGGCAACGGCAATAGCTCGGGCGGCGGAAACAGCAGCGCTGGCGGCGGCAGCAACGCGGGCGGCGGAAACGGCAACATCTCGGGCGGCGGCAGCAACGGCGCAAGCGGCGGCAACGGCGCAAGCGGCGGCAACAGCAATGCTGGTGGCGGCAACAACGGCGGCAATAGCTCGGGTGGCGGCAATGCCGGCGGCACCCCAAAGGAATAGGATTTGACCGCCATAGCTCCTGAACACCGCGCTGATTTCACCGCTCGAGTTCGGTCCGCGGCGGCCGTGCTTCTGATCACGGCGTGCGCGGCGCTGGTCTATGGTCTTGGAGTGCTGCATCCGATCGACGACGCCTTGTCTCAGTGGCGGTTTCGTCTTTTGGAACGCCCACCCAGCGCGACGCTCACCGTTGTCGAGATCGACGCCGAGAGCTTGCGGGCCGCCGGCGGTTGGCCATGGGGCCGCGACCGCTTCGCGCGCGTCATCGACAACCTAAATGGGGCTGGCGCAAAGGTCGTTGGCTTGGACGTTGACTTCAGCGCCCCTTCCACGACGATCGCCGACGATGCTCTGGCGGCGTCTATACGCCGCTGGCCGGGTCAGGTCGTCCTTCCCACTTTCGACCAACAGGTTGGACGCGGCGCCGACCGGCGCCAGATCAGCACCCGCCCCATCGAAGCTCTGGCGAAGGAGGCAGTGCTCGCCAGCGTCAACGTGCCCATGGATAGCGACGGCCGCGTTCGGCGATATCGCCATGGCTTTGACACGGCCGCGGGCGTGCGGCCCTCCATGGCGGCCACGCTACTTGGCCGACCACCAAGCGTGAGCGACTTCCTCATCGACTACGGCGTCGACGCCGCCGCGATCGACAGGATCAGTTTCCAGGACGCTTATTCGGGGAAGTTTGATCCCGCCCTGGTTCGCGACCGCCACGTCCTAATCGGCTCGACAGCGGTAGAGCTTGGCGATCAGTTTGCCACGCCCAAGCGCGGCGTGCTTCAAGGCGTCTATATCCACGCCCTGGCCTATGAGAGCCTCCGCGCCGGTCGCGCCCTCCAATCACTAGGCGTCCCGTTCCTTATAGCTTGCTCGGCGCTGGTGGCGCTCTTCCTCCGCCCACGGACGGCATCCGGTTACGCCGGATCCCTTCGACGTCACCTGCTCGTGGGGACGGCCTCCGTCGGGCTGCCTGTGGCGCTTCAGGCCTGGATGCCAATCTCCCTGGACGCCGGCCCAGTGTTCGTAGCTCAGGGGCTCAGCTTGATCTGGCTGGTACGCAACGAACTGCAACGCCGCGCCCAGGCCGTCGTCCAGGCGCGCGAAGCGCACCTCGTGCAGCTTGCCGACCACATGCGCGAAAGCCGCGACAACATCAGTGTCGCCCACGACAAGCTCGCTGTCGCCAATGTGGCTCTTGATCGCGCGCTCAAGGCGCGCACCGATTTCCTGGCCATGACCAGCCATGAGATCCGGACGCCGTTGAACGGTGTGATGGGCATGACCCAAGTGATTCTGGCGGACCAGACCCTGCCCGACGGTTTGCGAGAGAAAGTTCGCCTCGTCCACGCCAGCGGCGAGACCATGGCGGCCCTCGTCGATGACCTTCTTGATGTGGCGAAGATGGAGAGCGGGACAATCTCCATCGTTAAGGCGCCGATGGACTTCCGCCGTCTCTTCGACGAAACGCTCGCCGTCTGGTCGGACAAGGCGCAGGTCAAGGGCCTTAGCTTGACAGGCGACCGCGCCGCGGCGCCCGCGCTCATTGAAGAGGACGCAGGCCGCCTCCGCCAGATCCTGTTTAACCTTCTGGCCAACGCTATAAAATTCACCGAAGCCGGCGAGGTTTCTCTGTCCGCCAGCGTCGACAACGGGCCTCTCGGCGACCAGTTGGTCCTCACCATCGCCGATACTGGCATCGGCATAGCGCCAGACGAGCTGGAGCGCATCTTCGAGCCTTTCACCCAGGTCGACGACAGCAGGACGCGCAAGTACGAGGGCACCGGCCTTGGCCTCGCCATCTCCCGGCGCCTGGCCGTCGCCATGGGCGGCGAACTCTCCGTCGACAGTCAACTCGGGGTCGGCTCGCGGTTCGCGATCAAACTGCCACTGCGCGCGGCTGTCGCCACTTCCGAGACAACCGCCCAGCCCGCATCGCTCGCTGCGGCCTCCGTCCTGCTCGTCGAGAGCAATCCCCTGGCGCGCGGCGTCCTGCGGGCTGCGTTGTCGGATCAGGTCGCGGCTCTGGAAATCGTTGAGTCGACGGCGCAGGCCCGCGAAGCCATCGCCCTGCGTGGCTGCGACCTCCTCTTGGTCGAAGGCAAGGCCCTTTCCGTGTTCGAACGCAGCGCTATCGAGGTCCTGGATGAATTTGCAGGGACAGTCCGTGGGGCCAAAATCGTCGTACTCTGGGGCGGCGAAGCCGCAGAGGGGTTGCGGCTCCAAGAGGCCGGCGCTGACCTAGTGGTGCAAAAGCCGATCGCCGCCAGCGGCCTCGTGGAGCGGCTGAAGACGGTGTTCACGTTCCACGACTTGGATGAGGCGTCGCCCGCGCACCCGCGACGAAATGCGCAACAGCCCGCTACGCGACTGAAGGTTGGAGCGTTGTAGTCTCGTGGATGGCGCGACCCATGAGTATCCCATGCTTAAGGGCGACGCTTTGGAGACGATGATGCGAGTGCTCTTTGTCGACGACAGCGCGATGAACCGGACTGTCGTCAAGAGCATGTTGGCCGCTGCCGACGTTCCTATGCTCGAGGCTGCGGACGCTGCTAGCGGTCTGGCCTTGGTCGAGGCTGAAGACTTTGACGTCATCCTCATGGATTTTCGCATGCCGGGCATGGACGGTCTGGCCGCGATCAGCGCGATCCGTGAGCGCCCTGACGCTAAGGCGCATCTGCCGATCATCATGGTCACAGCCGATGACGGCCCCGACTTGCGGGCCCAGGCGCTGGCGGCGGGCGCCAACGCCCTCCTCCATAAACCGGTTCAGATGCAGCATCTGTTTGACACCATCGCTTTGGCCATGGCCCGAGCAGACGAAAGTACGGGTATGCTAGTTTAGGCGCTGTAGCCGCGTTCGCTAAAGGCCTCGCATTCGGCCTCGGATCCGCCTGCGGACCGAGGCGCAGAGCTCGGATGAGCGCTTGCTGAGCGCCTAGGCATGAAAGCAATGCGGACCGACATAGGTCCTCCGTCGCGGATAATGGCCATCCGCCTAAACGACCCAACTCAAGTCGGCCAGGCGTCAGGTGGGCCGATCAATGAGTAGGGCCTTACTCGGGTCGATAGACGCCGCTTCAGACGTCGAGCTAAGTTCTGCGCATGTCATTGATTGCAACAGACCCGGCGACTATCGGCACCGTTTCATATGGCCCCGTCACCGACGGACAGCGCGCAGCACGGCAGATCCACAGCGATGGTGCGCTATGCGTTGCTGAGCATGACGAGTTCCCAGCAGGTTTTGGCACCGGCATCCGTTGGTGTATGGGGTCGCGGCGGACATGCCTGAAACGACGAGGTACGCGACCCGCGTCTGGCCAATTCACTACGAGTTCCCCGAAGAGAAAGCGCTTCTTGCCCGCCACCCAGGCGTCGATCATGTCGGCCCATTCCTGGAGCATGTGGGTTCGGACGTGGGCGTACTCAGCGACATTGTAAACGCGACGAGACGTCCGCCGATCGACGTGGGCCAAGCACTTTTCGGTCCAATCGGCGTCGAACCCCACTTCGTTGAGCAGCGTCGAGCCCGTGCGACGCAGATCGTGGACCGTGAAAGCCTGCAGCGGCTGCAGGTTCTGTTGCGCGCGCTCGAAAATCGCCGTTGTGACGCGATTGAAGGTCGCGCGAGACATCGGCTGATCCGGCTCGTAGCGCGACGGCAGCAAATAGGGAGAATTGCCGGCGCAGGTCCGAAGCGCGACCATGATGTCGAGCCCTTGCCTCGACAGGTAGACGTCGTGGGGACGTCCGCACTTCATCCGCGACGCGGGGATCGTCCAGATCGCGTTGATGAAGTCGACCTCGTCCCAGGTTGCGAACACCAGCTCGCCTTTCCGAACCAGCGTCAGGAGGATCAGCTTCATCCCTAGAGCCTTTTCCGACCTGATGGCTTGATCAGGGTCGGGCAAAAAAGGCTGTAAATCAGAAGTTTAGAGCATTTTTTTGATCCAATAACCGTGTTTCACACTTATCGGAAAATGCTCTAGGCGAACCGTCGGCAGCGTCGCGACGAGCTCCAGCAAGGAATAGAAAATGCGGATTTCCTTCGGGGCCAGCGCGCGTTCGCGCGGGGTGAAGGTCGCGATCGAGGCCGGGCTGACATCAGCGGCGGGGTTTTCGATCTTCACGCCGTAGAGCCCGGGCGTAGACGAAGACCTGCTTCACTTGGTCGCGCACATGAATGGCGGTCGCCGGAGCGCCGCGCGCGACGATCCCTTCGCAGAAGATGCGAATGTCCTGCGGCTCGATCTCATGCAACTGCCTGTTCTGGAACGCCCGCGCGACGTCGCGCTGATAGATGCCGCGACGCATGGCGCGAGTGCTCTCGGCCATGACCGCCTTGTCGAGCCCGCGGTTGGCCCACTCGCCAAACGTGCCGCAGTCCTTCTGCTTGGCCTTGGTGCGCCGGCGTTCGATCATCGGCGAGCGACCTTCGCGGATGTCCTTGCGCGCCGTCATGGCCAATTCACGGGCTCGTACCAGCGTGATGCCATCAGTCCCATAGCGGCCCAGCGTCAGGCTCTCGCGACGGCCGTTGATCCGGTGGTCGAGACGGAAGGAGATTGAGCCGCTCGGAGCGACGGTGACGTAAATGCCGTCACGGTCCGCGACCCTGTAGATTTTATCCTGCGGTTTCAGGGACTTGAGCTTGCTATCAGTCAGCATTAACGGTCTCCGAAAGGCCCTGGAATGCCCCGCGGACGAGCGAAAATGCCGTCAGCCTAGTTGAGGCCAACTTCCGCGCTCTTTTGGTAGGGATTTCAGGGACTTGAGGTCGAAAAAATGCCGTCATGACGTACTTCCTGACGGTATATCGTCTGGAATCAATCCGGCAAGCCCCCGGCCGATGCCGTCACCGGCGCCGTCAAATGAAAAAAGCGCTGACGATAGCCAGCGCTCTCAAAAGTCATAGAACACGTTTTGTTTGAGTAGTTTATGTCAATTATCTCGATAGCCGGCGATAGCCCCAGAACGATGCCCCATCATTCCCACTCGATGGTTCCAGGGGGCTTGGACGTCACATCATAGACGACCCGGTTTACGCCCCGGACCTCGTTGATGATCCGGGTAGCGGTCTTGCCCAGGACGTCCCAGGGGAACTCGAAGAAGTCGGCGGTCATGCCGTCGGTGGAGGTCACCGCGCGCAGGGCTAGGACGTTTTCATAGGTGCGGGCATCCCCCATGACCCCTACCGTCTTCACGGGAAGAAGGACGGCGAAGGCCTGCCAGATCTTGTCATAGAAGCCGGCCTCGCGGATGGCCTCCAGATAGATGGCGTCAGCCTGCTGCAGGACGGCGACCTTCTCAGGCGTGATCTCGCCGGGGATGCGGATGGCCAGGCCCGGACCGGGGAACGGATGGCGGCCCACGAAAGCCGGAGCCAGGCCCAGCTCGACGCCCAGGGCGCGGACCTCGTCCTTGAAAAGCTCACGCAGCGGCTCGACCAGCTTCAGCTTCATGAAATCGGGCAGGCCGCCCACATTGTGGTGGCTCTTGATCACCGCCGAAGGGCCACCGCGCGCCGAGACACTCTCGACCACGTCGGGATAGAGCGTGCCCTGGGCCAGGAAGTCGGCGCCGTCGATCTTGGCGGCCTCGCGGTCGAAGATGTCGATGAACTTGCCGCCGATGATCTTGCGCTTGGTTTCCGGATCGCTGACGCCGGCCAAGGCGCCCAGGAACTCGGCCCCGGCGTCCACATGGACCAGCGGGATGTTGTAGTGATCGCGGAACAGGGTCACGACCTGCTCGGCCTCGTTGTGGCGCAGCAGGCCGGTGTCGACGAACACGCAGGTCAGCTGCTCACCGATGGCCTCATGGATCAGCACGGCAGCGACCGAGCTGTCGACGCCGCCCGACAGGCCGCAGATCACCTTGCCGGGCCCGACCTGGGCGCGGATCTTTCCGACCATCTCCTGGCGGAACGACGCCATGGTCCAGTCGCCCTTGAGACCGGCCAGCTTCAGGAAGTTGCGATAGATTTGGGTTCCGTTGACGGTATGGACCACCTCAGGGTGGAACTGCACCGCATAGATCTTGCGCGCGTCGTTAGCGATGGCGGCGAAGGGCGCGCCGACCGAGGTGGCGATGACCTCGAAACCTTCGGGGATGGCGGTGACGCGGTCGCCGTGGCTCATCCAGACGGTCTCCAGCTCCCCGACGCTGGCCAGGCCCTCGAACAGCGGGCTTTGCTTGCCGATGATCAGCTCGGCGCGGCCGAACTCGCCGGCATGGCCGCCCTCGACCTTGCCGCCCAGCAGGTCGCACAGCAGTTGCTGGCCGTAACAGATGGCCAGCAGCGGCACGCCCAGGTCGAACAGCTTCTTGCCAATGCGCGGGCTGTCGGCCTCCAGCACGCTGGCCGGACCGCCTGACAGGATGATGGCCGACGGAGCGTAGTCGTCGACCAGAGCCTCGGCCTTGTCGAACGGATGGATCTCGCAATAGACGCCGGCCTCGCGCACCCGGCGAGCGATCAGTTGAGTGACCTGACTGCCGAAGTCGACGATCAAAACGCGCTGGTGGTTGGCGGGGGCGGTCATAGGCGGTGGGTCTCCGGCGTTCGAATAGTCTTTCCTTCTCCCCTTGCGGGAGAAGGTGTCAGCCGCAGGCTGACGGATGAGGGTCGCGCCTGCGTCGGACGGTAGGCGGCTCATCGCTGATGAAACCCCTCATCCGACCGCTACGCGGCCACCTTCTCCCGCAAGGGGAGAAGGGTTCTATTTTCGCTCCAGTACGGCGGCGAAGAAGCCGTCCGTGCCGGCGGTGTGGGGCGTCAAGCGCAGATAGCCATCCGAGGTCACGTGCTTAGCGACGGCTTCCAGAGCCACCGGTTTGACGGCGAAGTCTGGACGGCGAGCCAGGAAGGCGGCGACCCGGTCCTCGTTCTCCTCGACCAGAAGCGAGCAGGTCACATAGACCATGCGGCCGCCGGGCTTTACGAAGTCAGCGGCGTCGATCAGCACGCTGTCCTGCTCGATCTGGCGTTTGGCTAACTGGTCGGGCGACAAACGCCATTTCGCATCAGGGTGGCGGCGCCAGGTGCCCGAGCCGGTGCAGGGCGCATCGACAAAGACGACGTCCAGCTTGGCTTCCAGACCCTTCAACGGCTCGGCCTCGATCGGCGAGCGGATCTGCAGGTTGCGGACCCCTGCCCTCTGGCCGCGCCGAATAGTGTCGGCAAGGCGTCGGGCGTCGCTGTCATGGGCGAAGATCTGGCCGGTGTTGTTCATGGCCGCCGCCAGCGCGAGGGTCTTGCCGCCGCCGCCGGCGCAGAAGTCCAGCACCTGCTTGCCCTTGATCTCGCCCGCCATGGCCGCCGCGATCTGGGAACCGAGGTCCTGCACCTCGAACCAGCCCTTGGAAAAGGCGGGGACGGCTTCCACCGACGGGGTGCGATCAGCCGCTTGCGGCGCGGGGATACGGAAGGCGGTTTCCAGCACGCCTGCTGGTTCGCCGCCAATCAGCGCCACGGCTTTCGCGCCACGCTCAGCGTCGGTCTTGATGGTGTTGATGCGCAGGTCGACCGGCGCGCGTTGCGACAGGGCCGACATTTCGGCGCGCACAGTGTCGCCCAGCGCGCGGGCCAGGAACGGCTCCAGCCAGTCGAGATAGTCACCTGCCACTGGCGCTGGCGCTTCATCCAGCGAGGCCGGCGTGGCCAGAGCCTTGATCTCGGCCTCGGCCAGGGCGCCCGGACCATGCTCCTCGCTGGCCATCTCGGCGACGCGTTCGGCGGACCACCCCCAGACGTGAGCCAGAACGCCCAGCACCACGCCGCGCGCGGAGCTGTCGCCCATCATGAAGCCTAGCGAGCGCTTGCGGCGCAGGGCGTCCAGAACCAGTCCGGATACGAAGGCCCGGTCCTTGGAGCCGGCATAGCGCGCGCTCTCGCCCCAGCGCTTGAGCGCCATCTTCACCGGAAAATGCCGCGCCTCGATCTCGGCCAGAACCTCGATCGCTGCTGAAACCCGTCCTCCATCGCGCATGGTCTCAGACCACCATGGCCGCGAGGACCATCCCGATGCCAATGAAGGAGATCAGCCAGACGATGCTACGCACGACCGGAACGCCGAACGCATAGAGCGGCATATAGATCGCGCGCGCCACCACATAGATCAGCGCGCCGTGAGCGCTGACAAAGCCGATCCGGCCCGACAGATAGACGACAATCACGGCGGCGGCGAACAGCGGGAAGGTCTCGCGGAAGTTGGCGAAGGCGCGTTCGAGACGCCCCGCCATGCCCGTCAGAACCACGGGTTCGTCGCGCGGGCCGACATTCCACTTCAGACCCCGCTGAGGTTGCGCGGCGGCGCTGGCCCACAGCAGGTGGACCAGCCCGATCAGGACCGCGACGGCGAGGAGCTGAAGTTCGATGGCGACCCGCATGATCTAGACCGCGCTCGGATAGTTGGGCGCCTCACGCGTGATCATCACGTCATGGACGTGGCTCTCCCGCAGGCCGGCGCCGGTGATGCGCACGAAGCGGGCGCGGCTCTGGAACTCGGCGATCGTGGGCGCGCCGACATAGCCCATGGCGGCGCGAAGGCCGCCGACCAGTTGGTGCAGCACCGGAGCGATGGCGCCCTTGAACGGCGTCTGGCCCTCGATGCCTTCCGGCACGAGCTTGAAGCTGTCGGTCACTTCCTTCTGGAAGTAGCGGTCGGCCGAGCCGCGGGCCATGGCGCCCACCGAGCCCATGCCGCGATAGCTCTTGTACGAACGCCCCTGGTACAGGAACACCTCGCCTGGGGCCTCTTCGGTGCCCGCAAACATCGAGCCCATCATGGCGGTGCTAGCGCCGGCCGCGATGGCCTTGGCCAGGTCGCCCGAATATTTGATGCCGCCGTCGGCGATGACCGGCGTTCCGCTTTCCTTGGCGGCGCGGACGGCCTCGATGATCGCGGTCAGCTGCGGCACGCCCACGCCCGCGACGATGCGGGTTGTGCAGATCGAGCCTGGACCGATGCCGACCTTCACCGCGTCGGCGCCGGCGTCGATCAAAGCCCGCGCCGCGTCATAGGTGGCGATGTTGCCGGCGACGATCTGAACACGATTGGCCTCGCGTTTCAGCCGGCTGACGGCCAGGGCGACTTGGCTGGAGTGGCCGTGGGCGGTATCGATCACCACAACGTCAACGCCGGCCTCCACCAGAGCCATCGAGCGCTCGAAACCGACGTCACCGACTGTGGAAGCGGCGCCGACCAGTAGCCGGCCCTTATCGTCCTTGGCGGCCAGGGGGTGAGCCTGGGCCTTCTCGATGTCCTTGACCGTGATCAAGCCGACGGCGTGAAAGCCGTCGTCGACAACGATCAGGCGCTCGATCTTGTGCTTGCGAAGCAGCTCGCGCGCCTCGCGGGGATCGACGCCTTCGCGCACCGTGATCAGATTCTCGCGGGTCATGATCGCCGAGGCGGGAACGCTGTCGTCGCCCTCAAAGCGCATGTCGCGGTTGGTGAGGATGCCGACCAGCTTTGCCGAGCCGCGCTCGACCACCGGGAAGCCCGAGATCTTTCGGCGGGCGGTGATCTCGCGGACCTCGGCCAGGGTAGTGTCGGGGTGAATGGTCAGGGGATTGATGACCATGCCGCTCTCGTAGCGCTTCACCTCGCGCACGTGGTCGGCTTGCTCTTCCACCGTCATATTGCGGTGCAGGATGCCCATGCCGCCGGCCTGGGCCATGGCGATAGCGAGGCGGCTTTCGGTCACCGTGTCCATGGCGGCGGACACAAGCGGGATGTTCAGACTGATTTCACGCGTGAACTTGGTCTCAGTCGTCACCTGGGTCGGCATGACGTCGGATGGACCGGGTTCGAGCAAAACGTCGTCGAAGGTGAGCCCTTCGCGAATCTCCATTGGAGTCTCCATTTTGCGAGCCGCGTATACCTATCGAGGTCGTCCGTGTCGACCCGCCGCGCAGCACAAATGGGGATGAATTTCGCGCCCAGCAGTCCGAGGGACGATTACCGCCCCCGGAACCCCGTCGCCACCAGGAACACCTCCGAGCTATCCGCCCGGCTGGCCTTGGGCTTGTAGTGAACCACCTTGTCGAAGTTCTTCTTCAGCCGGGCGATGACGTCGGCGGTCTCGCCGCCCTGGAAGGCCTTGGCTACGAAGGAACCGCCAGGCTTCAGGACCTCGATGGCGAATTCGGCGCCCATTTCGATCAGGCCGACAATGCGCAGGTGGTCGGTCTCGCGATGGCCGACGGTGTTGGGGGCCATGTCCGACAGCACCACGTCCGGCGCGCCGCCCAGCAGTTCGATCAGCTTGGCCGGACAGGCGTCGTCGGTGAAGTCCATTTCCAGGATGTGGGCGGGCTCGACGGGGTCGACCGGCAGCAGATCGACGCCGACCAGTTGGGTGACGCCGCGCTCCACGGCGATCTGCAGCCAGCCGCCGGGCGCGCAGCCCAGGTCGATGACGCGGACGCCCTTCTTGAAGAAGCCGAACTTCTCGTCGATCTCGCTGATCTTGAAAGCCGCGCGGCTGCGATAGCCCATGGCGCGGGCCTTGGCCGAGAACGGGTCATTGATCTGCCGCTCCAGCCAGGCCTGCTGAGACGTCGTGCGGCCATAGGTCTTCTTCAGGCGCGCTGGCTTGGTGCGGCCAGCGTCGGTTCCGCCGGCCGGCGGCTTGACCATGCGCTTGCGGGGCGGTTCTTCTTCGGTCATTCGGACACCGGCTTGAACTTGGACGCCCCGCCACGGCGGCGCCGACGCGGGCGGCGCTGCTGTTCGGACATCAGGGACATCAGAAGCCCCTCTCTAAGCCCTCGATCGGCCACACGCACGCGCGAACACGGCCAGACCTCCTGAACGGCCTGAAGAATCGCCGCTCCGGCCAGGACGAGATCGGCCCGGTCAGAGCCAATGCAGGGTTCCAGGGCGCGCTCGGCGGCCGTCAACCGCAGCAGGCACTCGGCGGCGGCCTCGCAATCCGTGCGGTCCATCCACAGGCCATCGACGACATTGCGATCATAGCGCTCTAGACCCAAGTGCAGGCCCGCGAGACTGGTGATGGCTCCAGACGTGCCGACCAGATGCGCCCGCCCGCTGGCGAACACCTCGCGCATCGGCTCGGCGTGCGGAAAGGCCTCGATCCGGACCTTGACGTCATCGACCATGGTCCGGAACCAGCCCTCTTCGACCCGATCGCCCTCCGGGAAACGCTCGGCCAGGGTCACCACGCCCACCGGAATCGACAGCCAGGCCTTGATCGGCAGTTTCCACGCAGCGAACTGGCGCGGCTTGGCATCCAGCCCCTCGCCCTTCAGGTCGACCCACGAAAGTTCCGTCGAGCCGCCGCCTACATCGACCACCAGAGCGGCGTCAGACTCGCGGTCGAACAGGCTCATGCAGCCGGCGACGGAAAGCTGGGCCTCCTCCCGCGGGGTGATGATCTGCAAACGCAGGCCGGTTTCCTCGGCGACGCGCTGGACAAAGGCCGCGCCGTTGTCGGCGCCGCGACAGGCCTGGGTGGCCACGGCCTTGATCTTGATCGCCTTTCGACGGCGGATCTTCTCGGCGCAGACCTTCAACGCCGCCATCGACCGCTCCATGGCGGCGTCGGACAGCATGCCGGTCTGCGAAAGACCCTCGCCCAGACGCACGATGCGGGAATAGGCCTCGACGACGCGGAACCCGCGCGGAGACGGCGTCGCCACCAGAAGGCGACAATTATTGGTGCCCAGATCGAGCGCCGCATAGCACGACTGCTCGCCCGGCGGCCGCCGACGCCGACCGCTCTCCTCGCGGGGAGAGGCTGGGGCGTCGGGCGCACGCGGCGCCTCCGACATGGTCTTACCGCCTGTCTCGCAGGCGCTGCAAATCGCCGCGCCTCACTTCGAGCGGAACATAGCAACCCGGCGGCGGCCGGAGGAAGCCTTGTTATCCGTTGGCGGAATTCTACGTTCAGGATTCAGTCAGGTGGGCCTGCTATCGTCACGACATGAATTCGAGATTCGCCAAATTCGCGATCGGCCAGGTGGTCAAGCACCGGATCTTCCCGTTTCGGGGGGTGGTGTTCGACGTCGACCCCGTGTTCGCCAACACCGACGAGTGGTGGGAATCCATCCCGGAAGACATTCGGCCGGTCAAGGACCAGCCGTTCTATCACCTGCTGGCCGAGAACGACGAGAATACCTACGTCGCCTATGTGTCGGAGCAGAACCTGCTGGCCGATGAGACGGGCGAGCCGGTGCAGCACCCCCAGACGGCGGTGATCTTCGAGGCCTTCGATCACGGAGCCTACAGGCTTCGCCCCCGAATCTCTCACTAGGCGCAAGGTCTGTCCAGAGAACCTGGCTTTTGACGCAAATTTCGAACGATATTTGCAGAACATGGGGCGTAACGTCGTCGCATGAGCGCAGACGGTTTTAGCACCTCACCGCCGCCCGGAGCCCGGGCGGACTGGACCATCGACCAGGGCTGGGAGCGCTATTCCCAGGCCGAGCATGACGTCTGGATCACGCTCTACGAGCGCCAGACGGCTATGCTGCCGCGCCGGGCCTGCGACGCCTTTCTGCGCGGTCTCGACGCCCTGGACCTCCACCGCTCGGGCATTCCCGACTTCACGCGGATCAACGAGGAACTTCAGCGCCTGACCGGCTGGAGCGTGGTTGCCGTGCCGGGTCTCGTGCCCGACGACGTCTTCTTTGACCATCTTGCCAACCGCCGCTTCCCCGCAGGTCAGTTCATCCGCAAGCCGGATGAACTGGATTACCTGCAGGAACCGGACATCTTCCACGACGTGTTTGGCCATGTGCCGATGCTGACTGACCCGGTCTTCGCTGACTATATGCAGGCCTATGGCCAGGGCGGGCAGCGGGCGCTGGAACTGGGCCGCCTAGCCAATCTGGCGCGGCTTTACTGGTACACGGTCGAGTTTGGCCTGATGCAGACGCCTGAGGGTCTGCGGATCTATGGCGCCGGCATCGTCTCGTCGCGGGCGGAGTCGATCTTCGCCTTGGACGATCCCTCCCCCAACCGCATCGGCTTCGATCTGGAGCGGGTGATGCGCACGCCCTACCGGATCGACGACTTCCAACAGGCCTATTTCGTCATCGACTCGATCCAGACTCTGCAGGCGGTCACCCTTCAGGACTTCGCGCCAATCTATGACCGGTTGGCGACCGCCAGCGACATCGGTATCGCCGCGGTACTGCCCGGCGACACCGTGATCACGCGCGGAACCCAAGCCTACGCCAAGACGGGTGGTCGGCTTGCCTCGGCGCGTGGCTGAGACTTCAGGCCAAACAGCCAACACACCACCGGGATGCGTCGCACGACCTCGTAGGTCGCGAAGCACCCCGCGAAGGTCGCCACGATCAGGATCGCCGCTTCCAGTCCCTGAGGGAGGCCAAGCTTGGCCAGGTGATGGGCCAGGACCACAATCAGTGTCTGGTGGACGATATAGAACGGGAACACCGCCAGGGTCAGGTAGCGCAGGACTGGCGCATCGCGGTTCAGATGCCTTGCGCCAAACCCCAGGATCGCCGCGATCGCGCACCATTGGTCGACCGAATAGACACAGCGCATGAAGAGGCGTAGCGCCAGCGGCGGATTGGCGTCTTCAGCGCGATAGATCCAGGCATAGGTCGCCCAGCCGGCCCAGCAGACGACGGCCAGCACGAGCGCCGTCCAGCGCATGCCGATCAGTCGTTCGCGCAACCGTTCGGATTTCGCCAGCCCAAAACCCAGCAGGAAGGCCGGCAGCGACACGGCGTGATTGTACCAGTCGTCTGTCAGGGCGTGGGTGATCTCGAACCGCGGCATCAGGAACATGCGCGTCAGAGCCAGGAAGGCGATGGGCCAGAGCAGGAGGCCGGGTCCCTTCAGCGCGCGTTCGAGCCCCCCCTGCAGTTTGGCTCCCAATTTGGGAAAGAACGCCAGCATCAGGGCCAGGATCAGCGAATAGACCAGCAGATAGGCCACGAACCACATGTGGTTCCAGGTCGGCGTGATGAGACAGCCATCGGCGTCGCACCAGTTGCCAGACGCGGTGGCGTACTTCATCCAGAACGCGCCATAGGGATCGACGACAATCCCAGCGGTCGGGCTGGCTGCGGCCGCTTCGATGATCTCGTAATAGCTCTGCGGCGGCACGATCACGAACATGGCGAAGATCAGCGGCGGCAGCAGCCGCGCGATCCGCGCGCCGGTCAGCTTTCCGACCGTGACCTTGTCGGCCATGAACCGTGTCGCCGCTCCGGACACCAGGAACAGCAGGGTCAGCCGCCAGGGGTTGGTCAGTTGCATCAAGGGCCCTATGGCCTCGACCGGATGCGGCGTCTTCACGTGCCAGTCCCACGGTACGTAGAACATGCCGACGTGGTACAGAATCAGCAGGAAGAACGCGCCGACCCGGATCCAGTCCAAGTCGTAGCGGCGGTCCAGGGATGAAGTCGTCGTGGTCATGAAGAGGCGCCCGGCTTGAAAAGGGATGAGCAGGTCGTGCCTCGTGATGTCCCGACAGGCCAAGAGCCTCGGGATCGGCGGACCTTGCCGGGGATGAGCGGAAAACAAACCGGGACGAACGGCGCACTTTTCGGGATGAGCGGCGAAGAGCACCGTTCGATCCTGCGGGCTTGGCTGCTGGGCATCGGCCTGATCAGCTCCATCTGCGTCGTGAACGTGCTGACCACCCAGCATGACGCGCCGCACCTGGGCGCGCTGCCCCCGGCGATCTGGGAGGTCAGCAGCGCGCTGGTCACCATGGTTATCTTCGCCATCCCCGCCGCCGCGGCCCTCTGGACGCACAGGAAGGCCCCACACTGGTGGCAGGCGGGACTAGTTCATCTCGTTGCGGTCTTCGCCTATTCGGCCCTGCACGTGGCCGGCTTTGTCGCGCTGCGAAAGCTGGCCTATCTGGTGCTGCTGCAACAGACCTACGACTTCGGCGACGTCTCCAGCGAGTTCCCCTACGAGTTTCGCAAGGACATGATGGCCTACGGCCTGGCCTCGATCATCTATTACCTGTCCCTGCGGCAGGGCAGCCGGCAGGCCGCCGCCCTCATCTCGCCGTCGCTGGCGACGTTCGACATTCAGGACGGCGCACGTCTGGTGCGGGTACCGATAAACGACATTCTGGCTGTCCGCTCGGCCGGCAACTATGTCGAGTTCGTGCTGGTCGACAGCCGCCGGCCGCTGATGCGCACGCCGCTGGCCTCGATCCAGACCGACCTGATCGGGCACGGCTTCGTGCGCAGCCACCGCTCGTGGCTGGTCAACAAGGCCAAGGTCACCGGCCTGCGCCCCGAAGGCTCGGGTGACTACGCCGTCGAGCTGGGCGAGCTGGAGGCCCCGCTGTCGCGCCGCTTCCCCGAGGCGCTCGCCGCCCTGCGCGGCTAGATCAGCATTCCCATCAGGATGTCGTCTTCGAGGCGGCCGTCGGGATAGCGCCCGCGCGCGACCTGACGCCCCTCGTGCTTGAAGCCCAGCCGCTCATAGAGCCGGATCGCCCCGGGATTGCCGGCCCCGGCGGCCAGTTCGATCCGCAGGACCGGAGGGTCCATCGCTCGGGCATGGGCGATCAGAACCTCGAAGAGCTTCGAGCCGATCCCCAGGCCCTGGCGATCGGGATGTACGGCGACGGTGAGATTCGACACGACGTGGGCAAACAGCGCCACACTTTCGCGTGCGCCGTGGATCTCGCCCCAGATGCCACCATCTGGACCGACAGCCACGAAGCTGATCCCGGCGAGGAAGCGCTCCACATAGTCCTGCGTGATCTCGTCGGGCCGGCGCGCCAGGCCATCAGGAACAGCCGCAGCCGCCCGGTGCAGGCCGACCAGCGCGGTGACGTCTTCGGGCGTCGCCGCCCGGATCTGGAAGCTCATGCGGTCCTCTGGAAGGGATAGAAGTCACCGCCAAGATCAAGGATGCCCGTCAACTCGTCCAGTGCCTCGCGCACCTCGGTAAGCAGGGCTGGATCAGCCAGGTCGGCCGGGGCCAGGCGGTCGCGATAGCGGCGCTCGACCCAGTCGGCAAGGCGCGCATGCAGGACTGCGTCGAACCGCTGGGCCGGATTGGTCGCCGCCAGTTCGCTCTCGGTCAGGACCACCCGCAGACGCAGGCAGGCCGGCCCGCCGCCGTTGCGCATGCTCTGGCGGACATCGACATAGTCGACACGGCCAATGGGGCCGTTGGACGTCGCCAGGCTTTGCGCCACGGCATTGGCGCGAGGATTGTCGCGAGTCTCGGCCGGAGCTAGCAGCACCAAGCGATCCCCGCCGGGGATGACCAGAAGCTGCGAATTGAACAGGTAGCTGGCCACCAGATCGGCCATCGGCAGATCGGCTTCGGAGATCTCGACAAAGGCCGGTTCGAACAGGCCCTCTGCGGCCGCGCGTACCGATGCCTCCATGCCAACGCGATCCTCGAAGGCGCGTTCGTGGAAGAACAGGCACTCGCGCGTGCCGACGCAGACGACGTCGTTGTGGAACGCCCCGCCATTGATCGCCGCTTGGCCCTGCCGCGGGAAGATGCCCCGAGCCGCCCCGTGCCGACGCTCGACGGCCTCGAAGGCCTCGCGGGTCTGGCGGGCCGGAAAGCGGCCCTCCCAATGTTCCCAGGCCTCGCGGCCCCAGACGAACAGATTGACGCCCGGCGCGCCGTGCTCGGCGCACAGCCGGACGTGATTGGCCGCGCCCTCGTCGGCGAAGTGCGGTTTGGCGGGCAGCGGATCATGGACCGCGAACAGGGCCTCGTCCGGAAACAGCCGGCGCAGGCTTCGGGTGGTCTGCGGGCCTTCCAGACTGCGATGCAGATTGGTCAGCAGATTGGCGGGCGTGAAGTGCACGCGGCCGTCGGCCGTATCGGCGCTGGGCGTCACCGTGGCGGCGTTGGCGGCCCACATCGGCGAGGCCGAGCAGGCGGCTGAGGCCAGGGCGGGGGCTTCCTTCCAGGCGCGCTCCAGAACCGCGCCGTCCGAACCCGAAAAGCCGAGCGACTTCAGCAAACTTACATCCGGTCGCTCATGTGGCGGTAGGGCGAACTGGGGCACGCCCCAGTCGGCCAGCTTGCGCATCTTGCCAAGACCCTCCAGCGCCGCGCCGCGCGGGTTGGAAACCTCGCCGGCGTTTTTCTGGCTGGCCAGGTTG
Source organism: Caulobacter sp. DWR1-3-2b1 (assembly GCF_049895765.1). NCBI lineage: Bacteria > Pseudomonadati > Pseudomonadota > Alphaproteobacteria > Caulobacterales > Caulobacteraceae > Caulobacter > Caulobacter sp. DWR1-3-2b1. Next base: position 34,690 of record NZ_JAFCSZ010000019.1, read on the forward strand.
CCGGGCGACAGGCCGACATAGGAATGGGTCGGCCCGACCAGGCCGTCGCAATTGGCTTCGACCGCTGAGCTCATGCCCGCAAGCCCTTGATATCGCCGAGAGTATCGAGCACCGCGTCAGCTTCGAAACTGGCCACGGGATAGGCACAGTAGTCGGCTGCGTAATAGGCGCTGGGGCGGTGGTTGCCCGACGCCCCTAACCCGCCGAACGGCATGCTTCCCGCCGCCCCCGTCGTCGGCCGGTTCCAGTTGACCACGCCCGCGCGAATACGGTTGAGGAACTTTCCCCAAAGCTCTGATTGATTTGAGATAAGCCCCGCCGATAGGCCGTATCGCGTGGCGTTGGCGGCGGCGATGGCCTCATCGAAACTGGCGACACGGCGCACCTGCAGCAGCGGCGCAAACAGCTCCTCGTCAGCCACTTCGACGCCGGTGACATCGACCAAGCCCGGCGACACGAAGGCGGCGCTCAAGCCATCCACCGAGCCCAGCGTCCGGATGCTCTGGCCGCCCAGCGCTTCGGCCCCGGCCTTGGCCAATGCGGCGGCGCGGGCCGAGATCAAAGGCCCCATGAAAGGCTCGCTGGGACCATTCCACGGCCCGGCGGTCAGGCGATCCGACAGGGCCGCCACCGCCTCGATCACCGCTTTGCCCGCCGCGTCGTCCGATACGATCAGGCGCCGCGCGCAGGAGCATCTCTGCCCGGTGGTGATGAAGGCCGACTGGACGATCAAAGCCGCAGCGGCCTCGGCGTCGCCGGCGTCCCAGACCACCAGCGGATTATTGCCGCCCAGTTCCAAGGCCAGGATCACATCGGGCCGGTCGGCGAAATAGCGCCTGAAGAACGCTCCCGCCAGGGCCGAGCCGGTGAACAGCAGACCGTCGATCTCCTCGGCGATCAGAGCCTGACCCGTCTCGCGGCCGCCCTGGACGAGGTTGATCGCCCCGTGTGGAACGCCAGCCTCCTCCAGCGCCGAAACCAGCATCTGGCCGGCCAGGGGCGTTTCCTCGGAAGGCTTGAAGACCACGGTGTCGCCCGCCAGCAGGGCTGGCACGATGTGGCCGTTGGGCAGGTGGCCGGGGAAGTTGAACGGCCCCAGCACCGCCATCACGCCGTGGGCGCGATGACGCAGCACGGCGCGGCCGAAGGGCATGGCGTTTTCGACACCGCCGGTGCGCTCGTCATAGGCCTTGATCGACAGATCGACCTTGCCCGCCATCGAGCCCAGCTCGGCCTTGGTCTCCCACAACGCCTTGCCAGTCTCGCGGCTCAGGGCCTCGGCGAAGGCCGGGGTGCGCTCGACCAGGATCTCCTTGTAGCGGCGCAGGACGGCGATCCGCTCCTCGCGCGGTCGATCGGCCCACGAGGGGAAAGCCCGTCGCGCGGCGGCGACCGCCATGGCCACATCGGCATGCGACGCTGTCGTCTCGCGCCAGATCGTCTCGCCGGTCGTCGGGTCGATGGAGACTGCTTCCGGCCCGGCGCCCGCGCGCCAGACGCCGTCGATAAACACACCGCCGCTCATGCCTTCACCCGCACCATGTCGCCTTCGGAAAGCTGCAGCGCCTTAGCGGCGTCGCGCCCCAGGATCGCCGTTTCGCCGTCGATCAGTACCGGCGCTCGCACCGACCGAAACTTGCCGATGTCGCCCGTGGAGACCAGGGCTTCCTCGCCATAGGCATCCTCGCCCAGCTTCAGGCGAAGCCGCCTGGCCTCGCGCACCGTCTTGATGTCGTCGCGCCGCGCCGCGACCGTGGGTCCAGCGTCGAAGATGTCGATGAGGCCCTGATAGCGGAACCCCTCGCTCTCCAGCATGGCCAGCGCCGCCTCGCCCTCGCGGTGCACACGGCCCAGTACATCGCGCGCCTCCTTGGGCAGTAACTCGGCATAGATCGGGTGACGGGGGGCGAGGTCGAGAATGAACTGACCGTCGGTGGAGGCGCTCATCATGTCGGCCTCGTCGAACCCCAGCCGGAAGAACTTGTTGGCGACATGGTCCCAGAACGGGCAGCCGCCGTCCTCGTCGAACCAGCCGCGCAACTCGGCCAGCACCATCTCGGCGAAGCGCTGCGGCTCCAGGCCGATCAGCATGTAGCGCGACTGGGCCAGCAGCCGCCCCGCCCCGCCCTTGCGGCGTTCGGGCTTGAGGAAAAGCGAGCCCACCTCTGACCATCCGGCGCATTCGTTGACCAGCACCAGGGCCGTATGGTCGAAGCGCTTCTCAAGCGTTGGCGACGACTGCGCCAGGGTCACGACCCGGAACGAGAAGTGCGGTCGCTTCAGGCCCACCCCCGCCTTGACCCCGGCCACGCCGATCACATCGCCGGCCTCGAAGTCTTCGAGCATCAGGGTGTACCAGGCCTCGGGCGCCGCGACCTCGGCCTGGAAGCTGGCCTCGGACAGGGTCAGGCGCGCGCGCAGGGTCTGCTCGTCCTCGGGCAGGCTGGTGAAGCCGCGGCCCGACAGCACGGCCAGCTCCATCAGGGCGTCGAAATCGGAGGGGCCGGCGGGACGTACGACGAGCATTCTAGTGGGTCTCCCCAAGAGGGTTCATAGCCGCGCGGATCGAGCGTCCGTCGATTTCGCCACTGGCCAGTTTCATCAGGATCAAGGCCGAGAGCTGAGCGCGCTCGACGAAGCTTTCCGGGAAGGCGTGTTCAGCCTCGCTGTGGATGTCGCCACCGCGCACGCCCAGGGTGTCGACATTGGGCAGGCCCGAGGCGAACAGGTTGTTGCCCTCGCAAACCCCGCCGGAGGGCTTCCAGGCGATGTCCTGGCCCAGCAGCGCCCCGACCTCCTTGACCGCGCCGAACAGCTGCTGCTGGGCGGCGTTGAATGGCTTGGCGCCGCGCGTGATCAGGCCATGCAAATGGACATGCAGACCCTCGCGCGGCTCGGCGACAATGCTGGCGACCCTAGCCTCGAACCAGGCAGCGGCTTCGGCGTCGGGGAAGCGGACATTGAACCGCGCGATGGCCACCTCGGGAACCATGTTCAACGGCGCGCCCCCGTCGATGCGGGCGACATTGACGGTGACGCCGTCGCGCTGGTTGTTCAGGCCGTGCAGGGCCTCCGCGATCCGGGCCGCACCGATCACGGCGTTACGGCCAGCGCCGAAGTCGCGACCGGCATGGGCGGCCTTGCCGTGCACGACAATGTGGAAGTTGCCCGAACCCTTGCGCGAAGAGGCCAGAGAGCCGTCGGCCAGCGCCGGCTCATAGGTCAGGCCCACATGACCCAGCCGTGCGAAGTCGCTGAGGATCGGCCCCGAAGCGATGGAGCCGATCTCCTCGTCCGGCGACAGCAGCACGCGATAGCCGACATTTGCCGCGTCGGGATGGCGTTCGAAGGCTTCCAAGGCGGCCAGCATGACGCTGATCCCGCCCTTCATGTCGGCGATGCCGGGGCCACGCAGGGCGCCGTCAGGGCGGGTCTGCACGGTCTGGAAGCCACTGGTCTCGGGATAGACGGTGTCGTAGTGGCCGGTCAGCACGACCTGCAACGGCGCCTCGGGGCGCACAACCACGGCGATGGCCGGCGTGTGATGCTGCTCGCCTACGCGGCCGTCAGGGCCGATCACCTCGGAAGCGGCCAGAGGGATTTCGGTCGGCGCGCCAGGCAGCGTCGAGATGGCGTCGAGCAAAATCTGCCTCTGACGCTCCAGTCCCGCTAGATGAAGGCTGCCCGAGTTTATCGCGCACCAGGCCACCGCCCGGTCGATGATCCAACCGCCGTCGGAAGCGATAGCCTCCAAAACAGCGCGATCCTCGTCTTTGAGTCGCATCGACATGCCGTTCCTCCCTCAGTCACGATAAACCAAGGGCCGCGGGTAAAACGTGCTTCCTCTGACGAGGTAACCGGGCGCCCGCGCAACAGCCTTGCCCTTTAGTAGTCCTTTCGCCAACGGACGGAAAGCTTGGCGTCGCCCTGCCCGCCGATCCGCGAGACCAGCGAGAGGGTCCGGCGAATCCGCCACTCGACCTGGGCCTCGGGACCTTCGCGGCCGCCGCCGATGATTTCCAGATAGACGTCGTCGGTGACGTACTTGCCGCCGGCCACCGTCATGCCGGTGGCGCTCTCGGCGAAGGCCAGACGGTCGAGGCGAGCGAAGCTGCGCAGGTTGCCGATCACGTCAAAGCCGCCGCCGCCCGCCAGAGCCGCCAAGGCGGAGGCCAGTTGCGCGGCCTCGATGGGCGACAGCTGGGCCGCCGACGCGCCGAACAACACCTGGCTCAGCACCTCGTCGCTGGGCAGCTCAGGCGTTGAGGTCAGGGTGATTTCCGGCTTGGCGGCCGTGCCCTGAATCCGGACGATGGCGGTTAGCGACGTATCCTCGCGGCGGGCGCTGAGGTTCAGCCGAATCCGGTCCAGCTGGGTCGACAAGGTGACCACGCCGTTGTCGTCGAACTCGAAACGCTTGCCGGCGAAGTCGTACTCGCCGCGCACCATGCGTGCCACGCCGTCGAGGCTGGGCGAGAACGAGGTGCCGCCGACATGGGCGTCCAGCGACAGTTCGACGTCCAGCCCGCGACCTTTTACGAACACACGGCGCGGCGCTTTCAGGTTTATGTCGAGCGCGATGCCGCCGCCGGGGCTGGCCCGGCGCGGCTGCGTGCCCTGATCCAGGTCGGTCGGGCGATTGCGCTCAACGACATCCATACTCACCACCCCGGCCGGGGTCTTGCTCTGGGCCGAGACGTCGGCGCGGTCGATGGTCAGGTCGCCGCTGAGCTTGACCTTGCCGTCGGCCGACCGGTTGACGGTCGCCTGTCCGGTAGCAGTGGCCGTGGCCAGATCGTTGTCGATCAGGCGGAAACCCTTGAGGTCCAGCTTGAAGCCACTGATACCTTCGCGGTTGAGGCTGATGCGCCCACCGCCGGCCAGAGAGCCGCCAAGACCATCCTCGGCCGTGGCCTGGCTGACATCGATGGCATTGTCGGCCAGCTTCATGCGCAGCGTGATGTTGCGCAGCCGCAGCCCTGTCTGGCCTTCCTCGAACCCGCCGCCGTCGAGGGCGGCGCTGCCCACCAGACGCGGGTCGGCTAAGGTGCCGGCGAGCGTGCCTTCGGCGTCGATCTTGCCCGACAGCGACCGTTCCGGCCCCAGCAGCAGGTCCCAAAGCGGCTTGATCTCGCCCTGGGCCTTGAAAGTCCCCATCACAGGCCGCCTACGGTCGATGGCCAGACGCAGCGGCTTGGCTGAGGCCTCCGCCGGCAGCAGCAGGCGCGCTTCCGCCTTCAGGCCCTGCCGGTTGGCGCCGTTGGCCGCGATGTTCAACACGCGATCCTTCAGCTCGCCCTGGATCTGGGCGTCCAGCGACTGCTCGATCTTCGAGCCGCGTTCGCGCGCCCCTGTCAGCTTGGCCGCGAAGTCGCCCAGCAGGGTTTCGCCCTGGCCATGCAGGTTGAAAGTCCCGTCTATGTCGCCGGCCAGGTCGGGGTCGAACGCCGTGAGGCTGACGCCGGCCAGACGCGCCTTGAGGTTGGCGTTCTCGCTGCCCAGGTCGGCATCGAGGTCGGCCTGGCCGTCGCCGATCAGCAGCCGCAATCGCGTGACAGTGGAGGTCCCGCCGAAGCGCACCAGCGCGGTCTCGCGGGTCTTGACGTCAGTACGGCCCATGCGACCGGCGGCGTCGAGCGAAAGAGCATAGTTGTCGCCCGACTGAGCCAGAGCGCCGGACCCGGCCACGCGCCACCGGCCGCCGGGCGCGACCCCCTGGGCGTCGAGCGTCAGCGGCAGGTTGGCCATGGGTCCGTCGGCCTTGATCCGGGCCGAGCGCACTTTCCAGTTGCCGCTGGCGATCTCCTCGGCGGTCAGGTCCAGGGTCGCGCGGCCGCCACCGGGCGCGTCGATGATCCTGGCCGAACCAGACACCCGGCCTTGCGGCAGGAAGGCTCCGGGGCCAATGGCGACGTTTAGATCCGCCGAGGCCGGCCGCCGGCCGCGCAGGGAGATCGAGCCCGTCGCCTTGGCCCCGCCGGCGTCGATATCCACGTCGCTGAGGTCGAGCCCACCCGTGGCGAAACGGAAGGCCGCGCCGGCCTTGGCCGGTCCATAGCTGCTCTGGCCGGTCAGCCGCGCCACGCCGTCGGCGCCGCTGGCGGTCCGAGCGAAGGTCAGAACCAGATGCGCATTGGTCAGCGGAAGCTTTGGCAGGTCTATCGAGTCGAAATCGGCGGTCAGGTCGGCCTTTGGAGCAGACAAGGTTCCGGTGATCGCGCCATCGCCCTTGGCCTTGCCCGCGACCTCGATAGGACCCGCGCGGAACGGCCCCGTGGCCGTCCAGTCCAGCTTGAAGCCGAGACCACCGCCGCGTTGCATGGCGCCGGAGGTCCGCACCTCGACCGCTGCGCCGTCGAGCCTGGCGTTGGCGATCGACAGCACGCCATCGTTCCAGGCGCCCTTGCCGCTCAGGCGTGGCGCCTTGCCCAGCAGGCGGTCCAGTTCGGCCAGGCCGAGAGCGAAATCCTGCCCCCTGGCGTCCACTGTTAAGGCCCACGGCTTGCCGTTGGAACTGCTGGCCGACCACTTGGCGACCAGCTTGCCGCGCGCGCCGGCGCGGATCGGCGCCAGGCTGGCGACCCGCGCTTCGCCCTTGAAGTTCAAGCCGCCGAGAAGGCCGCGGTCGCCCTCGCCCGTGACCACCAGATTGGGGCCGGTGACCTTTGCCGAGCGGATCAGGAACCGGCCGTCCTTGAGGCGCGCGCCGTCGAATGTGATCTTGGGGCTGGCGCCGAGCACGGCCAGCACGCCGCTTCCGCCGCCGCCTTGGCCAGCGGCCCCGGCCTTGATCGTCAGTTCGCTCTTGGACCACCGCACCATGGCCGGCCCTTTGGCCCGCGCCAGCCGATAGCCCAGAAGGGACAGGTTAGAGACGTCGGCGTCGCCCTCGACCGTAAAGCCGTCGGGATCGAGGCGGAAGCGGCCTTGGACCGAGCCGGCTCCCATCTCGGGGATCGAGACGATCCTTTTCAGCGAGCCGACGCGCGCGGTGAACGGCAGGCCGTCTGGCCCGGTGCGCTTCTTGCCGATATCGGCCAGTCCCCGAGAGTCGAGGACGAGGTTCTCGGCGCGGATATGGGTGGTCAGGTCGTAAAGCCCGCCCGAGGCCTTGCGGCCATCGATGGTGAACGCGGCCTCGGGGCCGAACATGACTTTCAGCCCTCGCGTGAGGCTGGAAGCGCCGAGGTCCATGCGGCCCCGCGCCGAGCCGCCGCTAGGCGCCCAGGCGCCTGTGGCATCGAGCGGCACGTCGTTTCCGGTACGCGCTGTGACGGTGAACGCGCCCTTGCTCATCGTTCCGTCGGCCTTGGCTTTCAGATCGAACGGCCGGTCGACAGGCAAGCCGAGGGCGCCGGCTAGGGCGCCGCCATTGGCCTCAACCGCGTCGGCGTTCAAGCGGATAGTCTCTTCGCGACCGAGGTCGAAATCCAGGTTCAGGTAGTCGCCCCGGTGCAGCCGGCTGGCCACGCCGATCTTGCCCTTTTTGCTGCCCACCCGCGCCATTTCCAAGGCGCCGACGACATCGAAGTCACCCGCCTGACGGCTGAACTCGGGCTTGGTGATCAGCCGAAATGCGAAGGCGTCCAGATCCACCGAAACCGGCGCCGCGCCGGACTTGCCCTTGGGTGTCAGGGTTGGACGGCGCAGCACGACGACGTCGCGGGCGTCGATGCGTTCGGCGTGGAAACGGCGTCCGAAGAGCTCGGTCGGGCGCCAGGCGACGCGAACGTCATGGGCTTCCAGCCAGACGCCCTTCTCGTCGACGATGGTCAGGCGGCGAACGGCGAAGTCCTTCCAGATGTCGCCCGACAGGCCCTCGATCTTCAGCCGGCCGATGCGGCCCAGCTTCAAACCGCTGGCCCGCGCCTCCAGGAACATACGGCCTTGAGGCGTGATCGGGACGTAGCGCAGGCCGCCGAAGAACACCGCCACGATGACCACCGCCACCAGAGAGACGATCATCAACCAGCCGGGACCACCGACCTTCTTGGCCACCTCGACGACGGTGTCGACCGCCTCTTCAACCGCGTCTTCGATGGGGTGCTCAGGCGCGTCGGTCAAAAGCTTTGCCCGATGCTGAGATAGATCTGAAAGGCGGGGTCGCCCGAGCGCTTTCCAAGCGGAATGGCGATGTCGGCGCGGATCGGGCCAAAGCCCAGATCGTAGCGAACACCGATACCCGCGCCGAAACGGAAGTCCTCGGTGTCGGGCTTGCGCTCGGGACCGATGGCGCCAGCGTCGATGAAGGCCACGCCGCCCCAGCGCTCGGTAAAGCGGTGACGCACCTCGATCGAGGTCTCGACAAGCGACACGCCGCCCTGCGGGGTGTTGTCGGCCAGGCGCGGTCCGATGGCCTGATAGGCGTAGCCGCGCACCGAACCACCACCGCCCGCGAACAGGCGACGCGAGGCCGGGATTTCCGAGACCAGAGCGCCGAATATCGCCCCGACCTTGACGCGGCCGGCCACCACCGTGCTGGCGCGCTCGCCAAACGGAAAATAGGCCGAGCCCTGAACCTGGGTCTTCAGATAGGCCAGGGTGGTGTCGCCAAAGCTGGTCGTCGGCTCGACGCGCGCCTCGAAGCGCCAGCCCCGCGTCGGGTCCAGAATATTGTCGGATTGATCCCACGCCATCGCGCCCAGGGTTGTCAGGGTGGCCAGGTTGAGGGTTTTCTTGACCGAGACCCCGGGCGTCGCTTCCAACTGCTCGGACTGCGACACGTCCAGGGCCACGCCATAGGTGCGATAGGACGTCGTCTTGCGACGTTGGGTCAGGTCGGCGCTGATCGTTGCACCGGTCTCGTCATAGGCGTCGGTGGTTTCACGGAACAGCGCGCCATTGAGCTTCAAGGTCTGTTGCGGCTTGCGCCAGTGCGGCAAGGCCACCTGCCCTTCCACGCGCTGCTCCAGCTTGGCCAGGCGCGCGGTGTAGGTGGTGGTGTCGGCCCGGCGCAGGCGGTTGTAGCGGATCAGCCGCGCATCGACGCCCGGCCCTTCGCTGGTCGAATAGCCCGCGCCCAGCTCAATGGTGCGCTCCGGCCGGTCCGCCAGGTTGACGACAACGGGGCGGCGGCCATCAGGCAGGATCTTGTCTCGCGGCGCGATTGAGACCGACACCGAATCATAGACGGCGGTGTCGCGCAGGCGACGCTCCAGCTCGGCGACATCCTCGGGATCATAGACATCGCCCGCTTGCCACGGCGTGAGATGCGCCACCCAGGCCGGGTTGCTCCGCCCCTTGGTGATCAGTTCCACACCGTCCAGACGCGTCAGGTCCCCGGCGGCGATATTGAAAGTCGGGCGCACGGTGTGATCGGCGTGGTCGACGACGACTTCGCGCGGTTCGGCGGCTACGTCGGCATAGCCCAACTGCTGGACCTGAGCGATCACCCGCCCCTCGGCGCCCAGGATATCGACGGCGCGACCGGGCTCGCCGGGGGTGATTCGCATGGCCGATACGGCTCGCTGGCTCACCCCCTCGTCGGGGGGCGCGCCACGCCAGACGATGTTGGGATCGGCGAGCACGAACACCGGCCCCGGCGTGACCTTGACCACGCCGCGCGGCGTATCCTCTTCGCTGATATCGGGCTCGACGGCATAGGCGTAATAGCCCTCGGCGCGCAGCACCGCGACCACATCGTCGCCGGCGTCGCGGGCCCTACGGCGGGCTTCGGCCCGGCTCTGGGGCGCTGTCTTGGATATGGAGAGCACGCGCAGGATGGCGTCGCGCAGCGTCCTGTCTTCCACCCCGGTGATCGTAGCCGAGGGCTCGTCCGCCCAAGCGCCGCCAGCAGCCAGCAACGCCGCTGTCGCGATCCCAAGGGCCAATCGTCTACGCACCAAGCCGTAATCCCCGCGCGGAGCGCCCCGCTCCCCTGTAGTCGGCGACCTCGCTGCTGTCACGGTCGTAAATGCGAGAGGCGCAAGACGGCCAGCGCTTCCCTCCTTGGGAAAAAGGCGCCCAAATGACAGGCAGTCGTGCGCATCGGCGCGGCGACAGCTAAAATCACCGACTTCAGACGCCGCGCCGTTCTAGGGTGCTCATGGCGCGTCTGACTCGACGTAGACCCAAAGGCGAACAAGCGTGGACGAAGGCGTGGCGGCAAAAATTCAAGATCTCGAAGCTCCGACCCTGCCCATGACGGAGGCGGCGTACCTGCCTGGCATCGCCTATGATGAGATGTTCACGCCCGACGGCGCGGTGCGCTCGCACTACGATCCGCTGCATGCCCGTATGTCGACACTTGGCGGCGCCGAACTGGCGGAACGCCAGCAGACGCTGGAACGGTCTTTCCTGCTGCAGGGCATCACCTTCACGGTTTATGGCGGCGAGAGCACGACCGAGCGGATCATTCCGACCGACCTCTTTCCCCGCATCATCCCCGCCCATGAATGGGCCCAGATCGAAGCGGGCCTGACCCAGCGCCTGCTGGCCCTGAACCTGTTCCTGGCCGACATCTATGGCGATCAGCAGATCCTGATGGACGGCGTGGTGCCGCGCGAGCTGGTGCTGGGCGCGCCGTCTTATCGCCGCGAGATGCAGCACATCTATGTGCCGCACAAATCCTACGCCAATGTCTGCGGCAGCGACCTGATCCGCTGCCAGGACGGCCAGTTCGCGGTATTGGAAGACAATCTGCGGGTGCCTTCGGGCGTCTCCTACATGCTGGCCAATCGCGACGCGGCCAAGCGCACCTTCCCGGGCACCTATCGCGCAGCCGGGGTGCGGCCGGTCGAGCGCTATCCGGACCTGCTGCTGGCCACTTTGAAGAGCATGAGCCCCGAGTGGCGGCCCAACCCCCAGGTCGTGGTGCTGACGCCCGGCGTCTACAATTCGGCCTATTACGAGCACGCCTATCTGGCGCGCCTGATGGGCGTGCCACTGGTCGAGGGCCGCGATCTCGTGGTCCACGACAACATGGTCTATATGCGCACCACCACCGGCATCCGCCGGGTTGACGTGATCTATCGCCGTGTGGACGACGACTTCATCGACCCCCTCACCTTCCGGCGGGATTCGTCGCTGGGCGCAGCTGGCCTGTTCAACGCCTATCGCGCCGGCAATGTGGTGATTTGCAACGCGCCGGGCACCGGGGTCGCCGACGACAAGGCCGTCTACGCCTATGTGCCCGCGATCATCCGCTATTATCTGGGCGAGGACGCTATCCTGCCCAATATCGAGACCTTCCTGTGTCGGGAGCCGACGCAGCTGGGCTATGTGCTGGCCAATCTGGACAAGCTGGTGGTCAAGGCCGTGGGCGCTTCGGGCGGCTACGGCATGCTGGTCGGCCTGCACGCCACCCAGAAGGAACGCGACGACTTCGCCATCGCCATCAAGGCCGATCCGGAGAACTACATCGCCCAGCCGACCATCCAGCTCTCGACCGCGCCGTGCCTGGTGGATGGGCGGATCGAGCCGCGCCACGTCGATCTGCGGCCGTTCATCCTGTCGGGCGAGAAGACTATCGTCACGCCTGGCGCCCTGACCCGCGTCGCGCTGAAACGAGGCTCGCTGGTCGTTAATTCCAGCCAAGGCGGCGGATCGAAGGACACCTGGGTGCTAGCCGACGACAATCACATCAACGGCAATGGAAACGGCAATGGGGGCGCGCGCCCATGATGCTCGCTGTTCCTTCCCGTGAGAGGTCGCTCGCATGATGCTCGCTCGGGTTGCCGACAGCCTATACTGGCTGGGCCGATACATCGAACGCGCCGAACACCTGTCGCGACTGTCCAGCGTCATGCTGAACGCCACCCTGGATCAGACCGATTCGGGCGTGCAGGCGGTGTGGATCGCCCTGTCCGCTGTCGGCGAGCCGGAAGTGAGCAGCGCCATCGGCTCGTTCGAGGCCGCCGAGGCTCTGGTTCTGGACCGCACCGACCACAATTCGGTGGTCTCGTCGCTGTCCCGCGCCCGCGAAAACGCACGCCAGGTGCGCGATCACATCACGACCGAAACCTGGGAACGGTTGAACCTTCTCTATCTAAAGGTCACCGACGAGAACGCCGGGCGCGAGTTCGCCGACGGCTCCACCACCTTCCTGCATGACGTGATCGCCGACCTGCACCTGTTCAAGGGCGCGGCCGACACCACCATGAGCCATGGTGAGAGCTGGCGGTTCATGATGCTGGGCATGTATCTGGAGCGCGCGCAGCTGGTCTCGCGCCTGCTCGAGGTGTGCTTCGCCGAAACGCCCGGCCGGCAGATCAATGACCACCTCGCCTTGGTCAGCCTGCTGCGCATGGCCTGCGCCCTGGAGCCTTATCTGCGGGTCTATACCGCCGAGATCGAGCCTCGGCATATTCTGGAGTTCCTGGTCTTCGACGAGGATTTCCCCCGCTCGATCCGCTTTGCGACCTCTCAGATCGAAGCCAATCTCAGCGTGCTGGCCCGCCGGGCCGGTGGCGAAGGGGCTGGGCCGGAGCGCATCGCCGGTCGCCTGAAGGCCAGGCTGCAGTTCGCCGATATCAACGAGCTGGAAAACCAGGGCGCCGGCGCCCTGCTGACCACCGTGGTCAATGAATGCGCGCGCATCCACGAGGCGATCTACGAGACCTTCGTGGCCTATCCGCTCGAAATGCGCCTACCGGCCTAAGGACTGCGAGCGTGACAGCCGAAAATGTCAGCGGTTTCGGCGACCGTCACGCAACCCAATAAGGACTCTTCCCGTGCTCCTCGAAATCCGCCACGTCACCCAGTACCACTACGAACGCCCGGTTCGCGAAAGCCTGATGGAGCTGTGGATGCAGCCCCAGAAGACCGCTCGCCAGCGTCTGGTCAGCTTCGAACTGGACATCAATCCGGCGGCCCAGGTGTTCTCCTATGCCGACAGCTTCGGCAACGCCGTCTATCACTTCGATGTCCCCCAGCCGCACGACAAGCTGACCATAGTCGCCCGTTCAGCAGTCGAAACCGAGTCGCCGGGCGAACGGCCCAACGCCCTGGACATGGGCGAATGGGACCGTCTGCGTAGCGAGTTCGTGCGCGGCGAGTGCTTCGATTTCCTGCGGATGCACGGCTTCGTCGAGACCACCGAAGCGCTGAGCGCCTTCGCCAACGAGCACAATCTGGACGATCTGCGCCGCAAGGATCCGCTCACGGCGATGCGAGCGCTGTCGGAGATCATCTATCAGGCGTTCGAGTATCAGCCCGGCGTCACCGACGCCGACAGCCCCATCGATCTGGCGCTGAGCGCCGGGCGCGGGGTCTGCCAGGACTTTGCCCACATCATGCTGGCGATCTGCCGGTCGTGGAACATCCCGGCGCGCTATGTGTCGGGCTACCTGTTCACCGACCGCGAAGCGGGCGACCGCTCCGATCCCGACGCCACTCACGCCTGGGTCGAGGTGTTCTTGCCCAGCCTGCGCTGGGTGGGCTTTGATCCCACCAACAACATGATGACCGGCGAGCGCCACGTGGCCGTGGCCGTGGGCCGGGACTATGCCGACGTCACGCCCTCGCGCGGCGTCTACAAGGGCGATTCAGACAGCGAGCTGGCGGTGGGCGTCTCGGTGCGCCGAGCGCGCGCGGCCCTGGCAGAACCGGAGTTCCTGCGCATGGCCCGCCCCAACTTCGCCGGCGGCCGACGTCGCCCGGAGAACGCCGATGCGCTACGGCAGGATGTGCACCAGCAGCAGCAACAACAGCAGCAATAGGCTCAGGCCGGGAAGACGTGCGCCTGGCGGGCCGACAGCTTCACCGCGCCGCTAAACTGGTCGGCCTGGTCGCGTGACACCGTCACCTCGATCCGCTGGCCACTGGGCGTGAGACCGTCAACGGCGGCCAATGCGCCTTGCACATGGACACGATTGATCTGGACCTCGAAGCCGTTGGCGTCGAGCACCAGATCGTGAGGGCGAACGAAAGCCACAGCCTTGCCGCCGACCACGTTGTCGGCTGGCAAAACTACCGAGCCGGAGGTGAAGTGTCCGTTCGAGACAGCGCCCTCGAAGCGATTGGCCTCGCCCACAAAGCCGCAGACGAACGGCGAAACCGGCTGGTCGTGGACCTGGGTCGGCGTGCCGACCTGCTCGATGACACCTTGATTGAGGATGGCCACGCGGTCGGCTAGGTCGAGGGCCTCTTCCTGGTCATGGGTGACGAAGATGGTGGTGACGCCGGTGGCGTCGTGCACGCGACGCAGTTCCTTGCGCAGCGACTTGCGGACCGTGGCGTCCAGGGCTCCGAACGGCTCGTCGAGCAGCAGCACGCTGGGCTGAACGGCGAGAGCCCGCGACAGGGCCACACGCTGGCGCTGGCCGCCGGACAGCTGCGACGGATAGCGACCGCCCAGGCCTTCCAGCTCGACCAAGCGCAGCAGATCGTCGACCCGCTTGGTGATTTCGGCCTTGGACGGCTTGTCCTTGCCTTTGCGCACATCGAGGCCGAACGCGATGTTTTTGGCAACGGTCATGTGCTTGAAAAGCGCATATTGCTGGAACACGAAGCCCACGCGGCGCGCGGCGGCCGAGGCGAAGGTGACGTCTTGATCGTGAAACAGCACCTGGCCGGCGTCGGGGAATTCCAGGCCAGCGATGACGCGCAGCAGCGTGGTCTTTCCAGAGCCCGACGGCCCCAGCAGGGCCAGCAGCTCGCCATCGGCGATCTCGAGCCCGATCTTGTTCAGAGCCGGATAGCGACCGAATCTCTTTTCGACGGAACGGATGGAGATGGTCATGGGTCTGGCGTTCCGATCAGTGGCCGCGCCGGCGCGAGCCGGGCTGGGCGACTTCAAGCGCGGTCTTGAGGACGAGGGTCACGATCGCCAGCAAACACAGCAAGGCGGCGACGGCGAAGGCCGCGACGAAATCGTACTCATTGTAGAGGATCTCGACGTGCAGTGGCATGGTGTTGGTCAGGCCCCGGATGTGGCCGCTGACCACCGAGACGGCGCCGAACTCGCCCATGGCGCGGGCGTTGCACAGCAGGACGCCGTACAGCAGGCCCCAGCGCACGTTCGGCGCGGTCACCCGCCAGAAGGTGTAGAGGCCCGAGGCGCCCATCGAGACGGCGGCCTCCTCCTCGCTGGTCCCCTGCTCCTGCATGAGCGGGATCAGCTCGCGGGCGATGAAGGGGAAGGTCACGAAAATGGTCGCCAGCACGATGCCGGGCACGGCGAAAATGATCTTGATGTCGTTGTTGACCAGATGGTCGCCGACCCAGCCCTGCAGGCCAAAGACCAGCACATAGATCAGGCCGGCCACCACCGGCGAGACCGAGAACGGCAGGTCGATCAGGGTGATCAGCAGGGCCTTGCCCGGAAACTCGTACTTGGCCACGGCCCAGGCGGCGCAGAGGCCGAACACCACGTTGAACGGCACCGTGATCGCGGCGGTCAGAAGGGTAAGCTTCACGGCGGCGATGGCGTCGGGATCGGCGATGGCGTCCAGCGCCGGCTGTAGCCCCTTGCGCAGGGCCTCGGCGAACACGGCGGCCAGCGGCAGGACCAGGACAAGGCCCAGGAACGCCAGGACCAGGGTGATGATCAGGACCTTGGCCCAGGCGGGGTCTTCGGTGGAAAGGCGCGGAGCGGCCATCAGGAGAACCTTCTCGCCCAGGCCTGGACGGCGTTGATGACCAGCAGCATCAGGAATGAGGCGCCCAGCATGACCACGGCGATGGCGGCGGCGTTGGCATATTCGAACTGCTCCAGCTGGATGATGATCAGCAGCGGCGCGATCTCGGACTTGTAGGGCATGTTACCGGCGATGAAGATCACAGAGCCGTACTCGCCGACCCCTCGGGCGAAGGCCAAGGCAAAACCAGTCAGCCAGGAGGGTCCCAGAGCGGGCAGAACGATACGGGCGATGGTGGAGATGCGGCCCGCGCCAAGGCTGGCGGCGGCTTCTTCCACGTCATCCGACAGGTCGCGCAGCACGGGCTCGATGGTGCGGACCACGAACGGCAGGCCGATGAAGATCAGGGCGATGGTCACGCCGATTGGATTATAGGCGGCCTTGATACCCAGAGGCGTCAGATAGGCGCCGACCCAGCCATTGGGCGAATAGAGCGTGGCAAGGGCGATCCCCGCCACGGCGGTCGGCAGGGCGAACGGCAGGTCGACCAGGGCGTTGACCAGGGCCTTGCCCGGGAAGTCGTAGCGCACCAGCGCCCAGGCGGTCAGCACGCCGAACACGCCATTGATCGCGGCGGCGACAAAGGCGGCCCCAAAAGTCAGGCGATAGGCCGCCATGGCCCGCTGAGAAAAGGCGGCGGCGGCGAACTCGGCGGGCGAAAGCTCGGCGGCCTTCAGGGCTACGGCCGACAACGGGATCAGCACGATCAGCGACAGGATCGTCAGGGTCACGCCCAGGGTCAGGCCAAACCCCGGGATTGCCGACCGACGACGGAACAGCGGCCTTCGGGCGACGGGGCCTGCCCCCGGCAGTTTCGGACGGATCGCGGCGGCGGTCTCGGCGGTCATCGTCTGATCGTCGTCCTGGTTCCGGCGAGTCCGGTATGAAACGCGCCCGATCCCCAAGGGGTGCATCGGGTCGAAAAGCTAGTCAGCTTAAATCCCCACCGCGCTAGTGGGGTCAATTGAGAATTAGCCGGCGACGGTCGCAGAAAAACTCACCGCGCGCCATCAGGGCGATCCCTCGCCCGATGCGGAACGGAAGCTCAAAGGCAACGTTTGATCGGATGCGAGGCGCGCCTGGAATTGGCATGCGCCACGACGCGCTCGGCCGGCTCTTTGGAGCTGGCGAAAATGGTAGGCCGGGTGGGGTTCGAACCCACGACCATTCGATTAAAAGTCGAATGCTCTACCACTGAGCTACCGGCCCGCTACGACGCGGCGTGGCCGGTGGAAGCGGCGCGGAACATAGTCGGGGGGCGCCGCAGCCGCAAGCGGGGTTCGACGGTTGTTCGACATGACTGCGCCGCTTTTGGCGCGCTAAGGCTGGTATATGCGAAGATTATTCCTTTCGACCCTGGTTTTCCCACTTTCCTTAGCGAGTACGCCGGCTTTTGCGCGGCAGGAACAGCTTCCTCCTCCCACTCCGCCGCCCGCTGATTCGAAAATCCAGACCACGTCTGACGCCAACAAGGACGGCATTTCCGGCGCGGTCAGCGCACCGCTGCGCGACGTCAATATCGTCCGCACCAAGATCCCGCCGGTACTGATCGAGGCGATGAGCGATCCCTACGCCCGCCCCTTGAGCGTCAACTGCCCGACACTGATCGGCCTGGTCGGCCCGCTTGATATCGCCCTGGGCGAGGATCTCGACCAGCATCCGCCGGAAGAGAACGAAGACCTGATGGATCGTGGCCGCAAAGCCGCCGGAGCCGCCGCCCTGGGCGCCGTGGCCAGCGCCGCCCAGGACCTGATCCCCATGCGCGGCTGGGTGCGTAAGTTGAGCGGCGCAGAACGCCACGACCGTCTGGTCCAGAGCGCCATTACCTCGGGCAATGTCCGCCGGGCCTATCTAAAGGGCTTGGGCGAGGCGCGCGGCTGCGATCCCCCGGCCACGCCGCAGCATAAGCCGCCCGCGCCGATCCCCGTGGTCGATCCCGGAATGCCGCCGCCGCGCGAGGGCTTTAAGCCGCGCTTCCCGACCAAGAACTAGTTGGTCAGGCCGTGTTATAGCGCGCCGCGAAGTCGCGGCGGAAGGCTTCGAACCTTCCCTCGCTGATCGCGTCGCGCATGGCCGCCGTCAGGGCCTGGAAGAAGGCTATGTTGTGCCAGGACAGCAGCACCTGGCCCAGGATCTCCTCGGCCTTGAACAGGTGGCGCAGATAGGCCTTCGAGTAGTCACGGCTGGCCGAGCAATCGCTGTTCGGGTCAAGCGGCGACTCGTCGTCGGCATATTTGGCGTTCTTGATGTTGAGCGCGCCGTCCCAGGTCCAGGCCTGGCCATGGCGGCCTGAGCGGGTGGGCAGCACGCAGTCGAACATGTCGACGCCCCGCGCCACCGCCTCGACCAGGTCGATCGGCTTGCCCACGCCCATCAGGTAGCGCGGCTTGTCGGCGGGCAGCATATCGGGCGCGTAGTCCAGCACCTCGCACATGGCCGCGTGCCCCTCGCCCACCGCCAGGCCGCCGATGGCGTAGCCGTCGAAGCCGATGTCCTGCAGGCGCTGCGACGACTCCAGGCGCAGGGTCTCGAAGGTCGATCCCTGCTGGATGCCGAACAGCACCTGGCTGTCGCGCATCCCGAAGGCCGCCTTGGAGCGCGCCCCCCAGCGGGCCGACAGCTCCATGCCCTCGCGGGCCCGCTTCTCCTCGGCCGGCCAGGCCACGCATTCGTCCAGCTGCATGACGATGTCGCTGCCCAGCAGGTCGGCCTGGATCTCCATCGATCGCTCGGGCGAGAGGACATGCTTGGAGCCGTCGATGTGACTCGCGAAGGTGACGGCCTCCTCGGTGACCTTGCTGATCCCCGACAGGCTCATCACCTGAAAGCCGCCGCTGTCGGTCAGGATCGGCTTGTCCCACCGCATGAACTTGTGCAGCCCGCCCAGGCGCTTCACCCGCTCGGCTGTGGGCCGCAGCATCAGGTGGTAGGTGTTGCCCAGGATGATCTCGGCGCCGGTGTCCTTGACCTGATCGACGGTCATGGCCTTCACGGTCGCGGCGGTGCCCACCGGCATGAAGGCCGGGGTGCGGATGTCGCCGCGGGGGGTCCTCAGCACGCCGGTGCGGGCCTTGCCGTCGGTGGCGGAAATCTCGAAGGGAAACGCGGCCATGGCTTAAGTCTCGGCCGGGTCGGCGGGGAACAGCAGCGAGCTGTCGCCATAGGAATAGAAGCGATAGCCGGTGGCGATGGCCCGCTCATAGGCCTCGCGCATCGTCGCCTGACCGGCAAAGGCGCTGACCAGCATGAACAGGGTCGATTTGGGCAGGTGGAAATTGGTCATCAGCCCATCGGCGGCGCGGAAACGGTAGCCGGGAGTGATAAAGATGGCCGTCTCGTCGGCGAAAGGCCGCACCACGCGATCCTCGCCCGTGGCGCTTTCCAGCAGACGCAGGGACGTGGTGCCGACGCAGACGATCCGGCCATCGGCTGCGCGCACGGCGTTCAGGGCGTCTGCCACCGAGGCCGGCACCTCGCCATACTCGGCGTGCATCCTGTGCTCGGCGACGATATCGGTCTTCACGGGCAGGAAAGTGCCGGCTCCGACATGCAGGGTGACGAAGTGCAGCGAGACACCCCTGGCCTTCAGCGCCTCAAGCAGATCAGGTGTGAAGTGCAGGCCCGCCGTTGGCGCGGCGACCGAGCCGTCCTCCCGCGCGTAGACAGTCTGGTAGTCGGCGCGGTCGCGGTCATCCTCGGCCCGCTTGGCGGCGATATAGGGTGGCAGCGGCATCTCGCCGTGGCGGGCGATGCCGATGTCGAGGTCGGGTCCGGACAGGTCGAAGCCCAGCAACACCTCGCCGCCCTCATGCTTTTCGAGGATCGCAGCGTCCAGCCGATCGGCTTCGCACGCTCTGTCGTCGCGCGACCCGAAGGCGACGCGGTCACCGATCTTCAGGCGCTTGCCGGGGCGCATGAAGGCGCTCCAGCGGTTGGGTGACACGCGGCGATGCAGCGTGGCCTCGACCGCCACCGGCGCGCCGTCGCCGCCTCCGGTCATCCGACCTTCGCGCAGGCCCGACAGCCGCGCGGGGATCACCCGAGTGTCATTGAACACCAGGGCGTCTCCCGGGCGCAGTAAATCAGGCAGGTCGCGCACGACGTGATCGGCCAGGTCCTGGCCCGGCCGCACGACCAGCAGGCGCGCGGAATCCCGCGGCTCGGCCGGACGCAGGGCGATGCTGTCCTCGGGCAGGACGAAGTCGAAATCTGAAAGGCGCATGGGGCGGCTTCAAGGACACGGGCAGGCCCTCAGGTCAAGATAGCGCGTCGCGCGAGCGACATGGACAATGCACGCGGACGCCGCCAATCTCCCGGATACAATAGTCTTCGGGGGAAGATTGCCTTGAAACGCCTGCTTGCCTCGGCAGCCCTGCTGCCGTTCCTGCTTGTCGCCTGTGACACCAGGCCCGCCGCCGACGCGCCTGCCCAGACACCGGCGGCGACGGCGACCGCGACCACGCCCGCGGCTGATCCGGCGGTCGCCGATTTCCAGCACGATCCGGCGCTGGACGCCTTTGGCTATTACTTCACCCAGAACCCCGTTCAAGTCGGCAACTGGAAGCTCACATCCGTGAACATGGGCATGACCAGCGATTTCGCGTCCTGGGAAGAAGGCAAGCGCCCCAGCAATTACGGGCCGTTCTTCCTGGAATTCGAGGATGTCACCAGCCCCACGACCGAGAACGAACTGGGCCAGATCCATCACACAGTCAGCTTCCGCCTGCAGGCCGACACTTACCGGGTCACCCCCCGGGAGGTGATGTTCCGCAGCAAGGACCCGCGCATTGGCGAGGTGATCTTCTCGGGCATGTTCGATGTCGCTGCCCTGAAGGCAGCCAAGGCCGCCGGCCCACCTGGACCGCCAAAGATCGTGCTGACCGGCGGCCTGCAGATTGGCGCCGAGCGTATACGCAACATCAGCTTCATCTATTACGCCGGCGACTAAGGTCGCCGGCGCCGTTCTCTACCGTGTTATGGGCAGGCCATGGATCTGTTGCTGCGCCTTTTGAGTCTGTTCTTCCGGGGCACGGGCCTGATGCTGGGCGTGGTTGGGACAGGCTTCGCCGTCGCTTGCCTGGGCGGCGTGTTCAGCGACCGGCTGGATGCCTTCACGCACTTCACGCCCCTCTGGCTGGCGATGGGCGTGGGCGCGATCGTCCTGGGCTGGATCTTCGCCCGGCAGGGCGAGCGCGCGACCATTGTCGGCCTGGGCGGCGCGGCGGTCCTTGCCTGCGCGATCCTGATGGGACCCGAACTGCTGGCCGCCGCAGGAACCAAGCGGCTGGCGGCGCGCCCTGATGACCTGAAGATCATTCAGTTCAACATCTGGCATTCGAACGAGACACCCGAACGCACCTTGCGCTGGCTGCTTGAGCAGGATGCCGACGTGGTGGTGATCGAGGAGGCTTCTGGCCCCGTAGTCAAGGCGCTGAAGGCCTACTACCCCTTCCACGTCACCTGCGATGGCAAGAAGCGCTGCGGCACGATGATCTTCAGTCGCAAGCGGATGATAGCCCGCAACGGCTTCTATCCCGAAGGCCGTGAACTGGCCGGCGCCTGGGCGACCCTGGCCGACCCCAAGGGTGATTTCACCGTGGCCGGCATCCACTATGCCTGGCCGGTCCCGGCCGGCCCGCAACAACAGCAGTCCAAGCGGCTGACCGACGCCGTCGCCCGGTTCGACAAGTCGAGCCTGATCCTGACCGGCGATTTCAACTCTACCCCCTGGTCGTTCTCGCTGAAGCGTCAGGACAAGGCCCTGGGCCTGGAGCGCCGCACCCGCGCCCTGCCCTCCTGGCCCTCGGGACGCTTCTCGCGCATCGCCGACGCACCGGCCCCGTTCCTACCGATCGACCACGTCTATGCCGGCAAGGCCTGGAAGACCGTCAGCGTGACGCGCGGCCCCGCCCTCGGCTCGGATCATCGACCGATCGTCGTGAAGCTGCGGCGGGATTAGGCGGCCAGCAACTCTCCGTCATGCTAGAGCCCTTTCCGATCTGATGGCTTCATCAGGGTCGGGCGAAAAGGGCTCTAAATCAAAAGTTTAGAGCATTTTTCGATCCGATAACCGTTTCACACTAATCGGAAAATGCTCTAGCCCTTGAACGAGGGAAACACCGCTTCCTGCACCGACAGCGGGCATTGTGATCGTCTGCTGGGGGTGGGAAGCGCGCTTGGCTTCAGTCTTTTTTTGGCCGGGCTCAGACGCGACGACGGTCCTCCAAATGGCGGTGGCTGAAGACCCTTCGCTGTACACTCAAATGAAAGGGTTGGTCGCGATCACCGTTCTCCCAAAGCTGCTCAGTTCATGCGACTGATAGGCATGGAGCATGACGCAGACATCGAGGCGCTGAAGCGCCAGCTAGACGAAGCCAATGCTGCGCTTGCCGCCCTCCGCAAAAGCGAAGCGCATTATCGCACCTTGTACAGTTCGTTCGACGAAGGCTTCATGGAGGTCGAGGTCGTCCAGGACGCGGACGGGCGCGACATCGATATTCGCTATGTGACGGTCAACCCGGCGCTTGAACGGCTGACCGGGCTCAGGGACATTGAGGGCCGCTTGTCCAGCGAGGTCGTGCCCAACCGGGAGCCGGAATGGGTCGAACGGTTCGGGCAGGTCGCGAGGACCGGTGAGGCGGTACGCTTCGAAATGCCGGCGTCGGGGCTGGGCCGCTGGTTCAGCGTCTATCTCGCACGTATCGGCCCTGCCGGCAGCCGCCGCGTTGTGGCCATCTATAGCGATGTAACTGAAGGCAAGCGCGCCGAGTTGGCGTCGCAGGAGAGCGGGGAGCGGCAGGCGTTCCTGCTGCGACTCAGCGATGCGCTGCGGGCGGAGCCAAGCGCCGAAGCCATAACGAACCGAGCGCTCCGGATGCTCATGGAGCAGATGCGCCTCGATCGCTGCTACAACGGGATCTACCGGCTGGCGGAGGACATCGGCGAGTTTCCCCACCAGGTGCACAACGACCGTCTGCCCCCCTTGCCCGCTCAGGTGCGTTTATCCGATTTTCCCGACGCCCTTCAGGTAGCGTTCAGTCGGACGGTGGTGATCGACGATGTCGTGAAGATGGAGGACCTTTCGGACGTCGACCGAGCCGGTTTCAATGGCCTCGGCATGCGTGCTTTGATCGCCGCGACCCTGCGCAAAGGCGAGAACAACCCGCTTTGGGCGATCTGCGCCGTCTCAACCGCCCCTCGAGGCTGGACAAAGGGCGAGGTCTCCCTTGTCGAAGAAGTCGCCGAACGCACTTGGGCAGCGGTCGAACGCGCACGCGCGGAGGCGGCGCTGCGCGAGAGCGATGAGCGTTTCGCGCAGTTCGCGGCCTCCTCGACAGACGTGCTTTGGATCAGGCGGGCCGACACGATGGAGATGGAATATCTGAGCCCGGCCTTTGCGACAGTCTACGGCATGGATCCGAACGAAATCCTGGGCGGGGTTCATCGCTGGGCGGCCCTGATTGTTCCCGATGATCGAGACGTGGCGCTGGGGCATCTGGAAACGGCGCGACAGGGCGAGGCCACGGTGCACGAATTCCGAATCCGGAGACCTTCGGACGGGGCCTTTCGCTGGATCAGGGATCACGACTTCCCGCTCCGTGACAAAAACGGCGTGAAGTGGATCGGCGGAATCGCCACGGACGTGACCGAAGCGAGGTTATTGGTCGAGCATCAATCGATACTGCTGGCCGAGCTACAGCACCGCGTCCGCAACATCATGGCTATGCTCCGGTCGATGGTCACGCGCACGGCGAGAACGGCATCGGACGTCGCCGGCTACGAGTCATCGGTCACGGGCCGCCTGATGGCCCTGGCCCGAACGCAGGCCTTGCTGACCCGCGCCGCCAATGTGGAGGTGGAGATCACCGCGCTGGTTCGTCAAGAACTCGAGGCGTTAGCGGATCACGAAGGCCAGTATGTACTGACAGGCTCCGAGGTTGTGATCTCTCCGAAAGCGGCGGAGGTCATTTCGCTCGCCGTCCACGAACTCGCTACCAACGCGCTGAAATACGGCGCTCTATCAACGCCTGAAGGGAGGGTCGAGGTGAACGTTCGGGTCCTTCACGCCGATGTTGCGCCAAGGCTGAGACTTGAGTGGTCAGAGCGCCGGCCCGCGCCGCCTGACTGGTCGCCTCCCAAACGCAAGGGTTTTGGCACTCAACTTATTGAACAGCGGGTGCCATATGAGTTGCGAGGCCGTGGCGAGGTGGTGATTGAACCTGAAGGTGTTAAAGCCTTTATCGAGTTTCCATTGCAACCGGGAGCGAGCATCCTGGAAACGGACGCTCCCATGCTCAGCGTTGTCTATGGAGGAGCGATCGATATGACAGGAGAACCGAGCCTGGCCGGCCAGAGCGTACTGATCCTGGAGGACGATTTCTACCTCGCCCAGGACGCCGCGACGGCCTTGCGCGAAGCGGGGGCCGAAGTGATTGGGCCGTTCGCGACAATTGAGGATGCGACTGAAGCCATCAAGAGCCGTCGGGTCACCGCCGCGATGCTCGACGTCAATCTAGGCAACGGTCCGTCTTTTGAAGTCGCTGATGCGATGCGTGGCGCCGGCGCTCCGTTCGTGTTTGTAACCGGCTACGATCAGGACACCATTCCAGCAGAATTCGCCCATGTCGTGCGCCTTGAGAAACCGATCGAGCCGCGCGATATCGTCCGCGCTATTGGGGCGCTG
This sequence comes from Caulobacter sp. DWR1-3-2b1, assembly GCF_049895765.1. Taxonomy (NCBI): domain Bacteria; kingdom Pseudomonadati; phylum Pseudomonadota; class Alphaproteobacteria; order Caulobacterales; family Caulobacteraceae; genus Caulobacter; species Caulobacter sp. DWR1-3-2b1. The sequence goes on from NZ_JAFCSZ010000019.1 coordinate 58,951, forward strand.
GCGGAGGCCTGATCAACAAAGCGAGGATGCAAAGGCCGCTTTGGGGTCGGGAGCGCGCTTTGGCTGCGGCGCTGATTTTGGACGCGGCCGAAGACAAACAAAAACGGCCCCGGATCTCTCCGGGGCCCTCTTCGTATCCAGCAGAAGCCCGAATCAGGCGTCAGAGGCGATCTTCGCGCTGAGCATCTTGCCCGGCTCGCGCGGCGGCTCGCCCTTGGGCAGGGCGTCGACGTGATCCATGCCCTCGGTCACCTGGCCCCAGACAGTATATTGGCCGTCGAGGAAGGTGGCGTCGTCCAAGACGATGAAGAACTGGCTGTTGGCCGAGTTGGGATCGGGCGTGCGGGCCATCGAGCAGACGCCGCGCACGTGGGTCTCCTTGGAGAACTCGGCCTTGATGTCCGGCTTGTCGCTGCCGCCGCGGCCGGTGCCCGACGGATCGCCGCCCTGGGCCATGAAGCCCGGGATCACGCGGTGGAAGACCACGCCGTCATAGAAGCCTTCGCGGACCAGTTGCTTGATCCGGTCGACGTGGCCGGGCGCCAGGTCGGGACGCATCGTGATGGTGACCGGGCCGCTTTCCAGCGTGAGGATCAGGGTGTTTTCGAGGTCGGCCGACATGGTCATCCCTTGGGTGCGAAATGGTGAAGGGCTTCTAGCGCGGTTTTCCCCTCGCTGTGAACCTCCCTGACCCCGAAAGGACGAAGGCCTAGCGGATATCGACCGGAACCTTCAGGTCGCAGACCGAAAAGTCCGCGCCCTTGGCCGACCGGGTGCGCCAGATCTCGCCCGCAAACCACGCGCCCTGGGTGTTAATCACTCGCACCTTGGGGCGTTCCTTTTCGGGGATGTCCGACAGCATCCGAACCTTTTCCATGCGGTCCTGCGGCGCCGCGACCGGCTCGCCGGTCTTGATCGCCCGGATCGCTTCCAGCCCGCTGATCACTCGGCCAAACGCCGTGTAGCGTTTGTCGAGCGATGGATAGGGTTGCCGCATCAGGAAGAACTGGCTGTTGGCCGAATTGTTGTCGTCGTCGCGGGCCATGCCCACGACGCCGGGGCAATAGGTGCCCCAGGCCGAGACCTTGCCGTCGGCGGTGACCTCGTGCCAGCTCCAGTGCTGGCTGAACACCGGCAGCGAGCCGAGCAGGCCCACCTGCAGACCCGCGGGTGCGGCGGCCGGCGTGAAGGCGCTATCGGCGCCGCGTCGGAACGTGAACTCTGCCTTCAGGTTGGGCTTGTCGGAATTGCCCTCGCCGTTGTCCTTGGGATCGCCGGTCTGGGCCATGAAGCGGTCGATGACCCGGAAGAAGGTGCGGCCATCATAGACGCCCGCTCGGGTCAGTTCGCGCATCCGGGTCACGTGGCCGGGAGCGACCTCGGGGGTCAGCTCGACAATCACGCGACCCTTGTTGGTGTCGATCACCATCACGTTGTCGGGGTCCGGGATCCGCCAGTCCGCCGCCGTCGGGGGGGCGACGCCCCGCGCCTTCGGCCTGGATTTGGCGGCGGACAGCGCCGGTCCTGCCAGAACAGCCAGGCTCAGGCCCAGGACGACAACGGCGGATGGCTTCATTTGATCTGCACCGGGATTTCGACGTCGCAATTGGTGAAGCTGGGGCCCACCTCGGCCCGGCGCTTGGCGACCAGGGCGGCGAAGGCGGGGCTGCGGGTGTCCATCACCCGAACGGTGGGGCGCTTGTCTGCCGGAAGGTCGGCCAGCAGGCGGACGCTGATCATCTTGTCCTGCGGATCCGGCGCGGGCTCGCCGACCTTGATCGCGCGGATGACGTCAATGCCCGACAGAGCCCGCCCAAAGGCGGTGTAGGTCTTGTCCAGCGACGGATAGTACTGGCGCATGAAGAAGAACTGGCTGTTGCCGCTATCAGGGTTGGAGGCGCGGGCCATACCCAGCACGCCCGGACAGAAATTGCCCCAGGTCGCCACCTTGCGGTCGGCGGTCATCACCGCCAGGGCCGCCGGCTGGCTGGTGACTGGCAGGGAGCCGACGAAGCCCGTCTCGTTGCTGCCCGCCTTGCCCGGCGCGGCCAGTGGCGTGTCGGCGCCGCGACGGAAGGTGAACTCGGCCGTCATGTCCGGCTTGTCTGAGCCGCCCGTGCCGTCGTTCTTCGGATCGCCGGTCTGGGCCATGAAGCTGTCGATGACGCGGAAGAAGGTCAGGCCGTCATAGAAACCGGCCTGCACCAGCTCGCGAACCCGCGCCACATGCGCGGGCGCGGCCTGCGGGCTGAGCTCGGCGATGATCCGGCCCTTGTTGGTCTCGACCACAAGCACGTTCCGGGGATCCGGCGTGCGCCAGTCGCCAACCTGGGCGGCCGGCGTCTGGGCCGACGCCGCGTCGGTGACAGCGGTCGTGGCCAGCAGCGCCAGGGCGGCGACGGAATACGCAAACTTCATTGAAATCCCCGAACAGAAAGGCAGACGGGGCGTAGAACGACGCCGCCCCCGCGACAAGTCCACCGTGTTGAAGCCTATGATTTCGACAGCTTCACGGCAAACCCGCCGTTTCAGGTCTTGCGCAGCTTGGCGACCAGCTGTTCGCCCACGCTCTGCGGCACGAACTTGGAGATGTCGCCGCCCAAGGCCGCGATCTCCTTGACCAGCCGCGAGGCGATGGCCTGGTGCCGAGGATCGGCCATCAGGAACACCGTCTCGATCTCGCGATCCAGCTGCTGGTTCATGGCCGTCATCTGGAATTCGTATTCGAAGTCGGCCACGGCTCGCAGGCCGCGTACGATCATCTGGGCCCCGACCTCGCGCGCGAAGTGCATCAGCAGGCTGTCGAAGGGTTTGACCTCGATCACCGCCACCTGCGACAGGTGCGCGGTTTCCTTCTGGAGGATCGCGACCCGCTCTTCCAGGCTGAACAGCGGCCCCTTGCTGATGTTCACCGCCACGCCGATCACCAGCTTGTCGACCAGTTTTACGGCCCGACCAATGATGTCGAGATGGCCATTGGTGACCGGATCGAACGTTCCGGGATAAAGCCCAACCCTCATGCAACCCCCTGCTTTACCGACGGCCTACGGGGTCTCGTCCGCCCCGCTTGCTTCGCCTTGATCTTCGTCGCCGCCGCCAGCATCAGCCAGCCGCTCCACGCTCACGACATGCTCGTCTTTCGCGGTGCGGAAAACGGTTACGCCCTGAGTATTCCGCGCTGCAACACGAATTTGCGCGACGGGGCACCGTATCAATTGTCCGGCGTCTGTCACCAACAGGATTTCGTCGCTGTCCTCGACCGGGAACGAGGCCGCCAGACGGCCGCCGCGCTTGGAGAGGTCCTGGGCCGTAAGTCCCTGCCCGCCCCGGCCCGTGCGCCGATAATCGTAGGCGCTGGTGCGCTTGCCGAAGCCCTCGGATGAGACGGTGAGGATGAACTCCTCGGCCGCGCCCAGTTCAGCGATGCGTTCCAAGGACAACGCGGCCTCGCCGACGTCCTCTTCGGCTTCGTCTGGCGCGGCAACGTCTTCGCCGTCCTCGCCACGGGCTTTCGCCAAAGCTCGCTGATGCTTGAGATAGGCCGTACGCTCGGCCGGCGTGGCGTCGACGCCGCGCAGGATGGCCATGTTGATGACGGTGTCGCCCTCGGCCAGCTTCACGCCGCGCACGCCGGTCGAATCGCGGCTGGCGAAGACGCGGACCTCATCGGCCGAGAAGCGAATGCAGCGGCCTACCGAGGTGGTCAGCAGGATGTCGTTCTCGGTCCCGCAGACGCCGACGCCGACAATGCCGTCGCCGTCATCGAGCTTCATCGCGATCTTGCCGTTGCGGCGCACATCGACGAAGTCCGACAGCTTGTTGCGGCGCACGCTGCCCGAGCGGGTGGCGAACATCACGTCCAGGCGGTCCCAGGTGCTTTCGTCCTCGGGCAGGGTCAGGATCGAGGTGATGGTCTCGCCCGGCTCGATCGGCAGCAGGTTGACGAACGCCTTGCCGCGCGAATTGGCGGCGCCCAGCGGCAGCCTCCAGACCTTCAGCTTGTAGACCTTGCCGCCCGAGGTGAAGAACAATAGAGGCGCGTGGGTCGAGGCCGAGAACACGCGGGTGACCGCGTCCTCGGTCTTGGTGGCCATGCCCGACTTGCCTTTGCCGCCCCGGTGCTGGGTGCGGTAATTGGCCAGCGGCGTGCGCTTCACATAGCCGCCCATGGTCACGGTGATGACCATTTCCTCGCGGACGATCAGGTCTTCGTCTTCCACGTCGGCGTCGCCGTCGACGATGTGGCAGCGGCGCGGCACGGCGAACTTCTCGCGCACCTCGACCAGCTCTTCGCGGACCACGGCCATGATGTTGGCGCGATCCGACAGCAGTTCCAGGAAGCCGCGAATGTCGTCGGCCAAGGCTTGCGCCTCGTTGCCGATTTCCTCGCGGCCCAGACCGGTCAGGCGCGACAGGGTCAGGGCCAGGATGGCGCGGGCCTGCTCGTCGGTCAGGCGGATCAGGCCGCCCTCTTCATGCAGGCTGCGCGGATCGGCGATCAATTCGACCAGCGGCAGCATGTCGCCAGCCGGCCAGGCCTTGGCCACCAGGCGCTCGCGGGCCTCGGCCGGATCCTTGGACGAGCGGATGATGTGGATGAACTCGTCGATATTGGCGACGGCGATGGTCAGGCCGACCAGGACGTGGCCGCGATCGCGCGCCTTGCCCAGCTCGAACTTGGTCCGCCGGACCACGACCTCTTCGCGGAACTTGACGAAGATATCGACCAGCTTGTGCAAGCCCATCTGCTCGGGCCGCTTGCGGTTCAGAGCCAGCATATTGACGCCGAACGAGCTTTGCAGCGCCGTAAATCGGTACAGCTGGTTGAGGATCACATCGCCCGAGGCGTCCCGCTTGAGCTCGACCACGATGCGCATGCCGTCGCGGTTGCTCTCGTCGCGGATGTCGCTGACGCCCTCGATCCGCTTGTCGCGGACCAGCTCGGCGATGTGCTCGACCAGATTGGCCTTGTTCACCTGGTATGGAATGGCGGTGACGATAATGGCTTCGCGGCCCTGGCGGATCTCTTCCACCGTGGCGAGGCCACGCATGATCACCGAGCCACGCCCGGTCAGCAGCGCTTGACGCGGACCGCTGCGGCCTATGATCTCGCCGCCGGTCGGGAAGTCGGGACCAGGTACGATGTCCAGCAGGGTCTCGGCGCTGACCTCGGGGTCGTCGACCATGGCCAGGCAGGCATCGACGATTTCGCCCAGATTATGCGGCGGGATGTTGGTGGCCATGCCGACGGCGATGCCGCCCGCGCCATTGACCAGCAGGTTCGGGATCCGCGACGGCAGGACGGTAGGCTCCTGCTCCTTGCCGTCGTAATTGTCCTGGAAGTCGACCGTGTTCTTGTCCAGGTCGGCCAGCAGGGCCAGAGCCGGGGGCGCCATGCGGCATTCGGTGTAGCGCATGGCCGCCGGCATATCGCCGTCCACCGAACCGAAATTGCCCTGACCGTCGATCAGGATCAGACCCATCGAGAACGGCTGGGTCATCCGCACGAGGGTAAAGTAGATCGAGGCGTCGCCGTGCGGGTGATATTTACCCATCACGTCACCGACCACGCGGGCCGACTTCACATACGAACGATCCGGCGTATGTCCTTGTTCGTGCATCGAAAACAGCACGCGGCGGTGGACGGGTTTCAGGCCATCGCGCGCGTCCGGCAGGGCGCGGCTGACGATCACGCTCATCGCGTAGTCGAGATACGAACGGCGCAGTTCGTCCTCGATAAAGATCGGGGCAACATCCCCTCGCGGCCCTTCGGGAGGGGTAGTGATTTGATCGTCGCTCAAGGGGATTTTTCGCCGTCAGAATCGGACACGGAACTGTCGGAAACTGTTAGCATTCCCCCAAGGGCGGCGCCACCTTTCCGGGCCACCTTTCAGGGAAGGGCTGCGTCCCTCGCCCGCTTGTTTTTGAAGGATTTCCGATGCGCTCCTCCCTCGCCGCCACCACCTTCGCCATCACCGTCCTCGCCGGCCTCGGCGCCGTTTCCGCGCAAGCCGCTGACCAGGTCGCGGGAAGCCAGACCGCGACCGCCGCCGTCAAGGCCGGCGACGGCAAGGACCTTGGAACCGCCACCCTCACCGAGGCGCCGCACGGCGTGCTGCTGCGCGTCCAGCTCAAGGGCCTGACGCCCGGCTGGCATGGCGTGCACTTCCACGAGAAGGGCGACTGTGGCACGCCCGACTTCAAGTCGGCCGGCGCTCACGTCCACACCACGGCCGCCGTGGTTCACGGCCTGCTGAACCCGGACGGCAACGACAATGGCGACCTGCCCAACATCTTCGCCGCTGCCGACGGTTCGGCCACGGCCGAACTCTATTCGACCTTGGTCTCGCTGAAAGGCGCCGGCGGCCGTCCTGCCCTGCTCGACGCCGACGGCTCGGCCATCGTCGTCCATGCCAGCCCCGACGACCACAAGAGCCAGCCTATCGGCGGCGCCGGCGCGCGGTCGGCTTGCGGTGTGGTGAAGTAGGGCTGGCCGGCCCCGACCAAGGGGATCGGGATCGCGCCGTCCCCGAACGGGCATGGGGATTGAGTCCTAGATCCTCCCCCTAGCGGCGGAGGAGATCGCGTAGCGATCGGAGGGGAAGTGGCGCTGAATCAATGCGGTCTTCCCCCACCGGTCCCCATTGGCATGTGGACCGCCTCCCCCTTCAGGGGGAGGATCCAGGCGGGCGCCCAGACAATCGACGCAGCCGCGCTCAAACATACCGTATTCTTGTCCCACCTCGTCGCGAGGAAAGGGCGCAAGGCCAGCGACCGCAGCGGCGACGGGGGGTGATCGAGCGGGGCTGGGGTCGAGGGGGATACTCGACCAGTCCGGGGATCCTGGCGTTGCAGGACCCGCCCGCCGTTGGCGTGGATGAGGATAGACGGGTGTGATTTAGCCTTTTGGCTCGCCCGCCTCGACCGCCGAGCGGCTCCGGAAACGGAGCGGCCTGGCTCCCGGTAAAGCCTCAACAGGGCCACCCGACGGGACGCTGACGGATAACGATCACGCGGAGCGGACGGCTTCGTCGAAACGGTACTTAAAAACACACATTCCGGACGTGGTCCGGACGCTCCGCGACCCTTTCCATCACCATCGCAGCGAAAGCGCGAGGTTGAACCACTGTGTCCGCTGGACCTAAACCGTCTCAGCCGTCATCGCCTCAGGCTTGGCCACCCGCTTCTCAGTCAGGGCTACGAGGGCCACACCTACCATGGTGGCCGCGCCGCCGATCAGCAGTTGCGGCGTCAAACGATCGCCCATGAAGAGTATGCCGATGGTGCATGAGACCAAGGGCGTGAGCAGGAAATACGGCGTCACCCGCCCCGCCTCGCGCCGCTGGACCAGCCAGAACAGCAGGGCGCTGGCCCCGATGGTCGAGACGATGCCGGCGAAGGCCACGCAAGCCCAGGCGAGCGGCGGCGCGGCCATGACCCGCTCCACCACCCGGGACTCGAAAGCAAACGACATGGCGATCAGGGTCGGAGCCGCAACAACAGCCGTAATGCCCTGCACCTTCAAAGGCTTCACGCCCGGCGTCATGCGCACCAGCACCGTCGCGACCGCCCAGCAGGCACAGCCGAGGATGGCCATCGCAACGGCCGGAAAATCTCCGGCCCCGTGCGGGTCCAGGCTCATCCACGCCACGCCGACAAAGGCGACTGCCAGGCCGATGACGGCGGGCAATCGCATCGTCTCGCCCAGCATTTTCCAGGCGACGACGGCCGTGAACGGTATCCACAGCTGGCTGGCCACGACCAGAAGGCTGAGCGACTCGCCCATGCCGAAGGCGACATAGACAAGGCCAAAATGCATGGGTCCCGACAGCAGCACGATGGCCAGCAGCTTTTTCGGCTCGGGAAACGGCGGCCGGATGAACGGAGCCAGGAAGATCAGGGCCAGAGCGAACCGCAGACCGCCCACCATCAGCGGCGGCAGATACGCGGTCGCGACCTTGGCGGCGGCGTTGTTCAGCCCCCAGGTCAGGATGATCGCCACGATGGCGAGCCGTTCCATGCCGGTAAGGGGCGACTGCGAGGTCATGGCCCGCTTGGACCAGACCCCGCGCGCGAGGTCAATCGAGCGGGTGGGCGACGCCGACTACCTTGCGCACCGCGCGGGTCAACAGCGCCAGATCCGTGTCCGGCGTCGTGAAGGCCGGGGTCAGATAGATCACCTTCCCCATCGGCCGGATCCAGGCGCCCTCCTCCACGAACCGCGCGCAGAGATCGCCGACCGCAACGGGCGCGTCGAACTCGACCACCCCGATGGCGCCCATCACCCGCACATCGACGACGCCGGGCGCCGCACGGCAGGGTTCGAGCCCTTCGGTCAAGGCGGCGGAAACCCGCGCTACATCGGCTCGCCAGGCGCCGTCCTCGAACAGGTCGAGCGAGGCGTTGGCGGCGGCGCAGGCCAGAGGATTGGCCATGTAGGTCGGGCCGTGCATCAGGCCGGCCTCGGGATCGTCCGACAGAAAGGCTTCGAACACCCGCGTGCTGGCAACGGCCGCCGACAGCGGCAGGGTCCCACCAGTCAGAGCCTTGGACAGGGTGACAATGTCGGGCTCGATCCCCGCCGCCTGCATGGCGAACATCGTCCCAGTGCGTCCAAAGCCGGTGAAGATCTCGTCGAAGATCAGCAGCACGCCGTGCGCGTCGGCGAGGCGGCGCAAGGCGCGCAAAGTCTCAGGGCCATGCAGCAGCATGCCGCCCGCCCCTTGCACCAGCGGCTCGACCAGAATGGCGGCGATCTCTTCGCCGCGCACGGCCAGCAATGCGTCGAGGGCCGCCTCGCTCTCAGCGTCGCGCGGCAGGTCCGCGATGACCTGGGCCGGCATGACGCCCGAGAACAGGCTGTGCATGCCCTCCTCTGGGTCGCAAACCGTCATCGTCGCCAGGGTGTCGCCGTGATAGCCGCCCCGGAAACTCAGGAACCGCGTCCGCCCCGCCCCCTTATTGGTTTGGGCGCCCCGATTGATGTGGAATTGCAGAGCCATCTTCATGGCAATCTCGACCGCCACCGAGCCGGACTCGGCAAAGAAGGCGTGGCTCAGATCGCCCGGCAGCAGATCGGCCAGACGCTTGGCCAGGCGATAGGCCGGCTCATGAGCCAGGCCGCCGAACATCACGTGCGGCATCCGCTCGATCTGGTCGCGCAACGCCTGGGCGATATGCGGATGATTGTAGCCGTGACAGGCCGTCCACCACGACGCCAGGCCGTCGATCAGCTCGCGTCCGTCGGCCAGAACCAGCCGCGAGCCCAGTGTCGCAACGACCGGCAGCGGCGGCCGGGCGGTCTGCATCTGGCAATAGGGCCGCCAAATATGGGCCGCGCCCTCCGCCAGCCAATTGGGCGTCAACCAGTCGGAATCGGGGGTCGCCATCAGCGATCCTCTCATTGCGTCGCAAGGGCGCCTTGCCTATGCCCTGCGCCCAGCCTTCGCAAACGGGAAACAGCATGAACAGCCTCGACGCCTTCGCCGGCGACAAGCTGGCGGCCCTTGAGGACAAGAGCCTGCTCCGCCGCCTCAAGCCCACCCGGCGGCTGGACGGCGCGGTCGTCGAGCGCGATGGCCGGCGGCTGATCTCGTTCTCCTGCAACGACTATCTGAACCTGTCGCACCATCCAGCGGTGCGCGCGGCGGCCGCCGAGGCGGCGCTGAACTACGGGGCCGGCGCAGCCGCCTCGCGTCTGGTGACCGGCGACCACCCGCTGCTGGGCGATCTGGAAAAGCGGTTGGCGCGACTGAAGGGGACCGAGGCGGCCTGCGTGTTCGGCTCCGGCTATCTGGCCAATACCGGCGTCATTCCCACCTTCGCCAGGCCGGGCGACCTGATCCTGGTCGATGAGCTGGCCCATGCCTGCATCTGGGCTGGCGCTAAGCTGTCGGGCGCCAGAACGATCGCGTTCAGGCACAACGACGTCGCCGATCTGGAGCGCTTGCTGAAGACCGAGCGTCCGGCCGCCCGCCATGCGCTGGTCGCCACTGACGGTGTCTTCTCGATGGATGGTGACATCGCGCCTCTGGACCAGCTGTCGGCGCTTTGCGAGACGCACGACGCCTGGCTGCTGTCGGACGACGCCCATGGCGTGGGCGTGCTGGCCGAAGGACGCGGCTCGGCAGCGCTGTTTCCCGGCGCCGATATCCCGCTGCAGATGGGCACCCTGTCCAAGGCGCTGGGCTCGTACGGCGGCTATCTCTGCGGCTCGCAGGCGGTGATCGATCTCCTGAAGACCCGGGCCCGCACCCTGGTCTACGCCACAGGCCTTCCACCCGCCTCGGCTGCGGCGGGCTTGGCGGCGCTGGATATCATCGAGAGCCAGCCCGACCTCACAGCTCTCCCCTTGGCCAAGGCTCGCGCTTTCACGACCGCGCTGGACTTGCCTCTGGCGCAAAGCCCGATCGTGCCGGTCGTGATCGGCTCGGCCGAATCCGCCCTGGCGGCCTCGGCGCGGCTGGAGGCCGAAGGCTATCTCGTCGTCGCCATTCGCCCGCCGACGGTGCCGGACGGCACGGCGCGCTTGCGGATCGCCTTCAGCGCCGCCCATTCCGACGCCGACGTTCAGCGTCTGGCCGGACTGGTGGCGGAGATCCGTTCATGAGATCGCTGTTCGTCGCCGGAACCGGCACCGACATCGGCAAGACCCATGTCGCCTGCGCCCTGATCCGCGCTGTTCGTGGCCGAGGCCTGAGCATCGACGCCTTCAAGCCGGTGGTCAGCGGCTTCGATCCGGCCGATCCCGAAGCTAGCGATCCGGGACGCCTGGCGCAGGCGCTCGGCGAACCCGACGCCCTGCCCCGCATCTCGCCCCGCCGCTATCGTGCGCCGCTGGCGCCGAACCTGGCCGCGCGGCTGGAGGGCGACACCCTGCAACTGGCCGATCTCGTAGACGATTGCCGCGACAGACTCGGGTGCCCTGATCGCGACCTGCTGCTGATCGAAGGCGCCGGCGGCGTGATGTCGCCCCTGACCGACGACGCCACCAATCTCGACCTGATGGTGGCGCTGAACCTGCCGATCCTGCTGGTCGCCGGTTCCTATCTCGGCACGGTTAGCCACGTTTTGACGGCGCTGGAGGTCATCCGGGCGCGCGGTCTGGCCGTGTCAGCCGTCGTCATGAGCGAAAGCCTGGCTGCTCCGGACCTGGTCCAGACCGGCCAGATGCTTCGATCGTTCGAGGCCTCAGCGCCGCTGATCCTGGTCCCCCGCGCCCAAGCCTGGAACGCGTCGGAACTGGCCGACCTGATCCTCGCGCCTCAGTCGTAGACGAACGTCATCGGAGCATCGGCCGCCGGCAGGCAGCTGCGGTCCACCGGCTGGCCCGGATTAGCGAAGAAGGCCCGCACCATCTTGCGGGCGCAGGCGTTGCGACTGGTGACGCCATGGGTGGCGTTGGTGACGATCACCACTTGGCCGCCCTTGTAGCCTTTCGCGGCGGCCCGGGTCAGGTCGGGCGGGCAGCCAGGATCGATCTCAGCGGCCAAGAACAGGGTCGGAATCTTCGTCTTCACGGGCTTCTGCTCGGCCGGCGAGATCGGGCCGACATCAATCCGCTTGCACACGTCGTGCATGCGCTGCATCGACGCCACCATCAGCCGCGCCACCGGGTCCTTGCTGGCGCCCGTGGCGATAGCCGCCCGCGACTCGAAGGGCAGCTCCTCCTTGCAGAGATGGGTCATGAATTGGCCTTCGCGGTAATAGTCCCGAGCGCCGACGAACTCTGCGACAGGGCCGACATCGCCCTCGATGATCTTCCACAGATCGCGCGGCAGATAGGCGGCGTTGAAATAGCTGGCGTCCATCAGGTAGCCGCCCAGATCGTCGGCCGTGTAGGTCTTGCCGCCCACCGTCTGAGGTCCCGCGAGCCAGCGCTCGGCCATCGCCGACAGCTTGGCCTTCAGGTCCGGATAGCGCTTGGCGCATTCGGCGACGACCGCGCACTTGGCCATGACGATGTCTATCGAAACGGAAACCGCTTCAGGCCCGCCCACGGTCCAGTCGGCTTCGGGCGGCCAGGGCGAGTCCTGCACCACGGCGCGAACGCCTTTGGGCGCATGAGCTTGGATGGCGGCTTCGATCCGGGTGCCGTACGAGCCGCCAAACAGGTCGATCTGCTTCAGCCTCAGCGCCTTGCGCAGGTCCTGCACATCGCGGGCGACCTCGACGGCGTTATAGCGCGACAGATCCACGCCCTTGGTCTTGAAGGCCTGCAGGCAGGCGACGATGCCGTCGGCGTCCTTGTCGGTCGGCGGACCTGCATCGGTCAGGTTGGTGCCGGGGCAGTCCAGCGAAGGCGCGCTGAGCCCGCCGCCGCGTTGGTCGATAAAGATCCAGTCCTGATCGACGCCGACATATTCCCGAGCCGCAGGGCGCTGCAGCAAGCGCGGCAGGCCAGCAACGGCCGCGCCGCCCGGTCCGCCGTGCAGATAGATCACCGGTGGCAGGCCCGCCTTGGGCGCCGAGGCCCGCACGATGGCCACGGCAATGCTGATCCGACGGCTCCTCGTCTGCCCCCTCGCCTCGTCAACGATCAGGTTCCCGCAGTCGACCTTCTGGCTAACGGCCGAATAGTCGCCAACGCATGCGGCCGGCTTAAACTCCGGCGCGGCGGCGCACGCGCTTCCACCCACGACTAAAAGAGTCAGCGCGCCGGCGGCAGCGATCCAGGATGATGGCGACATGGCGATTCCGAAACGAGCGAAGCTGAGACAGAAGCGGCGAGCGGTCGTTAAACCGCTCGCCGGAAACGTAGCCGATCTGGCTCGAACCTAGAACGGGATCTCGTCGTCCAGGTCCGCCGAAAAGCTTTCGCGGGGACCGCTGGGCTGGCTGCGCGGCGCTCCGCCGCCATAACCGCCGCCGCCGCCGCCGCTCGCATAGCCGTCATCGCCGCCACCCGAGGACGCGCCGGCGCCGTCGCCGCGCCCGCCCAGCATGGTCAGTTCACCGCGGAACTTCTGCAGCACGATCTCGGTGGAGTACTTTTCGGCGCCGGTATTATCGGTCCATTTGCGGGTCTGGATGGCGCCCTCGATATAGACCGTGGAGCCCTTGCGCAGATATTGCTCGGCGACCTTGACCAGATTGTCGTTGAAGATCACGACCCGGTGCCACTCGGTCTTTTCCTTGCGCTCGCCCGACGTGCGGTCGCGCCAGCTTTCCGAAGTGGCGATGCGCAGATTGGCGACGCGGTCACCGGAACCCAGGCTGCGGATTTCGGGATCGGCCCCGAGGTTGCCCACCAGAATGACCTTGTTGACGCTGCCCGCCATCGCTTCGACCTTGTTCACGCCCGGCGACCCATGCGCCGGAATCTGAGGAAGACGTTAACGGAGCGCCAAGGTCAACGCAATTTTGTTCTCAATACGTTCCTGTGGACGGGAGGCAATTAGAATCGAACGGCGTTATTGCGCGGGAACCTGGCGGATCGCACCTGGCACCGCCAGCCTGCCGTCACCCGTGCGAACCAGCGACATGAAGCGCGCTCCATCATAGCTCTGGCCCAGATAGATCCCTTGCTTCTCAACGAAGATGAAGCTGCCCTGATACGAGCCCGTCAGGGAGCGGTTGGGACTGCCCATGCGCAAGAAGCGAATGCGCATGCCTTCGAGCGTCGCCGCGCATTGCTCCATCGACGGGACATTGCGCTCCACGGGATTGAACCGCAGCGTCTTGTCCTTGTTGGTCGCGACATGGAAGCAGACACCCTTTTCGAAGGGCGCCTTGATCTGCTTTTCACAAGCCGACAGCGCCAGGCCCGCAGCGGCGACGGAGACGGCGATCAGGATCGGACGGCGCATGGCGGTACTCGTCTCAGCCGGCGGCCGGGATCGAGCAGTTCGGTCCCTGGTCGATCACGGGGTGGAAGGAACGATTGTCGAACGAAGCTTCAACGCGGCCCGGAACCAGCCGCAGGGTTTCCTCGGCCCAGCGGCCATAGGTGGCGCCGCCCGGCCGCTCGCAACGACCGGCGAATAGCGTCTGAACGCAAGCGTTCAGGGTGATGTCACCCGGCAGACGACGCCATTCAGCGCCTGAATAGCGCCAGCAGGCCGCTAGCGGCGTGCTCGACGCGCTCGTGGCCGGCGATGGCGCAGGTCCGGGTGTCACGGTCGAGGGTGGCGGAGCGTAAACGGTCGGAGGCGGCAGAGGCGTCAGCACCATGCCGGCCTGATCGGCGGCGGCCAAGGCGCCCGTTTCGTCGACGCCGACATCCAGTGCGCCCGTGGCGACGCCGTTCTTTTTGGCGCATTCGGCCAGGGTAGTCTCACCGACAAACTGTCCGCTCACGAAGCAGCGCAGCGGGCGCGCCGGGTCCAGCTTGGTGTCGTCGGCCCGTCCAGTCTCGACGATCAGGCCTGCGCGCGAGGCTGGAGGCGGTTCTGTCGGCTTGTCCTTGCCGCCCAGCAGGACGATGGCGATGCCGAGGCCAGCCAGGAGCGCCAGCGCGGCGCCGCCCACCAGAACGATGCGTCGGTCTTTCAGAGGTTCCATGAACACTGGCTACGACGCGAAGATGGCGCTTTCAAGCTTCACGGCCCCTGTCAGAACGACTATCCGCCAGTCAGACGGTTTAGCGCGGCCTGATAGTTGGAAATCTGGTTCTTGAGATAGGCCGGCACTGTCCCCCCGGTCTTGCCCGAGGTACTGGCCGCGCTGCTATCGACCCCCATCGCGATATCGGCAATTTCGCGATAGGCGGTGCGCACGGCCGACATCGCCCGCGTGATCACCGACGTGGCATTCTTGCGACCAGCCTCGTCTGACAGATCAAGCTCCGGCGCGAGTTGAAGGCCAAACACCGGTCCTCCGCCGTCGGCCGACACGGTCTTGCCGCTTTCGACCTTGGTGTTGCGAACGACACCCGACGCCAGACCCAGAGCCTGGAGCACGTCGGTACCGCCTTTGCCCGCCAGGATTTCGATCGTCGAAGTGGCGTAGGCCGGGCTGATCTTCAGTTTGCGAGCGTTGCCGTCGCTGGACATCTCGACCTTGGCCCGGAAACCCGAGGCGCGTTTGATCTTATCGGCCAGGGTTTCCAGCGTGTCCTTGGCGCCGATCGTGATCGTAGTCAGCGTGCCGCGCTCGCGGGTTCGAATCTGGAAAGTGTCGCCGGCCCGAGCGGCCGTCGCGGAAATGAGGCGCTCGGATTGTGTAAAATCCATCGCGCCCTTGGGCAGGCCAAAAGCGTCGAGACTGCTTGAGCCAGCCCGATCGACGGCGATTGAGGTCGGCGTTGCATAGCCATCCTTGCCGGTCAGCCGCTGCGACCATGAGACCGCGCCTGTGCCGACGTCGATCTGCGCGACATAGCCATCCTTCTCGCCGACCGTCGTCTGCCCTTCGAGGTCCTTGCCGGCGGCGCCGACCAGCCATGCCGAACCATTGGCGACGGCCATGCCGGTCACGGTGTCGTCGCCCGTGCCGCCATAGTAGGCCAGGGTGTCGCCGCTGGTGTCAGTCAGATCGAGAGAGAGACGCCCGACAAAGCCGTCCGAACCGCCGGACGCACCGGCGGTCCTATTGCCGATGCTCAGCGCGCCATTAGACGTATGGCCGCCAATATAGAGCCGCCCGCCGTCGATTTTCAGGCCGGCTAGCTCGCCGCCCTTCAGGGAACCCAGGTCGCGAACCGCGCCCACCGACAGCGTGGCGGTCTTGGTATAGGTGACCGGCGTCGTCACCATCACGCCGGCGGGGGTCACCGAGGTCGCGTTCTCGGTGACGACGGTGGGCGCTAAGGTAAAGCTGCGCAGAATGGCGTTGCCATTCTCCTTGCCACCCACCACCACCTGCGAGCCATTCACGACGATGTCAGAGACGGAGTCGTTTTCGGCCGTGCCGAACTTTTCGGTGAACAGGGCCTTGGGTCCGCCGTTCAGGTCGGTAGCGAAGGCTGTGAGATAGGAATCATATCCACCGCCGGCGGCGGAGGTCGAACCCGGCAAGTCGGACTTCGAACGTCCTCCAACATAGAGGATGCCGTCGGAACCGAATGCGACGGCCGTCGCCTCGTCTTCCAGCATAGCGCCGCGTCGTACCGTCCACTGCTCGTCGCCCTTGGCGTCGTAGCGCGTGACGAAGCTGTCGGTCTTGCCCGAGGTCGCGTCGGAATTGATCGGTCCGTCGGCCGCACCCTGCAACCGGCCCGTCACCGAGCCCGCGACGGCGACGCTGCCGTCTGCAGCGACCGCCAGGTTCAGACCGCTCGCGGAGTCCGTGGCTCCCAGGCTGCGTGCAAAGAGGAGTTGGCCAGCAGAATCGTATTTCAGCAAGGCGACGTCCTGGTCACCCTTGATCACCTGGCCACTGACATCCTTGGTGACGTCGGCGAGCATGTAGATCGAGCCGTCGGCCCCGGACACGGTCTTTCGGACACTGGAGATCGTGCCCTGAAGTGTTTCGGAAAACACCTTACCGCCCGGTTGCCCGCCCCCGGCGGCACTGTACTTGGTCAGGGTATTTTCGATGACCGCGTCGTCGGTCTTGGTGTCCTTGTCGGGATCCGGATTGCCGGCGGCCGTGGTGATATAGACGGCGGGCGACGCCGCCGTAGCCGTGAACGTCAACTGCTCGGTCGAGTCGCCCTTGACCCGCAGCGCGAAGTCGTCGCCGGTTGCCGGCAGCTTCACGGGCTGACCGTTGACCTGCACCGTTCGGGCCTCGCCAACCTTGCGTTCGACGGCGAAGCTGGTCTCGAAACCCTCAGCCTTAAGCTTGCCGTTCATGAAGCTAACGACGTTGGACATCGTCCTGGGCGTTGCGCCCATTTGAGATAGATCCATGGTCACATTGGTCGTGACGCCGAACTTCTTCACGGCCAGATCGAAGCTGACATTGCCCTGGAACTTGGGCACTTCGTCGTCTGACACGCCGCTATAGATCGTGTCAGTGATGTAGCCGTACACGTTCTTGGGCACGCCCACCGTCGAGCGGTCGGTGGCCATCACGGCGCCCGGCGTCAAACGGCCTTGGTCCAGGCTCATGTTCTGGGTATAGGCCGTGACTTCCGAGAGGCCTTTGGTCAGAGCGGTCTGCAATCGCTTGAGTTCGCCGTCGGTAACGCCTTTTTCCGACGCCCGCGCCGCGATCGCGGAAAGAGTGTTGAGGGCCTGATAGGTGGCGAAGAGCTTCTTGTAATCGCCGCTTGCGCCCTTGAGGCTTGTTGCATTGCCAGCTTCATCGACGAACTTGCGACCATTCAAAGCCGCCTTGACCATGGCGCTGGGCTCTGCGGAACCAGACATCCATGGCGCGGTGGGCACCACAGCCTTCGACTTCGACGGGGAAACCGTCGAGGCCGACGCACCATTCAGCTGGCCCGTACGAGCCTGATAGTAGCCGAGCAGTACGCTGGTGTCCAAAGTGATCACGGCGGGTCCTGTCGGAGTACGCGGAGCACCCCGCTTCTATTTGAACGCGTAACGCTGAAGACTCGTTAAGACCTTTGGTTACGCGGCGATTAGGTGTGCTTCGGTCAGACAGCGACGCGCCGCCTCGCGCAAATGGCTCCACTCCGAGGCCAGTATTCCCAGCAGAACGACATCGCGAGCGAAACCGTTCTTGAGAACGTGGCCCCGCAGATATCCCTCGCGCCGGAAACCGGTAGCGACCTGCGCCTTCAGCGCGGCGTCGTTATCGGCCATCACCTCTGCGAACACCTTGTGCAAGCCCAGCTCTCCAAAAGCTCGATCAAGGCCAAGGACCTGAGCGGCGCGACCAACGCCGCGCCCCCGGGCGTCCGCCGAGCCCAGGAACCAGTTCCAGCTTGCGCGTCGGTGATGGCTCTGAAGACCAGAGAGCGTCAGCAGACCCGCTGCCACCCCTCCCCGCGTAATCAGCCAGCCGCGCATGTCGGGATCGCTGCGAAGGCTTTCGAACCAGGCTGCATGGGCCTCGCGGCTGGGGAAGGCCGCGTCCGACATCCAGCGATCGACTTCGGGTTCCGAGCGCCACTGAAACAGCAGGCCCTCATCCTCGTCTCGCAAATCGCGAAGGTCGATCATACCGGCCGATTCCCCCTGACGCCTTGGAGAGCGTACCTCGTGCGCCTCCGATGGCCTAGAGCGTGCGCTATGCGAGGCCTCCGAATTAACCGTTGAAGAGCTTCAGAATGATCTGCGGCGCCGAGTTGGCGATGGACAGGGCCTGGGCTCCAAGTTGCTGCTTGACCTGCAGAGCCTGGAGGCGAGCGCTTTCCTTGGCCAGGTCAGCGTCCACAAGGTTGCCCACGCCGGTTTCCAGCACGTCCGATAGCTTGGACACGAAGGTTTGGTGAGCCTCGACCTGCTTGGCCTGAGTGCCGATATTGCCCACGGCCTGGTTCACCGCGCCCATGGTGGCGTCCAGGCGCGCCAGAACGTTGGTGGCATTGGCGACATCCAGAATGTCGTCCGTGATCGTCAGGGTGTTAATCGTGCCGCCAAGCGACAGATTTTGCAGATTGAGCGTGATCGCCGTGCTGGCGTCAGCGTCCGCCAGGAAGGAAACGTCGGCGGTCAGGCTGCCATTGAGCAGATTGGCTCCATCGAAGGTGGCGCTGGAAAGCACTTGGTTCAGGTTCTTGATCAGCCCCTGGAAGTCGGAGTTGAGGGCCTGTCGGGACTTCGTCGTCAGCGAGGTGTCCTTCGCCGCGACGACTTTCTCGCGCATCAGGCTCAGGAGGTCGGAGACCGATTCGCCGGCTGCCAAGGCGACGTCGGCGACCGAGGTCGCACGATCCAGGCTCATCTTTACCGCCGAGAGCGCGTTCATGTCCGCGCGCTGTTCCTGGGCGATGGACCAGACGGCCGCGTTATCCTTGGCGCTGGAAATTGTCAGACCCGTGTTGATGCGGGTTTGCACACCCTGCATGTCATTATTGGTCTTGTTCAGGTTCTGCAGAGCGATCAGCGCGGGCTGATTGGTGTTGACGCTAAGCGTCATTCGTGGCCTCCGATCGGAAATTTTTTCCGGGGTTTGGTTCGAACGCTTTTCAGCGAGCGAGCCCCAACGGAGCCGACCGTAGGATCAGAAGGTAAGGTTATGGTTAACGGAAATAAACCATAACCGGCATGCCCCGCGACCCGGAGTCGCAGGATGGAAGCACGCGTTTGTAAAGCCTCAGGTCAGGCCGTCGTAGACCGAACCGGGGTCGTAAGTGTTGTCGTGCTTGAGTTTCAGCACTTCCTCGCGAGGCAGGATCTGCAGCGTTTCGCCGGTACGGCGGTCGACCGTCTTGTAGATGAAGGTCCCGCTTTCCTCATCCTGCTCGATCACTAGGCGAAGATCGCCCGGTAGCGGCTCAGCCGAATCAGTACGCGCTTCGGAAACGCCGACAACGCCCGCGGACTGCTCCGGGGCGATGAACTTTAAATATTGGCCAGCGGGGGCCTGGTCGGCCGCGATGGCCGACAATGCGGCTTTGGTTTCCATCTCTCCTTGCGCCAGCGCCTTCGCGGCGGCGTCCTCTGGTGGTCGGGTTCTCCTCGCCTTCAAGCCTGAAAGAGACGGAGGCGGATCCGCGAGGACCCGCCTCCTCCGTTCCTTAGCGGAACAGGCTCAGGATCGACGACGACGATTGGTTCGCGATCGACAATGCCTGCACACCGAGCTGCTGCTTGGTTTGCAGCGACTGCAGCTTGGCGCTTTCCTTGGCCAGGTCGGCGTC
>NZ_JAFCSZ010000020.1:0-76632 GCF_049895765.1 Caulobacter sp. DWR1-3-2b1
GCAGACCAAAACCCCTGACTCCATAGCCGCCGTCGGTCAGGCTCCAGACCGCCCACGATCACGTGGAATCGGCGCCCACCATCGCCTGGAATGGGCGCCCACGATCACTGGAATGCGCATTCAGGTCGAAGATACTTAGGCTGGTCTCAGGATCTTTTAGCCGAAGCGGGTGGCGGAGGTGTCTTAATGCCAGTGCTTGCCGGTCATGCGCGGTGCCGACTTGAAGTCGATGTACAGGCTGTTTGCGCCCCGTGTCACGGCGTTGTCGAGGTTAGCGAAGAAAGATCGGCCGTGGCGACGGCATGCTGCGGTCGGCCGTGGGGGCACGCGGTTGAACGGCCCAATTTTCAACTGCCGAAACGGTCTCCCCGCTCCGGGCAAGAGGCGCCAGGAGCGGGCACTGATTCATCGCCAGAAAACGGACCCTTAAGCGCCGTTCTGGATGAAACTCCTGAGCACATCAATCAAGCGACCACCACCTCGGCGTGGGAGAATGCATCCTGGAAGGCAGGGGTCAGGAGTAAACACCAGAGCGATTCGATGTGGGGCTAGAGCAGCAGAAGGCGTAGCACCCAATCAGAACCGTCCTCGCCACCGGCGAACACCCAAAGTGGGGCCGAGAGTAGGGCCGAGGCAGTCATAACCTTAAGATTTCAAATGAAATCACCATCTTAAGGTAGGGTGGTGGCGGAGACGGAGTCCCCCGAACTACAATCCAATGACAGTCAGCACTGACTTTTAGATGCCTGATTTTCCTTTGATAATTGTCACGAATTACCCGCCAACCGTCCACCCACGTTCCATTGCGTTCCCATAAAACCGGCGTATCATTGGGGAACTGTTATGGGAACGAAGGTCTGGGCCATGCCTCGCAAGGTGACGAACGCCCTCACGGCGCTAACGGTGAAGGCGGCCTCGCCCGGCCGTCATGCTGATGGCGGTGGTCTGCATTTGCTGGTGAAGACAACGGGCGCGCGTTCCTGGGTCTTTCGCTTCATGCTGCAAGGCAAGTCGCGCGACGTCGGGTTAGGGCCAGCATCGGGCCAAGACGCCATCAAGCTTTCAGAGGCTCGGGATCTGGCGGCGGCGCTCCGCCTCAAGGTCAAGGCCGGTGTCGATCCACTCGATGAGCGCGACACGCTAGCCGCAAAAGCCCTTGCGGCCGCTCAGGCCGCAAAGGTGGCGGGATATTCGTTTCGGGCTGCTGGCGGGGCCTATATTGCCACCAATGAGCCAAGCTGGCGCAACGCCAAGCATCGCCAGCAATGGGCCAACACCCTGACCACCTACGTCTATCCGGTGATCGGTGACATGCCGGTCAGTCAGGTCGATACGGCCCATGTGCTGTCGATCCTTGAGCCGATCTGGGAGGCGAAGCCCGAAACCGCCAGCCGGGTGCGTGGCCGGATCGAAACCATCTTGGACTCAGCCAAGGCGCGCGGCTATCGCGAGGGCGGAAACCCCGCCCGCTGGCGTGGCCATATCGCCCAGATCCTGCCACCGCGTACCCGCCTCTCCCGTGGTCACCACCGCGCCTTGCCCTATGAGAGCGTCCCGGCGTTCGTGACACGCCTTGCCGACCGCAAGGCCATGGCGGCGCTTGCGTTGGAATTTACGATCCTGACGGCGGCGCGGACGGGCGAGGTCATCGGCGCGACGTGGAGCGAGCTTGATCTGGCCAAGGCGATCTGGACGATCCCGGCGGCGCGCATGAAGGCTGGCAAGGAACACCGGGTTCCCCTGTCAGTGCGAGCGCTGGCGATCCTTGAGAAAGCCAAGATCGACGGCTCTGACTTCCTGTTCACGGGCGACAGTGGCGGCAAGCTATCGGGCATGGCCATGACCATGCTGTTGCGTCGGATGGACGTCGACTGCACCGCGCACGGCTTCCGGTCTGGCTTTCGCGATTGGGCGGCGGAGCGCACCGCCTATGCCCATGAAGTCTGCGAAATGGCACTGGCCCATGTCATCGGAAACAAGGCCGAAGCCGCCTATCGGCGCGGCGACCTGTTTGAAAAGCGCCGCCGACTCATGGACGATTGGGCGGCCTATTGTGTCGGCGACGGCGCGGCTGGAGCAAAGGTGACGCCAATCCGGGGAGCAGCGGCGTGAGCGATTGCAACGCCATTGCCCTGCCCTAACACAGCGGATGCATTTTGAAGCGCTCATCGAAACGCTACGGGGGGATGAATGAGCTTTGCCGATGATGCCGAATTTGCCGCGTTCATCGGCGGGGATCATCGGTTGCTAATGGTGACGGTGGACGCGGTTACCAAGGCCCTGCCTGGATCAACCCCACCACTGCGACCACACTTGGATATGAACTGGCTGGCAATGGCCGTAAGGCGCTCGCTCGCCATCACAATGAGAAACACAACTGACGGTCCCGAGCAGATCTCTAATGCCGAAATTCGCGCCAAACTGAAGCGGCTCGCAAACAAAGCAGGATCAACTTGGCTGGAGTTATTTCAATGTGATCAGGCTGTTCGCGACCGCCTATGGAGCCATGCTTGGCACCATTCGGATGGCGAAGACGGGGAAGACCTCAGCGATGGCATCGTTATGGGCGGGCCCTCCGACTATCGCCGCTTCAATGCGGCCTTAGCGGAACTCGATTGGCTGGCAAACTTCATGCGGCGGGCTGCAGAAGGGACTGAAAGCCAGCCTGGCCCTTGGAGGTTTTCAGTGCAAAAGCGGATACGAATAGAGCGAGGGCAATACCTTGCTCGGATATTTGAGGCCGCATTTGACGCCAAGGTCTCGGCCAACAATTTCCCAAGTGACAAACGGCACAAGCAGCCGACAGCGTTCATGGAATTTTACAGGGCGATGGTGACTTTGGCATTCGGCGAGGCGGAAACATTAAATCTGGCTGAAGTCGTCAAAGAGGCTTGTCGGCTACACCAACTTCAGCAGGCTCAATTCGCCGAAGGTATAATTTCCGGCCTGTAGTGGGGTGTGAATCGCTTCTTGTTAAGCCGAGAAGCTCCCCACCATTGGCCAGTTGGTCAGCGGTATATCCCTAGGCGTCCGCACATGTCGTGGACGGCAATATGGATGCCCCTACCGTGACCAAAGCTTACGGCACACTTGCTGAGGCGATCCAGTTTTCGGGAATGTCCCGAACCTCGATCTATGACGCACTTAAACGCGGCGATCTGACGGCCCGGAAGGCCGGTCGTCGCACCCTGATTACCTTTGCCGATATTGAGGCCTATCTGGCCAGCCTGCCCCAATACAAGGGAGGTGCATGAGCCATGGCCTTTATGGTGCAAGACCCGGCCGTGCAGGGCCGGGCCTCGCTAGATCCGTTTTCGACGTTCGGCTCTGGCGACATTTCTATCGCTTCACCCCGCCGGGTGCAAATGCTGGCGGCGAAACATCGCCTCTCGCCTGCGCTGGCCAGACAGGTCGTTTGGCTCTGCTACGGGGAGTGCTGGCATGACTAGCGCCACGCTTCCCAACCACCGCGCGGCGGCCTTGGCACTTCTAAGCGGCGCGTTCGGGCTAGACCGTAAGGAAGCCGGGTTCCTCGGTCATGTCTGCGTCGCGGACGCCTTGAGCCCGCGCCAATGGGCATGGCTTGAAAAACTGTTAGCTCGCTGCGGCCTGCCCGGTCCGGACCTTGGGGGCGCGCAATGACCTGCTATCCCAACGCCCCCGGGCACCGGCGAGTTGACACCTCAGTTGCTGCTGCAAATGACTTGGCACCCAAGCTGGGTCGACTTCAGCAGATGGCCGAGGAGGCTATTCGGGACGCTGGATTTATCGGCTTCACCGCCGACGAGCTCGCCAGCAAGCTCAAGGTGTCGCGGTACACAATCCAGCCGCGAACCTCAGAACTGAAGCTGAAGGGCCTGATCTGCGACAGCGGCCAACGGCGATCAAATGAGACGGGCAAGAAAGCCATTGTCTGGGTTTCAGCCGATCTCGGCGGAGAACCGGGGGTCAAGAAATGACGAGTGCCGCCGCGCGAAACCCGCGCAACCGGGCTCGGCGTGGCGGCTCTTTGAAACTTCACCGGGGCGGTGGTTTCGGTGAAGTTTTAAAGTTGCAAACAGTAGCAAAAAGTCATGCGCCGCAAGGCGTTGCCGCTCTACTGTGCGAGCGGATTGTCCCGCCTATTATTATAGGTGTTGGACCCAATTTGGTTCGCAAGGCCGGTCGAGGCGGAGCCCGCAACCGCGCCGACCGCGTGAGCCATGCACTGACCACCGCCCAGGTGGCAAACCTTTTGGATGCGATCGACCACGCCAAGGCCGTTGGCTTACCCTTAAACCGCATGATCACGATCCACTGGAAGTCAGCGGGTGTTCCACAGCATGGCATTGCCAAGGCAACCGGGCGCTTCACTGATCTGCTGTCGAAATGCCTCGCAAGGCATGGACACCGGGCGGCGTGGGTCTGGGTGCATGAGAACGGCGACTTCAAAGGGTGGCATTGCCATTTGCTGGCCCATGTCCCGCCCGTCGCTGTCAGGCAGATCAGCAAGCTTCAAAAGCGTTGGCTGCGATCAATCACTGGACGCCCCTACAGGGCAAGGGTGATCCATAGCAGGCCCATTGGAGGCCGCTTGGGGGCAGAGACGTCGATCCCGGCCGTTCATGCCTTCAATCTCGAAATAGCCGCCTCTTACATCCTGAAGGGCGCTCAACCCTCCGCGCTGGATCTCTTCGCATTGAGGGGAAGCGCTCCCGGCGGTCTCATCGTCGGAAAGCGCTGCTCGACGTCATCCAACATTGGCGCGGCGGCCCGAAAATCATGGAACCTCGAATGCCAAGGAAGGTAGCGACCAACCCGTCTTTGGTTATGGGGCTCGCAGGGGCCGATCCCGGCCGACCAGTTCACCGGCGAACCGAAGCTCATCCAATCGACTACATGTTGAGCCCGGCCGTGCGTCAAAGACTACGCTCCGCCAACTCGACTTCGAGGGTGGAAGCGGCTGTGGCGACGTTCTCCAAAGGGTTGGCTGCGCAATAGTTGTCCATCCAACCCTGCAGCGCCTCATACTCGACGGTCTTAAGCATGTTTCCCTTTCGCACGTATGCGGCCCGCGAAAGGTAGCCAGAGACCCAGATCATTGCCGTCATGGGAAAGAGGCTATTGGAATCTTTCCTCTCGGACGTGTATTTACCGCAGCTCATGGTCCCGTGCCCGATGATGCTCTTCACCGGGCCCTGAGTGCTCTGCGCGCTGGCCGGCGTGGAGAGGAGCGTGAATAAAATCGCCGAAGCTGCAACCGCCTTGATCATCCCGCCGCCCTCATAGCCGCATTCATCTGGCCCCGCGCCGATTCCAACCGGGCCTTGGTCGTTGGCTCGCCCTGGTCGCGAACGGCCTTCGCCGACTTCAGGTTCAGGGTCGCCGTCTTGAGCCCCATGATCAAGCTGTTCTTGGTCGAGGGAAAGCCGCGCCGCAGGACGGTCGCCGTCTCGCGTGGGGGCATATCCTTTCGGCACAAGGGCGCAGCTACTGGTCGCGTGGACTACGCCGCGACCAAGGGAGCCAAGGGAGCCAAGGGCAGGCCCTGAGCGATCCGACGGGCCATCTAAAATAGATAAGTTTTGATAAGGTCGGGGCGGTGGTTCGCAGCCGAGTTTCTGCCCACATCGCGCGCGTGCGCGTTATCTATCGCCCGCGATTACAGCTGACGGAACGCGGCTTGGCCTGCACCCATCCTCGCGTGCGGCTCAAGCTAAGTAGCCACACGAAGAGTTTTCGGACGCAGTTGTAACCCATCCACACGCGCCCGGGCTGCGGGCCAGATCAGAGGCCAATCCTACAGGCGGACCATCAGAGCTTTGGTTTGCCTTGATCAAACAGACAGGCGGCGAATCGCGCTTCAGGCGCGCGGCATGACGTATTGCAACGCCGGGCCCATTGGGGAGCGATTATGGGAACAGCTTGATTACTTGATAATAAATCAAAGAAAATCAGTGGGTAGTGGCGGAGACGGAGGGATTCGAACCCTCGATACCCTTTTGGGGTATGCCGCTTTAGCAAAGCGGTGCCTTCAGCCTCTCGGCCACGTCTCCTCCTGAGAGGAGCGGCTGGATAGCCTGTTCGCGGCGACATGACAATCACGCGTAAGCGGAAATCGGTGCGTTAACGTGAAGCTCAGACGGCGACGCTAGGATGAACGCTGTTTTACCGGTTCAGAGCCCATGTCGCCCGTCATCACACGTGATCTCCAGGCCCCGAACACCGCGAACCCCGGCTGCCCTGCCGAGGGGAAAACGGATCCCGCCGCGACGCGCGACCTGTCCGCTCGACACTCGCCTTCCAGCGCGCGGCGCGGCCCTTTCCGTCCTGAGCAGCTGGTGCCGGCTCGCGCCCGCATCGAGGCTCGCGCCCTGGCGCGCGCCTTTCGCGGCGTCGATGGACTTGTGGCCGCCGGGTTCTGCGCGGCCATTTTCTGGGTTCAGGCACAGCGCTCGGGAGACGCTTTACTCGCCGTTAACGCCGCCGCAGCCCTGAGCGCGGGCGTCGTGGCGCTGCTCACGTCGCTGCGCGCGCTTGACGCCTATGTTTTCGCGCGACGGGAGCCCCTGCCCCGCCATCTGCTGCGTGTCGTCGCCGCCTTCGGGGCCGCCGCGACAGTCGTTCTGGCGGTCAACACGATCTGGCCGGCCCTGCCGACAAGCTCGTCGTTTCCGGTTCTCGCCTTCATGGGCCTGGTTCCTCTTTTGACGGTGCTTCACACGACGTGGTGGAATCTGATCGCCCAAGGCCGCCGCCAGGGTCGGCTGACCCCCAACATCGTGGTGGTCGGCGCCACGGCAAACGCCCAGCATCTGATCGAAGCCGCCCTGCGGACGGGTGAGGTCAATGTGCTGGGCATTTTCGACGACCGCCTGGATCGCGCGCCCGAGAACCTGCTGGGCGTGCCTGTGCTGGGCGACACATCGGCCCTGATCGACCACCGCGTTATGCCCTATGTCGACCGTGTGGTGATCGCGGTGACCTCGACCGCGCAAGGCCGGGTGCGGCAACTGGTCGACAAGCTCGACGTCCTGCCCAATCCTATCAGCCTGTTCGTCGATGTCGGCCGCGACGCCGATAGAGACGCCGCCATCTCCCGCATCGCCGACGCCGCCCTGACCGAGCTTTCGGGCGCGGAGATCGACGCGCGTAAGGCCTTCATCAAGCGCCTGCAGGACCTGGTCGTCGGGATCGGCGGCCTGATCGTCGCTGCTCCGGTGATGGCCATCGTCGCGGTCGCAGTGCGCCTGGATAGCCCGGGTCCGATCTTCTTCCGCCAGCGTCGCCTCGGCTTCAACAACGAGGAGATCCTCGTCTGGAAGTTCCGGTCGATGCGCCACGAAATGGCCGACGCCAAGGCCGCGCGCCAGATCAGCGCCAATGACGACCGGGTCACCAGGGTTGGCAAGTTCATTCGCAAGACCAGCCTCGACGAGCTGCCGCAGCTGTTCAATGTGCTGCGCGGCGAGATGTCGATCGTCGGGCCTCGCCCGCACGCGGTCGGAATGAAGACCGGCGACATCGAGTCGGCCAAGCTGGTCGAACAATACGCCCACCGGCACCGCATGAAGCCGGGGGTCACGGGCTGGGCGGCCATCAACGGCTCGCGTGGGCCAGTCGATACGCCCCAACTGGTGCGCGACCGCGTCGCGCTGGACGTCGACTATATCGAGCGCCAGTCGTTCTGGCTGGACCTGTACATCATCGTCATGACCATCCCCTGCCTTCTCGGGGATCGATCGACGGTGCGCTGAGACAGGCGATGTTCTGGCGCGGCGTCCTCGGCTACCTGCCGGTCAATATCGCCCAAGGCGTGGTCGGCCTGCTGACCATCGTCCTGTTCACGCGGGTGCTGACGCCCGAGGAATACGGCGCCTATGCCTTGGCCTTCTCGGCATTGAGCCTGACCCAGACCATTCTGCTGACCTGGTCGGAGGCGGCCATGGCCCGATTCTTCGCGGCGAGGGCGGAGGATGGCCGGCTCCCCGACCACTTCACGACGCTGTATCGCCTGTGGGGCGCCTGCGCCCTGGCGACGCCGGTGATCGCCGCCATCGTCCTGTCCGTCCTGCCTCTGGACGCGCCGATGAAGGTCGCCCTGGCCGCCGCATTCGCCGCCGTCGTCGCCAAGAGCCTGACCAAGCTGTCCCAAGAACGCCGGCGCGCGGCCGGTGAAGTTTCCGGCGCGGCTCTGCTCGACATCGTCCAGACTGTCGGCGGCTTCGCGCTGGGCCTGATCCTGGCGCTTGTCGGTCTGGGCGGCGCGGCCCCTTTGCTGGGCATGGGCGCGATCTCGCTGCTGTGCCTGGTGTTTGTGTTGCCTACGGACCTGGGGCGGATGCGCGGCGGCCGGTTCGACCATGTCATGGCTCGCGATTACGCCACCTATGGCGTGCCGGTGGCGCTGTCGCTGATCCTCGCCTTGGTGCTGTCGATCACTGACCGGTTCCTATTAGCGGCCTATCTCGGCGAAGCCACGGTGGGAGTCTATCACGCCGGCTATTCGCTCGGCAGCCGGACCCTGGACGTGGTGTTCATCTGGCTCGGCATGGCTGGCGGCCCCGCCCTGGTCTCCGCGCTCGAGCGTGGCGGCCCATCGGCCCTGAAGGACGCCGCTCGCGAGCAGGCCTCTTTCATGGCCTTGTTGACCCTGCCGGCTGCGACCGGTCTGGCCCTGGTAGCCCCGTCTCTGGTTGAGCTGATGGTCGGCGAGTCCCTGCGCGCCGGCGCGGCTCAGGTGGTGCCGTGGATCGCCGCCAGCGGCTGGCTGTCGGGCGTCACGACCTACTATCTGCTGCAAGCCTTCACCCTGGGCCGCCGCACGCCGATGCTGATCGCCGCCATGGCGATCCCTGCGCTGGTCAATCTGATCCTCAACCTTTTGCTGATCCCGCGGTTCGGACTGGATGGCGCGCTGTGGGCGACAACCGCCAGCTACGGCGGCGGCGCGGTCGCGGCCTGGGCCTTGGGCCGAAGCGCCCAATCCCTGCCCATCCCATGGGACACCTTGGCGAAGGCCGGCGGCGCCTGCCTGCTGATGGCCGGTGCCGTGCTGATCCTGCCCTCGCCGGGCGGAATTCTCGAACTGATCCTGAAAGCCGGCGTCGGGGCCGCTGTCTATGGCGGCGTGGTGCTGGGATTCAATGTAGACGGTCTGCGTGGCAAGCTTTCCGGCCTTGCCCGGCGAAAGGCGCGTCCGGTATGACCTCCACGGCCAACGAGATCGTCGTCAACAACGCCGCCTGGGCGAACGCCACGCCGCGCCTGTCGGTGCTGATCCCAACCTTCCGCGACGATCCATCGGCCCTCCTCAAGGCGCTGGACGACCCGTCAACGCGCGCCGAGATCATCGTGCTGGACGACGGCAGCGGCGACGAGGCCTTGGCCAAGCGCATCGCCGGCCGGATCGAGCGCTTGCGCCTGCCCGCGCGATTGATCCGGCTGACGTCGAACCAGGGCCGCGCGAAGGGCCGCAATCGCCTGGCCAGTCACGCCCGCGCCGGTCACTTCCTGTTCCTCGACAGCGACATGCTGCCGAACCCCGAGAATTTTCTGGCACGCTGGGCCGCCTTGGCCGAGGGCGAGAACACGCCCATCGCCTTTGGCGGCTTCACGCTAGAGCAGACACCGCTGCGGCCCGAGCATGCCCTGCACCGGGCCATGGCGCTGAAGAGCGACTGCACCCTGGCGCCCGAGCGCGCCAAATCGCCCGAAAAGCACGTCTTCACTTCCAACCTGCTGGTCCGTCGCGACGTGTTCGAGACGGTCGAATTCGACGAGGGCTTCACCGGCTGGGGCTGGGAAGATGTCGAGTGGGCCATGCGTGTGGGTCGCCATCATCCGATCCTGCACATCGACAATTCGGCCACCCATCTGGGCCTGGACACCGCCTCGGCCATGGCGGCCAAGTACGAGCAGTCGGCGTCGAACTTCGCGCGCGTGGTCAGCGCCCATCGCGACATCGTCAGCGCCTATCCCAGCTACAGGGTGGCCCGGGCGCTCAAGCCGTTTCCCGGTCGCGACATCTGGCGACCGATGCTGAAGGCCTTCGCCCTGAACGAGGCCGCACCGACGTCGTTGCGCGCCTTTGCCATGCGGCTCTACCGCGCCGCTCTCTATTGCGAGGCCGTCTGATGCAAGTTTCCCACGACAGGGTCGATGCCTACGAGCCGGACCGCACCCTCAAGGGCAAGCTGCGTCGCCGCCTGATCCGCCTGGCCCATCGCCGTCCGGCCCGCGTGAAGCTGGAGCGGCCGATGGTGTCGTTCAGCTTCGACGACGCGCCCGCCACCGCCTGCGAAGCTGGAGCCAAGGTGCTGGAAGCGCGGGGTCTACGAGGGACCTATTATTTCGCCGCCGGTCTGACGGGTCGTGACGGCCCCATGGGCCGCTTCGCCACCAGCGAGGACGCCGCGCGCCTGCACGCCGACGGCCATGAGATCGGCTGCCATACCTTCTCGCACCTCGACTGCGGTCAATCCTCGCAAGAAGCCACCCTCGCCGATATCGATCAGAACGCCGCCGCGCTGAAATCCTGGGGCGCCGGTGAGCCGGTCAGCTTCGCCTACCCCTATGGCGACGTCGGTTCGGGCGCCAAGACGCTGCTGGCCGAGCGGTTCAAGACCGTGCGCGCCCTGCATCACGGCCTGATCGCCAATGGCGCGGACCTGAATCAGGCCCCCGCCGTGGGGATCGAGGGCGAAGATGGCGAGGCCGTCGCCTTGAAATGGCTGGATCGCGCCCACGCCCGCAAGGCTTGGCTGATCCTCTACACCCACGATGTGTCTACGACCCCGTCCCGGTGGGGTTGCTCAGTCGAGGCTCTGGAGCGCTTGGTCGATGGCGCGATGAACGCTGGTTTCGACGTGGTCACCGTCGCCGAAGGCGCTCGCCGGATAGGGCTCTGACCCTTCGACACCCTCCGTCTACGGAGCGCTCGCAGCGAGCCCACTGAAAACTATTGCCGGGCGCGGCGTCAACCGCGCTCTTGTTGCCTATCCGAGAAGGCCAGTTTGGCCGCGAAGGCCACAAAAAGGGCCCAACGGAAGTCGTTATAGACCACCGCTATGCTCTCGGTCAGCGACACGAGGGTGAAAACCATCAGAAACGGGAAGACGAGCAACGCCCCGCGCTCGCGGAATACAGCGATGATCGCCAGGGCCAAGGTCTGGAGGTAAAACAGCCCCCATGCCACAAGGCCAATGATACCCATACCCAGCCACTGCTCGATCCAGGAATTGTGGGCATGGTGAGCCTGGAAGCCGGCGTCCTTGGTGATCCACGCGAACGGACCCCAACCGGACTTGTCGTCCCACACGGCGGCATAACCATAGCCCGTCCAGGGACGTTGCTCGATCTGACGCATGGCCGCGCTCCAGATCTCGGTGCGGCCGGTCAAGGTGGCGTCCTTGCCAAGCAACTCGAAGAAGACGTTCGAAGCGACCAGGAGGAAGCCCCCCAGCAGCATGGCACCGGCGACGCCGGTCCAAGTGATCGCGGAACCCGCCGCCGGGCTGCGCCTGGCGATGAGCACGAAAGCCAAGGCTGCGCCACCGACCACCAGCGAGATCAGGGAGGTCTTGGAGGTCGACATCAGCACCAGCACCAGCGCCAGTCCCGCGAATAGCCACCAGAGCTTGGCCCGTCGCGGGTTGAGGAGAGCCGCAGCGGAAAGCAGACAGAAACCCAGCGCCATCAGCCCGCCCAGGCCATTCTTCTCCATCCACAGGCCGCGCCACGCCCCGGGGAAAAGCTCGGTCATGACGCCGATGGAGGGCACCGCTAGAGCAGCCACGAAGCTGCCGACGATCAGGACGATAAACGTGGCTCCCACCAGCTCGGCCAGCTCGGCCCACTTGTAGCGTGCGGCAAGGGCGAGGCCGCCCAGGGTGGTGCAGGTCACCGCAAAGGCGCGCCGCGTTGTGACGTCCGGCGCAATCGACCAGGCCGTCGAGCCGATCACGACCAGCATCAGGATGATCAGCAGCGGCTGGCGCAGCAGCACGCGCAGCATGTTTCGCGGATTGAGCGCGATCAGCAGGAAGCCGACGGCATAGGCGGGCAGATAGGCCACGCGCATGAACCCCGCCGCCGACTCGTCGGCGTTCTCGCCAAACAAGGGCAGCGCCCAGCCCCCACTGTAGAGCAGCAGCATGGCGACCGAGGCGCAGAAAATCGCGATCTGGGGCAGGAGGAGCGGCGCCCTCCCCGACGCCGTCACGGGAGGATCGCTCGCAGGAACGCTGGCGGCTCGACCGAAGCCTGGTTGAAGAACACGCCGGCGCAGCGACCGCCGGCCGTGGCTAGGGCGTCCCGAAGCTGGGCTGGTGGTTTCACGTCGGGCTGCTGGGCGGAGACAACCATGACAGTCTGGTCCATGTGCTGGGCCACGGTCAGGGCCGCTTGGGAGCGATCAGTCGACGGACTGTCGACGACGATCACCTCGGCGTGTTGGCGAAGGGCCTGCCAGTACTCCGCCCCGGGGATGATGTGGACCTTCTGACGTCCCCTCAACGCGTCGCGATTGAAGCGCGTGACCCAGAGACGGGGTCCTCCGACGCTGTGGGCGGCCAGATACTTGGCGTCGGGCCAGACGCCGCCGTCTGGCCGGGGCGCGGGCGGCTGCACCGTGAAGAAGGCTGAGCCGTCAGGCGACGCTGCTACCGCCGGTCCCAAGGCGCCGAAGCGCTGGGGATCCAAGGCCATCGTCTGGAATTGCGACGAGGTTGCGAGGTCCATGTCCACCAGCCAGGTCTTGCGACCAGCGCGGGTGGCGGTGAAGCGGGCCAGTTCGCGGGCGATGGTCGAAGTCCCCTCGCCCCTCCGGGCGGCGACGATCTGGATGACGTGCGGACGCCCGGGCGCTGGCGCGCCCAGTGAGCTCCACAACTCCGCCATCTCGGCGTTCAAATCCACCATCCGTCGAATCGCCGCGCGTTCAGGGCTTACAAACTAGCGTCATTCCCTTGGCGCGCGAAAGGCGACCAAAGCACTCACCGCAAAGGGCTCGACACTAGGCTGCGCGCTTGTAGCCGGCGGTGGCGAGCACAGGCAGGTTAAGGGTCCGCGCGGCCGAGGCCGGCGTCTGCAAGCCAGGGCGCAGGAACATCCGGACCAGTCCCGCGCAAAGGGCTGTGAAGGCTGCGAACATGATCGTCAGAGCCAGGATCGGCGTCTTCAGGCTCTTGCCCTTCGAGGGCGCCACGGCGCGCTGGACGATACGGATATTGTCGCTGCTTTCCGACGACATCCGTCGCTGAGCCTCGTCCTGCTGTTCCTTGACGGTGAAATCGCGGACGTTCGACGTCAGCACATCGCGATCGCGGGTCAGCTGGTTGAACTGCGGCTCCAGCTCGGCCAGGCGCATCAGGCGCTGGTTGACGTCCGCGACCTGCTGGACGGCCGTCGCCTGGGACTCGCGCAGCGCCGCCACTTCGGCGCTAAGGTCGTTGCGCGAGGTCTGCAAGGTCTGCCAGATCGGGTTCGGGCCGCTGCGCCGCGCGCCTTCGCCGGCCGTACGGCCAGCGGCGATACCCCTCTCGAGCTGAGCAATCTGGGCGTCGATGTCGCGGACCGGGCTGGCGTCCGGCCGATAGCGCGAGAGCAGGCCTTCGCGATCCAATTTCAACTGGTTGAGCTTCGCGGCCGCCGAGGTGTCGGAGTCGCGATAGAGCACGGTCTCGGCCGGCGTGCGCGCCAGTTCGGTCGAGACCGAAGCCAGACGGGCGACGCGATCCTGAAGCTGAGCCTCGATGGAATATCTCTGCTGCTCGACTTGGCTCTGTAGCTGAGTCAGCGTGGCCTTCTGCGAGGTGAAGTCACCGATGTCGTTGGTGCTCAGGAACGACTGATAGCTGGTGTCGGTCTCTTCGAGCTTTTGCTCGAAGATGTCCTTCTGCCGTTGCAGCACGCGATCATCGGCGCCGATCAACAGGCCCCGGCGATAGGTCAAGTATTCCTCGAGCAGAGTGTTGAGGACCTTCTCGGCCATCTCGGGATGTTCGTTCTGATACGACAGGCGGATGATCGAATTGTCGGGCGCGGTCTCGATCTTCAGGTTGCGCGCGATAGCGTCGCGGCCCAGGGCGATCAGCTTGCGCTTACCTTCCGGCGTGGCGCCCGCGTACTTGGCGGCCTCCGACGGAAACACATTGGCAAAACCAATCTTGCGGATCACCCGCTCGCGCAGCTCGCCGCTGCCCAGGATCTCGGCCTCGGACTGGATCACCTGATCGACATCGGGAACCGCTCCGCGGCCGGCGTCGCCAGCCCGGGGCTCGTAGACATATTCCTGGCCCAGACGGACAAACAGGCTGGATTGGGCGGTGTAGTTCTTCTTCAGGGTCGTCGAAAACGCAAAGCCCAGCACCACAATCACCACGAACACGCCCAACATCAGGAAGCGTTCGCGCCACAACAGGGTGATGAAATCGGTCGGCGCATAGCGCGCACGCGTCGCCCAGTCGCGTTGCGACGGGGGATCATGCGGCACACTGGTCCAGGCGCTCGTCGTCGACATACGAATCCGAAGGGTTCACTCTCGACTTCAAACTGGTCCGCCCGCCCTTAAGGCTTCGTTACCCATTCCTGTTAAGACTTGTCGCATGCAACCGCGCACGCATCTCTCGACGGCCTTGGCCATCATGCTTTTGAGCAGCGGCGTGACCGCCTGCGGCCACGTGGACCACGAGCCTCTTACGCCGGCTCCGCGTCCGAGCGCGAACTTCCCCAATATCGGCTATGCGGACTGGACCGAGCAGGAGCCTTCCTATCGGTTCTATCCCGGCGACGAGGTCGAGGTGACCGTGGCTTCCGCTTCGGAATTGAACAAATCAGCCGTCGTCCAGCCAGACGGGCGGATCGTCCTGCCCCTGCTTGGGCCGGTGATGGCTGCAGATCGTTCGATCTTCGAGCTGGAAGACGCGATCACCGATGCCTATGGCAGCCAGCTGTTGCGGCCGCAGGTACAGGTGTCGGTCAAGGCCACTACGCCCCTGAAGGTATTCGTCGGTGGCGAGGTCGGCAATCCAGGCGTCTACGATATGCCGGGCGACGTGGACGCGCTACGCGCCGTCATCCAGGCTGGCGGCTTCAAGACCTCTTCCAAGCGTAGCCAGGTCGTGATCATTCGTCGCGGCCCGGACGGTCGCGCCATGCTGCGCACGGCGGATCTTCTGAAGGGGATGACCAATCCCGGCGGCGTGGACCTGATTCCGCTTCGCCGGTTCGACATCGTCTATGTGCCGCGCAGCGGCGCAGCCGAGACGGGATTGTTCATGCAGCAGTATTTCCGCGAACTGCTGCCGCTTAACTTCAGCTACGCGATCAACGGCGTCGGCAAGTAGCCTTCGGCGTCGAAGGCCGGACGCTGAACCCGGAAACCGGATTCAGCCGTGGGCCAGCCATTCGCGCGCGGCGCGCTGGGCTTCGGCGACGTCTTCGCTGGCCATCTCTTGCGACAGTTCCTTGCGATAGACCTTGGCTTCGACCGAACCGCGCATGGCCGCCAGGTTGAACAGCATATGCGCCGAGACGTAGTCGACGGGGGCGCCGCCCTGACCGGTCGAATACAGCAGGCCCATGCGGAACAGTTCGTCGCCGGAGGACTCGGGGGTCGGCAGCGGCAGCACGTGGGCAGCCGGCGGTTCGATGCTCATCATCATGGCTTCTTCTCCTCTTCCAGGCCCCTCTGACATTTTGTCGGATCACAGGCCTGAACGCAGAAAAGTCCCCCGCCGCTGAATATATAGTTAAGCGCCGCAACATCATGAATTTAGGGACGAATACATGGTTTCTTCAGGGGTGTTACTCGGCGTAAACGCCTATATACAGCGAGTTAACGCGCTCGCTGTCCGAAGAGCATCTTTCGAGCCTCTTCTGCCGCCTTCCCCGAGGCCTGAAGCCCTCCAGAACGCAGTTCAGCCCCCAGTTTGAAGCCTTTCTGAACGCTTTCGCGGGCGCCGACCCTTTCGAACCACGCCTTCAGGTTCGGGAAGTCTTCCAGGACGATGCCCTGATTTTTGTACGGCACAACCCACGGCCAGCACGCGAAGTCGGCAATGGACAATTGGCCGCAGATGAAATCTCGTCCCGCCAGTTGCTTGTCGAGCACACCATAGAGGCGGTTGGTCTCGTTGGTGTAGCGGACCGCTCCATAGGCGATCTGGCGTTGATCGCTGATGATCGCGGGGGCGTATTGTCGGAAATGATGGGTCTGGCCGGCCATGGGACCCAGGCCGCCCATCTGCCACATCACCCACTGGTCGATATCGACGCGGTCCCGCTCGGTCCCGCCATGGAACTGACCGGTCTTGCGTCCCAGGTACTGCAGGATCGCCCCGGACTCGAAGACCGAGATCGGCTGGCTGTCTGGACCGTCCGGATCGACGATGGCCGGCATGCGGTTGTTGGGGCTGATGGCCAGGAAGTCAGGCTTGAACTGCTCGCCCTTGCCGATGTTCACCGGGATCATCTCGTAGGGCAGGCCCATCTCTTCCAAGGCGATGGAGATTTTCCAGCCATTGGGAGTGGGCCAATAGTGCAGTTCGATAGGACGGTTCATCGGTTTGCTTTCCCGGAAATCTCTGCGTTGGACTCAGCATGGTCGCCGGATCGCTCCGCGCCAAGGGAGCCCCTGCGGAAACAGCGCGTTCGTCTGACAGGGTCATTCAGGCTCGGTTCAGCCGCACCGAATGAAAATGGCTTCAAAGGTCGAGGGACTTGGCGGCGTGAAATCCGCCTGACGAGAAGGAGTGGACGAGATGAAACGTCTGTTGCTCACCATCGCCGCGATCGCTTCGGTGGCCGGACCCATGGTCGTCGTGGCCAGCGACGCGTCCGCTCAGGACCGTGGCCGCTGGGACCGTCACGAGGATCGCTGGGATCGCCGGGAAGATCGGCGTGACTATCGCGAGGATCGCCGCGAAGATCGCCGTGATCGGCGCGAAGATCGTCGGGACGCGCGGGGTCGCTGGGACGGCGGCCGCCACAACGGCTACTATTACGACAACCGCTTCCACTACGGCGCGCCGCCGGTCGCCTATTATGGACGCCCGGGCTATCGCCCAGGCTACGAGTCCTGGCGGCGCGGGGCCTATCTGCCGCCCTATTACCGGGACCGTGGCTATGTGGTGCACGACTACGGGCGTTATCGCCTGCGCGCCCCGCCCCGCGGCTACTATTGGTACCGCACCGGCGACGACTATGTGCTGGCGGCGATCGCCAATGGCCTGATCTTTGACGTGATCGGCGGCCGCTACTAGAGCATTTTCCGATAAGTGTGAAACGGTTATCGGATCGAAAAATGCTCTAAACTTCTGATTTAGAGCCCTTTTCGCCCGACCCTGATGAAGCCATCAGGTCGGAAAGGGCTCTAGCGGCTGAGAAACAAGACACCCCGGAGGAGACCTCCGGGGTGTCTTTGGCCTCTGACCGCTACAGGCCCAGCTTGGACTTCAGCAGTTCGTTTACGGTGGCGGGATTGGCCTTGCCGCCTGTTTCCTTCATCACCTGACCGACGAACCAGCCGATCGCCTGAGGCTTTTCCTTCACGGCCGAGGCCTTGTTGGGATTGGCCGCGATCAGGGCGTCGATGGCCGCTTCGATGGCGCCGGTGTCGTTGATCTGGACCAGGCCGCGCTTCTCGACAATCTCGGCCGGACGCCCTTCGCCGGCCCACATGTGCTCGAAGACCTCCTTGGCGATCTTCGACGAGATCGTGCCATTCTCGATCAGCTCGACCAGCTGGGCGATATCCGACGCGGGGAGCGGTGACTGAGCGATCTCGTGACCGCCCGAAGACAGCTTGGAGAGCAGCTCGTTGGTCACCCAGTTGGACACCAGCTTGGCGTCACGCCCTTTCGCGGCGGCCTCGAAGTAGTCCGCGCGGTCGCTCTCGATGATCAGCACGCCGGCATCATAGGCCGACAGGCCGTACTGGCTCTGCAGACGGGCCTTCTTGGCGTCTGGCAGTTCCGGCAAGGTCTCCTCGATCTTCTTCACCCAGTCGGCGTCGAGGATCAGCGGCAGCAGGTCCGGATCGGGGAAGTAGCGATAGTCGTGCGCCTCTTCCTTGGACCGCATCGAGCGGGTCTCGAGCTTGGTCGGATCGAACAGACGAGTCTCTTGGTCGATCTTGCCACCGTCTTCCAGGATCTCGATCTGGCGACGGGCTTCGTACTCGATGGCCTGCTGGATGTAGCGATACGAGTTGACGTTCTTGATCTCGCAGCGCGTGCCCAAATGGCTGAGGCTGCCGGTCTCGCGGAACTTCTCGTAGGCGCCGGGACGGCAGACCGAGACGTTGACGTCGGCGCGAAGGTTGCCCTTGTCCATGTCGCCGTCGCACGTGCCCAGATAGACGAGGATCGTGCGGATCTTCTTCACATAGGATGCCGCCTCTTCCGAGGTGCGCATGTCGGGCTTGGAGACGATCTCCATCAGCGCCGTGCCCGCGCGGTTCAGATCGACATAGGTGGCGTTCGGATCTTGGTCGTGCAGCGACTTGCCGGCGTCCTGCTCCAGATGCAGGCGCTCGATCCGCACGTCGAAGGTCGTGCCGTCGTCGCGTTCGACGGTGACGACGCCCTCGCCGACGATCGGCTGGTCGAACTGGCTGATCTGATAGCCCTGCGGCAGGTCGGGATAGAAGTAGTTCTTGCGGTCGAAGCGGCTCTTCAGATTGATCTGCGCTTTCAGGCCCAGACCCGTCTTGACCGCCTGCTCGACGCAGAAGCCGTTCAGCACCGGCAGCATGCCGGGCATGGCCGCGTCCACCAGGCTCACCTGCTCGTTGGGGCCCGCGCCAAAACCGACGGCGGCGCCGGAGAACAGCTTGGACTTGCTGGCGACCTGGGCGTGGATCTCGAGGCCGAGAACGATTTCCCAGGGACCGGTGCGACCTTGAATGGTTTTGGAATCTTGCGTCATGCGCCTCTCTTACACCGACCGCGCCATGGCCGAAAACCCTTAGGCCGCAGGGTTTCGACCCAATGCGCCAGCGCCCCCGGCGGATAGGCTGGCCCCCATGCCTCGGGCTGTCTCGCCCGAGCGCGGCGCCAAAACCAAATAAGGCGCCTTCTTGTCAGAAACGGCGCCATTCCGTGGTCTGCGGAACCTCGCCGGCGCCGAACGGTTACCTTCCTTGAGAAATAAAGCTGAGGAGGACATCATGCCCGCTTTTAATCAAACCCTGAATCTCGACTCTATCGACACTGTCGATACGAGCCGTCCGCGCGCCGAGATCAGGTCTGCGCCCGTGTCCGCTACGACGGATGCTTCACCGTTGTTCCCCGCCGCGCCAGTCTATGCTCGCACCCCCCAGAAGAAAGCGTCCAGCAATCTTGCGCTGCTGGTTGGCGCTCCCGTGGTGCTGATCGCCGCCGGCGCCCTTGCCTGGTCGATGATGGCTAGCCCGGATCAGGCGCCAGCCCTGACCGAAAAGCCGGCACAGATGGCTGTCGCTGACACGGCGCCACTGACCCCGCCCCTGGCCCCAGCCGCCATGCCAGCTCCAGAACCGGTTCAAACGGCCGTCGCCTCACCTGTGCCGCTCGCCACCGCCCCGGCTCGGCTCCGCGCCGCGCCTCGCGCCACGGCCGCCCGCCGCGCCGCGCCCGCTGCAGCCGTGACGGCCCCCGACGCCACTACGGCTTCAGCCAATGTGAGCGCGACGGTGCCCGCGCCGGCGGTGGCCCCAGAACCGGCTCCGATCGTGATCGCGGCTCCGGTCGCCCCCACACTGACCGTGACCCCGGTCACGCCGATCGATCCGCAGTAACGGATCGAGCGTAGCGAAGAAGGGCGGCTCCTCGCGGGGCCGCCCTTTTTATTGGATCACCACCAGCGGGCAGCCTTGGCGTTGAAGCCGGCCGCCTTTTCCAGCGCTCCGGCCACCGAGAACACCGTTCCCTCGTCCAGCGGCTTCCCGATGATCTGCAGACCTAACGGAAGCCCGTTGGCGTCCAGGCCGGCCGGCAGCGAAAGACCCGGCAGACCCGCCAGATTGGTCGTCACCGTGAACACGTCGTTCAGGTACATGGCGATGGGATCGCTCGAGTTCTCGCCCAGTCCGAACGCCGCCGACGGCGCCGTCGGGGTCAGGATGGCGTCGCAACGCTCCCAGGCCTTGTCGAAGTCCTCAGCGATACGGCGACGCACCTTCAGGGCCTTCAGGTAGTAGGCGTCGTAATAGCCGGCGCTCAGCACATAGGTGCCGATCATGATGCGGCGCTTGACCTCGTCACCGAAACCCTCGGCCCGGGTGTTTTCATAGACCTCTGTGAGATTGGCGCCCTGCGCCCGCAGGCCATAGCGCATGCCGTCATAGCGGGCGAGGTTCGACGACGCCTCGGCCGGGGCCACGATGTAATAGGCCGGCAAGGCGTATTTGGTGTGCGGCAGGGAGATGTCGACGATCTCGCAGCCGGCTTCCTTCAGCCAGGCGACGCCGTCTTCCCACAGCTTCTCGATCTCGGCCGGCATGTTGTCGACACGGTATTCCTTGGGAATACCGATCTTCAGACCCTTGATCGACTTGCCGACAAACTGGCTGAAATCCGGAACCGGCACGTCGAGGCTGGTCGAGTCCTTGGGGTCGTGACCGCACATCGAGGTCAACAGCAGGGCTGCGTCTTCGACGGTCTTGGCGATCGGGCCGGCCTGGTCCAGCGAGCTGGCGAAGGCCACGACGCCCCAGCGCGAGCAGCGGCCATAGGTCGGCTTGATCCCCACCGTGCCGGTAAAGGCGGCCGGCTGGCGGATCGAGCCGCCGGTGTCGGTGGCGGTGGCGCCCAGGCACAGGTCGGCGGCCACCGCGGCGGCTGAACCACCCGACGAGCCGCCGGGAGTCAGGGCCTTGTTGCTGGCCGTCGAGCGCCAGGGATTGGTCACCGGACCATAGGCGCTGGTCTCGTTGGACGAGCCCATGGCGAACTGGTCCAGATTCAGCTTGCCCAGCATCACCGCGCCATCGCGCCACAGCTGGCTGGTGACGGTAGATTCGTATTCGGGGACGAAGCCTTCGAGGATCTTTGAGGCGGCCGTGGTCTGGACGCCCTGGGTGCAGAACAGATCCTTGACGCCCAGCGGCGCGCCGTCCAACGGACCGGCCACGCCAAGCGCGCGGCGAGCGTCCGAGGCGGCGGCCATCGACAGCGCCTGCTCCGGCGTTTCGACGATGAAGGCGTTCAGAGCGCGCGCGGCCTCGATGGCCTCGATATGGGCCGTGGTCAGCTCGACCGAACTGAATTCACCCTTTTCCAGGCCATCCATTGCGCCCTTAAGGGTCAGGGAAGTCAATGAGGTGGAGTTGGGGGCGCTCATTATTCGACAACCTTGGGCACGACGAAGAAGCCGTCGACGGACTTGGGGGCGTTGGAGGTGATTATCGAGGCGTCGCCGCCCATGGTCACTACGTCGTCGCGCAACGGGGCGCCGGCGCCCACGACGCTGGTCAGCGGCTCAACACCATCGGTGTCGACCTCGGCCAACTGCTCGATCCACGCCATGATGCCGTTCAGTTCCTGGGCCAAGGGCTCCAGACGATCTTCGGGCGTAGCGATCCGCGCGAGCCGCGCGACCTTGCGCACTGTGGCGACATCAATGGCCATGGGGGCCTCCTGAATTCCAAGCGCGTGGGTTAGCCGTCAGAGGGGCGCTTTGACAAGGGTTCCCTGCTTCGGAGGGGGGCCTTGTTTGTAGGGGTTCCCTTGTTTGGAGGGCGCCTCCCCGTGTTATGAGGAGCGATGCCCGTTCTCGACATTGAAGACTTCGCCGCCGCTCTCCCCGACTACCTGCCGATTGTCGGGCTGGATCCGGGCGAGAAGACCATCGGCGTGGCCGTCTCCGACGTCACCCTGACGGTCGCCAGCCCCCTGGCCCTGATCAGGAAAACCAAGTTCAGCGAGGACGCCGCGACCCTGTTCCAGCTGATGGGCAGCCGCAAGGCGGCCGGGATCGTCATTGGCCTGCCGATGAACATGGACGGCACCGAGGGCGTCCGCTGCCAGTCCAACCGGGCGCTGGGCCGCAACCTGCTGCGTCTGCAGCCGCACGTGCCGATCACCTTCTGGGACGAGCGCCTCTCCACCGCCGCCGTGACCCGGGTGCTGATCGAGGAACATGACGTCAACCGCAAGCGCCGCGCCGAGGTGGTCGACAAGATGGCCGCTGGCTGGATTTTGCAGGGCGCGCTGGAGCGGATGCGGGGGATACGGGAAGCGGCGGGCAAGGTTTGATCGGCAGATCCTCCCCCTGAAGGGGGAGGTGGTCGCGTAGCGACCGGAGGGGGAAGTCGCGAGGCGTTCATGGCATCCCCTCTCCGTCGGCTTCGCCGACACCTCTCCCACGAGGAGAGGATCTTCGACACGGCTTCGCAGCCTCGCGCGGGAACCGCCGAGTTGGTGGAAGGGTCGCGGAGCGTCCGGACCACGTCCGGAGTTGAATAGAAATAACCGTTTCGACGAAGCCGTCCGCTCCGCGCGACCGTTATCTATCAGCGTCCCGTCGGGTGGCCCTGTTGAGGCCTTACCGGGAGCCGAGCCGTTCCGTTTCCGGAACCGCTCGACGGTCGGAGCAGACGGGCCCTTGCGGACTATCACGCCTGTTTGTCTCCATCCACGCCAACGGCGGGCGGGTCCTGCAACGCCAGGATCCCCGGACCGGTCGAGTATCCCCCTCGACCCCAGCCCCGCTCGATCACCCCCCGCCGCCGCATCGGTCGCTGGCCTTGCGCCCTTCCCCTGCGACGAGGTGGGTCAAGAATACAGGAGGTTTTATGGCGGCTGCGTCGATTGTCGGGATGCCCGTCTGGGTCCTCCCCCTGAAGGGGGAGGCGGCCGAAGGCCGGTGGGGAACACCGCATTGATTCAGCGGGACTTCCCCCTCCGATCGCTTCGCGATCTCCTCCCCCGTTAGGGGAGGACTTAGACGCCGATCCCCGTGCCCATCCGGGGATAGCGCGATCCCGATCCCCATGGTCGCACCCTCCACCTTCCCTCTCCCGGCAAAGCCGCCTAAGACACCGTTTCATGACGGCCAAGCCCCATGATCCCGCCCGCGTCGCCCTCGACGCGATCCGCGCCCGCGCCTTTGCGTTCCCAAAGCGCCATTTCCTGTCCGCCGGCGACCTCAACGCCCCGCAAGCCGCCGACCTGCTGGACCTGGCCGAGGCCTTCGTCGCCTTCAACCGCCAGACCTCCAAGTCGCTGGACCTGCTCAAGGGCCGGACGCTGATGAACCTGTTCTTCGAGAACAGCACCCGCACCCAGTCCAGCTTCGAGATCGCCGGCAAGCGCCTGGGCGCCGACGTCGTCAATATGAGCCCGCGCACCTCGTCGATCACCAAGGGCGAAACCCTGATCGACACCGCCGTGACCCTGAACG
This sequence comes from Caulobacter sp. DWR1-3-2b1, assembly GCF_049895765.1. Lineage (NCBI taxonomy): Bacteria > Pseudomonadati > Pseudomonadota > Alphaproteobacteria > Caulobacterales > Caulobacteraceae > Caulobacter > Caulobacter sp. DWR1-3-2b1. The sequence goes on from NZ_JAFCSZ010000020.1 coordinate 23,365, forward strand.
CCATGCGGCCCGACCTGCTGGTGGTGCGCCACGCTTCGTCAGGCGCGGCGTCCCTGCTCAGCCAGAAGGTCAGCGGCCATGTCATCAACGCCGGCGATGGTCAGCACGAACACCCGACCCAGGCCCTGCTGGACGCCCTGTCGATCCGCCGCGCCTTTGGCCGGGTTTCGGGCCTGACGGTGGCGATCTGCGGCGACGTGCTGCACAGCCGCGTGGCCCGCTCCAACGTGTCCCTGCTGCACACCCTTGGCGCCAGCGTGAGGCTGGTTGGCCCCGCCACCCTGATGCCGGCCCAGGCCGAGCGCTGGGGCGTCACCGTCCACCACGACATGAAGTCGGGCCTGGCCGGTGTTGACGTGGTGATGATGCTGCGCCTGCAGCTGGAGCGGATGCAGGGCGGCTTCGTGCCCTCGACCCGCGAATATTTCCGCTTCTATGGCCTGGACCGCGAAAAACTGGCCCGCGCCGCGCCGGGCGCCAAGGTCATGCACCCCGGCCCGATGAACCGGGGCGTGGAGATTGACAGCGACGTCGCCGACGATCCGGCCGTCAGCCTGATCCAGGACCAGGTCGAGATGGGCGTCGCCGCCCGGATGGCGGTTCTCACCAGCCTCGCCACGCGCCTGGAGGCCGACCAATGAACGCCCCCCAGCCGCTGGCCTTCACCAATGCCCGCTTGGTCGATCCCGAGAGCGGCTATGACGGCCCTGGCGGGGTCATCGTCTCCGAGGGCGTGATCGCCGACGTCGCCAAGGGCCGCGAGTTCGGCAAGCTCACCAAGGGCGTCCGGGTTATCGACTGTGGCGGGGCCCTGCTGGCGCCGGGCCTGATCGACCTGCGGGTCAAGACCGGCGAGCCCGGCGCCGAGACCAAGGAAACCCTGGCCTCGGCCGCTCGCGCCGCCGCCGCCGGTGGCGTGACCTCGATCGTCGTCCAACCCGACACCGACCCGGCCATCGACGATCCCAGCGTGGTTGACTTCATCCTGCGCCGGGCCCGCGACATCGACAGCGCCCGCATCCTGTGCGCTGGCGCGGCGACCAAGGGCCTGCGCGGCGAGCAGATGGCCGAGATCGGTCTGATGCGCGAGGCAGGTTGCGTCTACATCACCGACGCCGACAAGCCGATCGTCGACTCCAAGGTGTTTCAGCGCATCCTGACCTACGCCAAGGGCTTCGACACCCTGCTGGCCCACCGTCCGATGGACATGTGGCTGGCCAAGGGCGGGGCCGCGATCAGCGGCGAATTTGCTGGCCGGATGGGCCTGCCCTCGATCTCGCCGATGGCCGAGCAGATCATGCTGGAGCGCGACATCGCGCTGCTGGAGGCCACCGGCGGCCGCCTGCTGGTCGACCAGATCACCAGCGCCGGCGCGCTGGAGACCCTGGCGCGCGGCAAGGCTCGCGGTTTGCGTCTGCACGCCAGCGTGTCGATCAACCACCTGTCGTTCAACGAGCTGGACATCGGCGACTACCGAACCTTTGCCAAGGTCACCCCGCCCCTACGTGGCGAGGACGACCGACAGGCACTGATCGAAGCGCTCGCATCGGGTCTGATAGACATCGTCGTCAGCGCCCACGCCCCCGCCCCGGCCGAGGACAAGCGCCTGCCGTTCGACGAGGCGGCGCCAGGCGCCATCGGCGTCGAAACCCTGCTGCCGGCCCTGCTGTCGCTCTATCACGACGAACGCCTACCGCTTGTGGATCTGATCCGCGCGGTGACCTTGGCCCCTGCTGAGCTACTGAACCTGCGCGGCGGCCGCATCGCGCCCGGCGCGCCGGCCGACCTGGTGCTGTGCGACATCGACGCGCCGATCATCGTGGATGCCGGGAAGCTGCTGTCGAAGTCCAAGAACTCGCCGTTTGACGGCCGGCGGCTGCAGGGACAGGTGCTGATGACGCTGGTCGATGGGCGGGTTGTGCACCGGGCCGAGGGGTAGAGACCCGCCCTTCTCCCCCTGCGGGAGAAGGTGTCGCCGTAAGGCGACGGATGAGGGGTCGCGCGGACAGATCGAGTGGACCCCTCATCCGTCCGCTCCGCGGCCACCTTCTCCCGCAAGGGGAGAAGGATCAGCGGCGCGTTTTGCCCCCGCCCCGAGTCTGCTGCTACACCTTCCCCACTCGCAACTCTTGCGTAGCGGTTGAAATCGCGCGCAACTCGCCTTAGGGTCGAAACGTGCAAGATCTCGCTCAAGCCGTCTATCTCACGCTCGGTATCGCCGTGGTCGGAGGCTACCTCCTCGGCTCGATCCCATTTGGCCTGATCGCCATGCGACTGGGCGGGGCGGGCGACATCCGCAAGATCGGCTCCGGCAATATCGGGGCGACCAATGTGCTGCGCTCAGGTCGCAAGGACCTGGCGGCCATCACCCTGATCGGCGACGCCGGCAAGGGCGTGCTGGCCGTGCTGCTGGCCCGCTGGCTGACGAACGACACCGCCGCCATTGTCGCCCTGGCGGGCGGCTCGGCGTTCCTCGGCCACCTCTTTCCGGTGTGGCTGAAGTTCAAGGGCGGCAAGGGCGTGGCCACCTTCTATGGCGTGTTGCTGGCCGCCGCATGGCCTGTGGGCGTGCTGGCCGCCATCGCCTGGCTTGCCATGGCGGCCCTGTTCCGCATCAGCTCGCTGGCCGCCCTGACCGCCGCCGCCCTGGCCGCGCCGTTCGCCCTGGCGACAGACCAGCCCTATGCCATGCTGGTGCTGGCCCTGTTCATGGCCGTGCTGATCTTCGTTCGCCACCGCGAGAACATCGCCCGCCTGCTGAAGGGGCAAGAGCCCAGGATCGGCGGCAACAAGAACAAGCCCGATCCCGCATGACCCTGGTTTTTGCATGACTCTGGGCCGCCTCTCGGACATCCAGCGCCTGGCCTGGCTTCGGCTGGCGCGCACCGAGACGGTCGGCCCCGTCGCCTTCGACCATCTGCTGACCCGCTACGGCACGCCCGAGCGGGCCCTGAGCGCCCTGCCCGACCTCTCCCGCAGCGGCGGTCGCGCCACGTCTTTGACCCCGCCGCCCCGTGACGTGATCGAGCGCGAACTGGAAACCGGCGCGGCCATGGGGGCCCGGTTGCTGTGCGGCTGCGAGCCGGACTTCCCCGCCCGCCTTGCCGCCCTCGATCCGCCGCCGCCGGTGCTGTGGGCGCTCGGCCGCGCCGAACTGCTGCCCCAGCCCAGCGTCGCCATCGTCGGAGCCCGCATCGCCTCGGCCGCCGGCCAGCGCTTTGCCCGTCAGCTGGCCGCCGAACTGGGCGAGGCCGGCCACGTCATCGTCAGCGGCATGGCGCGCGGCGTGGACGGCGCGGCCCATGAGGGCTCAATGCGCACAGGCTCGGTCGCCGTGCTGGGCGGCGGTGTCAGCGACATCTATCCGCCCGAACATGCGTCGCTCCATACCCGCCTCGCCGTTGAAGGCTGCGTGGTCTCCGAAAGCGCGCCCGACCGCCGCGCCCAGGCCAAGGACTTTCCGCGCCGCAACCGCATCATCTCGGGCCTGTCGCTGGGTGTCGTGGTGGTCGAGGCAGAGCTGAAGTCCGGCTCGCTGATCACCGCCCGCCTGGCCGCCGAACAGGGCCGAGACGTCTTCGCAGTGCCTGGCTCGCCGCTGGATCCCCGCGCCAAAGGACCCAATGATCTGATCCGGCAGGGCGCGATCCTGTGCGAGAGCGCCGAGGACGTGCTGCGTTCCCTCTCGGGTCACACCCACCTTCGCGAACACGATCGGACCTATGACGTGGAACCCGAAACGGACGTCGATTTCGACGCCCTGCGCGAACAGCTGGCCGCCCTGCTGTCGCCAACGGGCGTGTCTCGCGACGAACTGGTCCGTGCGACGGGCGCTCCGACCTCGGCAGTGATGGCGGCGCTGGTCGAACTGGCTCTGGCCGAGCGGGCGCTCCTGCTGAGTGGCGGGATGGTGTCGGGCGCCTGATGCGCCGGCATCGCCCAATTGCAATAGGTACGGATTACCAGTGCCATTGCTGTTGAGTTTGAATGGGATTTGGAGAAGGCGCGGAGCAATCTCGTCAAGCACGGCATAGCCTTGGAAGATGCCCGATACGCCGTCCTTGATCCGCGACGCATTGAGATTGTCGATGATCGCCTCGACTACGGCGAAGAGCGCGTCCAGATCACCGGCGCGTGCTTCGGGGACATATTGCTGGTCGTCACCGTCTCACACGCCGAGGATCACTACAGGATCATCTCGGCCAGGCCAGCCACGCGCTTGGAACGCATGAGGTATCTTCGTCATGACACTGACTGATCGACCACGCGGAAAGACCGACTGGGTCCGCATCCAGTCCATGACCGACGAGGAGATCACGGCGGCGGCGCTGTCCGACCCGGACGCGCTGCCGATGACCGAGGAACAATTGGCTCGCGCCAAGCGCGTCAATATCGTCAAGGGCATTCGCCAGCGGGTCGGCATGACCCAGGCCGAATTCGCGGCGGCGTTTCAGCTACCGCTGGCGACCGTTCGTGACTGGGAACAGGAGCGCAGCCGACCCGATGCGCCGGCCCGGGCGCTCCTGAATGCTATTGCTCGGGATCCGGAAGTCATGCGCCGACTGATCAACGGCCACGCGGCCTGACCGCCTAGAGCATTTTCCGATAAGTGTGAAACGGTTATCGGATCGAAAAATGCTCTAAACTTCTGATTTAGAGCTCTTTTCGCCCGACCCTGATGAAGCCATCAGGTCGGAAAGGGCTCTAGATGCTCAGATCCACCATCAACCCCGTACCCCGAGCCGGCGCTGCGCGCACGGCGTCGCGCAGGCGGTCGGCGATCTGCGCGCGCTCCGCGTTGGACGTCACCGGCTTGACGGGCTGGATCGGCGAGACATAGGCCTCGGTGGCGATCCGGTTGATGCTCGAAACTTGCATAAGCGCCGAAAGGGTTGGGTTCAGTATCCATCATCACCCAGCCAGCCTTAACAATCGGCTACCAAATGACGGGAAACGGCGCCGTTTGTACGGGCTGCGTTGACAGACACCCCGTCGCGCCCCCACTTTCCCGGCGCTCGCCTCCCGGGCGATCCTTCCCCCAGGTACAAGAGTCGTAATGAACGTCGTCGTCGTCGAGAGCCCGGCCAAGGCCAAGACCATCAACAAGTATCTCGGGTCCGACTACACGGTTCTCGCCTCCTATGGTCACATTCGCGACCTGCCGTCGAAGGACGGTTCGGTGGAGCCCGACAACGACTTCGCGATGAGCTGGGAGATCGACGCCAAGTCGTCAAAGCGCGTTTCCGACATCGTCGACGCGATGAAGGGGGCCGACCGCCTGATCCTGGCCACCGACCCCGACCGCGAAGGCGAGGCGATCAGCTGGCACATCCTGGAAGTCCTTCAGAAGAAGAAGGCGGTCAAAGGCATGATCGTCCAGCGGGTCACCTTCAACGCCATCACCAAGGCCTCGGTGCTGGAGGCGATGGCAAATCCGCGCGACATCGACATGGAGCTGGTTGAGGCCTACCTCGCCCGCCGCGCTCTCGACTACCTCGTCGGCTTTACCCTCTCGCCGGTGCTCTGGCGCAAGCTGCCGGGCAGCCGCTCGGCCGGCCGGGTTCAATCGGTCTGTCTGCGGCTGATCGTCGAGCGCGAGATGGAGATCGAGCGCTTCAAGACCCAGGAATACTGGAGCGTCGACGCCGACGTCTCGGCCGGCGCCGATCCGTTCCTGGCCCGCCTGATCAAGCACGAAGGCAAGAAGCTCACCAAATTCGACCTGAACAACGAAGGCTCGGCCCTGGCCGCCAAGGCGGCGGTCGAAAAGGCTGTGTTCAAGATCGCCGCTGTCGAAAAGAAACCCGGCAAGCGCTCGCCCGCCCCGCCCTTCACCACCTCGACCCTGCAGCAGGAAGCCTCGCGCAAGCTGGGCTTTAGCGCCCAGCGCACCATGCAGGCCGCGCAGAAGCTGTATGAAGGCATCGACATCGGCGGCGAGACCGTCGGCCTGATCACCTATATGCGGACCGACGGCGTGTCGGTCGGCCCCGAGGGCATCGCGGAAGCCCGCGACGTGATCGGCAATGTCTATGGCAAGGACTACGTCCCCGAGACGCCGCGCTATTACAAGGTCAAGGCCAAGAACGCCCAGGAGGCGCACGAAGCCATTCGCCCGACCAGCCTGGGCCGCAATCCCGGCTCGCTGCGCCTGGAACCGGATCTGGGCCGCCTGTACGAACTGATCTGGAAGCGGATGATCGCCTCCCAGATGGAAAGCGCCCGCATCGAGCGCACCACGGTCGACATCGAAAGCCACGACGGCCAGACCGGCCTGCGCGCCACCGGCCAGGTCGTGCTCTTCCCCGGCTATCTGACCGTCTATGAAGAAGGCCGCGACGACGACGGCGACGAGGACAGCGCCCGCCTGCCGATGATCGAGGACGGCGCCAGCGCCAAGGTCATCGACGCCCGCGCCGACCAGCACTTCACCGAACCGCCCCCGCGCTATTCGGAAGCCAGCCTGGTCAAGAAGATGGAAGAGCTGGGCATCGGCCGTCCGTCGACCTACGCCTCGGTCCTGACCGTGCTGCGCGACCGCGAATATGTGAAGATGGAGAAGAACCGCTTCATCCCCGAGGACAAGGGCCGCCTGGTCACCGCCTTCCTGGAGCAGTTCTTCCGCCGCTATGTCGAATACGACTTCACGGCGGGCCTCGAAGAGCAGCTGGACCTGGTGTCGGACGGCAAGCTGGACTGGAAACAGTTCCTGCGCGACTTCTGGAAGGACTTCGCCGCCGCCGTCGGCGAGATCGCTGAGCTCCGCGTCACCAATGTGCTCGACGCCCTGAACGACGCGCTGGGTCCGCACATCTTCCCCGACAAGGGCGACGGCTCCAATCCGCGCATCTGCCCCACCTGTGGTAGCGGTCAGCTGTCCTTGAAGGTCGGCAAGTTCGGGGCCTTCATCGGCTGCAGCAACTATCCGGAATGCCGGTTCACCCGCCAGCTCGCCACCTCCTCGGAGGGCGAAGGCGAGGCCGAAGCCGCCGACAAGGAGCTGGGCATCAACCCGGAGACCGGTCGCTCGGTGTGGCTGAAGAACGGCCGCTTTGGTCCCTATGTCGAAGAACCGCCAGCGGCGGAAAGTGGCGACAAACCCAAGCGATCCAGCCTGCCCAAGGGATGGACCCCGGCCGCCGTCGATCTGGAAAAGGCCCTGCGCCTGCTGGCCCTGCCGCGCGAAGTCGGCATGCACCCCGACGACGGCAAGAAGATCACCGCCGGCCTTGGCCGCTTCGGGCCCTTCGTGCTGCACGAGGGCACCTACGCCAATCTGGAAAACCCGGAAGAGGTGTTCGATATCGGCCTGAACCGCGCTGTCGCCCTGCTGGCCGACAAGCGGGCCGGCGGCGGGCGTCCGCAGCGTGGTCAGGCTGCGGCCCTGGCCGATCTGGGCGTCCACCCCGAGGACGGCAAGCCGGTAAAGGTGCTGTCGGGCCGCTTTGGTCCCTATATCAAGCACGGCGACACCAACGCCAATGTGCCCAAGGGCGCCGACCCGGCCGCCCTGACCCTGGCCGAGGCCGTGGTCCTGTTGGCCGAACGCGTCGCCAAGGGCGGCGGCAAGAAGCCGGCGAAGAAGGCCCCAAAGACGACTGCCGCCAAGAAGGCTCCCGCCAAGGCCCCCGCCAAGGCAAAGGCGGCTGCAGACGGCGCTGCTCCGACCAAAAAGGCCCCAGCGAAAAAGCCTGCCGCAAAGAAGGCGGCTCCGAAGAAGGCCGCCGCCAAGAAGCCGGCCAAGGCCCCCACCGAGACAGAGGCCTGACCCTACCCATGATCGAGATCCGGGGTTAGATTGCAGGCATGACGTCTCTTGAGCGCCCCTTGCCCCTGTCCATCGTGGTCTCGGCCCTGATCCTGATCAGCGGCCTGGGCTTCGCCATGGGCCTGACCAATGCGCTGAAGGCCGGCAAGTCCAACACCGCAGCCTCGACCGCGCCCCTGGCCGAGGTGTCGGGCGTGCCGGTCAAGGACGCGGCCCCGGCGCCGCTCTACGAGCCCCCGCCGCCTGAAAAGCCCAAGGTCAAGGCTGTCGAGGTCAAGACCGCCGAGATCGAGGCCCCCGTCGCCGTGATCGAAGCCCCGCCCGCGCCCTCCGAGGCCGCGCCGCCGTCCACCACGGCTCCGCCTGCCCAGCAGCCGCCGCCCCGGTCGATCGAAGACCTCTACTGATCCACCACCGGGAAGGCGCCGTCGCCCAGAGCGGACATGCCGATGGTTCGACTTGGGTGGGAGTCGGACGTCACCGTTGTCCAAGCGCTTAGGCCATCAGCAGGTGGTCGGCAGCGAGTTCGCCACGGTTGATCGCGTAGAAAAGGATCGGGGGAGCGTTGTCGGATCCCTGGACTTTTCGATCGGGCAATTGTTTCGCACCGATCTTCTCCGCCGCCCGGCGTGACCGGAGGTTCGTCTCCCGGATACGGAAAATCACGCGCTCGACGAACAAGAAGGCGTGCGCCAGCATCAGGTGTTTCATTTCACCGTTGTAGCGCCCACCCCAATAGGCGCACCCGAGGAAGGTCCAGCCGACCTCCATCTCGCGCCTGCCGACGAACTGGCTTGAGTAACGCGACCACCCGATAATTCTTTCACTGTCACGCGTAGCCGCGACGAGGGCCCCGCCTGAAGCAAGTCCATCGAGGAAGTAAGCGCGGAACTTCTCCTCCAAATGGAGCTGCAGGTGAGGAAGGCTAGCCCAGACGTCGGGGTCGCGGCCCACCTCGAACAGTCCTTCCCAGTCGTCGAGTCGTGCGGGCCGCAGGGAGATCAGCCCGCCATTCAGCGTCGGTTGATATTCGAACATGATATCGCCTCAGAAGCCTCGCGTTCGCGGGCAGCCACCGGGCTCCGGCGCAGGGATCGATGTCTTCAGGAAGGGGCCCCAAAGGGGGCGGAAGCCCGCGCTCCTGGGAGGCGGCTAAGTACGTCGCAGCAACAGAGGCGAGATCGCGAACACATGTCATCCTTTTCGGGCAGCCCGGGCCAATTTGGCAAAACAATCGGGCCGCGTAACCTCCGCCTCATGTCCCAAAACTCGGACCTTTTCGCCTCCGCAACAAGTGGTTGCGGGCTATCGCGCACGCGGGCCTGGCGACCCGAGGCTGCAGTTGAGAACTATTGCTTCGGAGCGATGCGCTCCATAGTGATCGTTGTTGGCGATGCGGTGAAGAACGATCCCAGTCGGTCCATATCGCCTCGGTCTAATCTCCATTGATTGTAGCGTCTGGAGTGTTCTTCGGATCGCCAATGCTCAAGGAACAGAACCTCACCCACCACGCCAGTGGCATAGATCTCGAATAGATCACATCCCTCAAAGGCGCGCGTCATCGGCGCTTCTAGTTCCATCATGGATTGGAAATCCGCCATACGATCAGGTGCAAGGCGTAGCGTCATTAGAATGATATGGTTGGTCATAAGCTCTTCCAAAAAAGAGTTTGTGATATCAGTGCGACCGCGTAGCCAAAAGTCAGCCAGAGCAAGCTCAAGTCAATCTGGTGACTGACCAATTGCATTGATGTCTGCAAATGGTCGCTAGCGGAAGCCGGTATCTGTGCGGGGAACGGACCTTGCCGTCTTCGCCCAGAGCAGACCAGCAGAATGGCTGACAAGGGTGAAAAGCCGACCTTGGTGCCCAACCCGGTCGAGGCTACGTTAAGCCATGATCACTATCCGCCTTCTGGCGAGCCATGAAGCTGAAGACGCAGCCGAGCTTCATCGAAGAGCCGGAGCGCTTATTCCTGGATACGATACAACGCTACACTCCCCCGAAGAATTTGCTGTGCTTTATCGCGATCACGTTATGGTCGACGGTCCCGTATGGGGAGCTTTCGAGGCCAACTTACTGCGGGGACACCTGGCATTGCTGCCCGGCTGGATCGATCACCTCTACGTGGACCCAGACTTCCATCGGCGCGGGATCGGAAGCGCCTTGGTAGAATTAGCCCAGCAACAGCAATCCGAACTCAGGCTGTACACCTTCCAATCCAACCTCCGGGCTCGGTCGCTTTACGAACGTCATGGGTTCACGGTGGAGGAGCTCACCAATGGCGAGCGGAATGAAGAAAAGATGCCGGACGTGACCTACGCTTGGCGACGCGCTTGAAGGCCGACTAGGGTCGGAGCCTGACCTCTGGTCATCGGTCAGCCAAAGCGCCGCGCGCGATTGTGTCCAGCTTCATTCCCGCGCAACCTAAGCTCAAGCTCTTCGAAGACCCCGGCGCGGAGATTTGCGGCATGGCCAAGCTCGTCTTCGGAATGAACCAGTCGCTGGACGGCTATGTCGATCACATGGCGTTTGGGCCGGACCCTACGCTCTTCCGTCACTTTATCGACCAGGCGCGCGACCAGGCAGGCAGCGTGTACGGGCGCCGCCTCTATGAGATCATGCGCTATTGGGACGAGGAGCATCCCGAGTGGAACGCGGCGCGGCGCGACTTCGCGGCGGCGTGGCGGAGCCAGCACAAATGGGTCGTGTCTCGCTCGTTGAAGTCGGTCGGTCCCAACGCCACGCTTGTCGGGAATGACCTCGAGACGGTGATCGGGGGGCTGAAGGCGACGCTCGTTGGCGAGCGGAGCCTGGGCGATCTTGGTCTGATCGATGAGTATCGCATCTACCTTCACCCCGTTGTGCTGGGTCATGGCTCGCCCTTTTTCGCCGGTCCCAGGCCGCCGCTCCGCTTTGTCGCCAGCGACCGAATTGGCGAGGACGTGATCAGGTTGACCTACGCGCCGGCTTGATCGGGCCACCCGCCCTTTCCGCCTGGTGAGCACCCGCCGAGCAAATCACGACGGGTTCGAGCGTCTTTCCCTTGGCCTTTCGCCCCGCTGCCGGGTTATCCCAGCACATGGCCAAACCGCGCACGCCCAAGTCCTCGAAATTCCCCGCCGCTCCCAAGCCGCCCGCCGGTTTGCCGGATCGCGAGACCCTGCTGGCCTTCCTGCGCAGCGCCGGCGAATCCGGCAAGGCAGACATCGCCCGCCACTTTGGCCTGAAGGGCGCCGACCGCCGGGCCCTGCGCGAGATGCTGCGCGAACTGGAGGCCCAGGGCGACCTGGGCAAGCGCGGCCGCAAGGGCTTCGCCGAAGCCGGCTCGCTGCCGCCCGTGGGCGTGGCCGACGTGGTCGATCGCGACAATGACGGCGACATGTTCGTGCGGCTGACCAAGGCCGGCGAGGACGCGCCGCTGGTGCGCCTGTCGCCCGCCCGCAACGACAATGCCGGCGGCGCGCCGGGCATGGGCGACCGGGTGCTGGTGCGCTTCGAGCGCCTCGAAAACGGCGAGATGGAAGCCCGGCTGATCAAGCGGCTAGGCCAGAGCGCCCACAAGATCCTCGGCGTCATCCGCAAGCATCGCCGCGAGATCCGCGTCGAGCCCGTCGATCGCAAGTCCAAGGAAGTTCTGGTCCTCAACGAACAGGAAGCCAAGGACCTGAAGGACGGCGATCTGGTTCTTGCTCAGGTGGGCTCGGCCTCCGGCCGATACGGCCCCAAGATGGGCAAGGTGCTGGAGGTCGTTGGCCGCGAGGACCATCCGCGCGCCGCCTCGCTGATCGCCATCTACAGCCACGGCATCCCGGTCGGCTTCTCCGAAGAGGCCGAGGCCGAAGCCTCCGCCGCCAAGCCGCCGACCCTGGAGGGCCGCGACGACCTGCGAGACCTGCCGTTCGTGACCATCGACCCTGTCGACGCCCGCGACCACGACGACGCCGTCTATGCCCATCCCGATCCGGACGCCGGTAATGTGGATGGCTGGATCGTCTGGGTGGCCATCGCCGATGTCGCCGCCTATGTGCGCCCAGGCTCGGCCCTGGACCGCGAGGCCCGCGAAAAGGGCAACAGCGTCTATTTCCCCGACCGGGTCGAGCCGATGCTGCCCGAGGTGCTGTCCAACGGCCTGTGCTCGCTGCGTGAGGGCGAAAACCGCGCCACCCTGGCGGTGCGGATGGTGTTCGACTCGGCTGGCCGCAAGAAGAGCCACAGGTTCGTGCGCGGCCTGATGCGTTCGGCTGCCAAGCTCTCCTACGAACAGGCCCAGGCCGCCATCGACGGGACCATCCCGCCGGACGGTCAGGATGGCGACAAGGCCGGTCCGCTGCTGGATCCGATCCTCAAGCCCCTGTGGGCCGCCTTCCGCCTGATGGGCAAGGGCCGCGAGATCCGCTCGCCGCTGGCCATCGAGAGCGACGAGCGCAAAATCGTCATCACCCAGGAAGGCGAGATCGCCTCGATCAACCGTCGCGCCAGCCTCGAAGCCCACAAGCTGATCGAGGAGATGATGATCCAGGCCAATGTCTCGGCCGCCGAGAGCCTGGAAGCCAAGCGCACGCCGCTGATCTATCGCGTCCACGACACGCCCAGCCAGGAGAAGGTGCAGAACCTGGCCGAATTCCTGGCGACGCTGGAGATCAAGTGGAACAAGGGCGAGGCGCCGCAGACGCACCGCTTCAACAAGCTGCTGGACGAGACCCGCGAGGGGCCGCACGCCGCCATCATCAACGAGGTGGTGCTGCGCACCCAGATGCAGGCCCACTATAGCGCCGACAATCTGGGCCACTTCGGCCTGAACCTGGCCAAGTACGCCCACTTCACCAGCCCGATCCGCCGCTATGCCGACCTGATCGTGCACCGCGCCCTGATCCGCGCCCTGAACCTGGGAACCGATGGCCTGACCGACCAGGACATCAGCCAGATCAAGGACACGGCCGAGACCATCACCTATGCCGAGCGCCGGGCCATGGCCGCCGAGCGCGACGCCACCGACCGCTATATCGCCGCCTTCCTGTCCGACCGCGTGGGGGCGACCTTCGAGGGGCGGATCACCGGCGTCACCCGCTTTGGCCTGTTTATCAAGCTGAACGAGACCGGCGCCGACGGCCTGATCCCGATCTCGACCCTGGGCCAGGAGTTCTTCGTCCACGACGAGCGCATGCACGCCCTGGTCGGCGAGCGCACCGGCAAGCGCTGGCCGCTGGGCCTGGCGGTCGAGGTCAAGCTGGTCGAGGCCACGCCGGTGACCGGCGGCCTGCTGTTCGAGATGCTGAGCGAGCCGGTGGCGGCTGACCCGAATGCGCCGAGGCCAAGGCTTGGCGCTCGGCGTCAGGCAGCGGTCAAGCCGCGCGGCGGGTTGCCGAAGGGCGTGCGCAGGGGCCAGCGCCGGTAGCTGCTCCCCCAGAGGGTGTCTACTACGGCAGCGCCGCGATCGCCGCCTCCAGCCGGTCCGCCATCATTCGCTGATCCCGGACCGATGGATGCCCGTGGCATGCGGTCTGTTCCATGCCCGTAATCCGCACCGCCAGCGCGCCCGTTCGATCCGCCACCTCGGCGACGTCCTCGGCGAAGGTGTCGCCGGAGATCAGCAGGAACCGCGCGCCGGGCCGTCTGGCCGCCAGGCCCTGGACGAAGGCGACATAGGCGTCGCGATAGTCCGCGCGCAGGGCGGTCTCGTCTGCCCAGGCCTCGCCGGGATGGAGCGGCGTCGAGAAGTCGTTCGTCCCCAGGCCGACCACGACCAGATCCGGCTTCCAGACCTCGCTCGGCTCGATCCGTGGCTCGGCCAGGCCCGGGATCACCCGGGGGAAAAGCGCGGGCAGGGGCTCGCCGGGTGCAAGGCCATCATAGTTGCGCACCACGCCTCGGCCCGAGAAGGCGACGATGCGGTAGTCGGCGTCCAGGCGGCGGGCCAGGATCGGCCCGAAGGCCTGGCTGGTGTCGGTCAGGTCGTGGACCTGCTGCTCTGTGCAGTCGCGGCTCTGGGAGCGAACGCCGTAGCCCACGGTGTGGGAGTCGCCGACAAACTCGATCCCTCGCGGGCGAGCCTTGGGCGGCAAGGCGCGGCCGCCCTCGCCCGTCTGGAAGCCGATGAAGCGGGCCTCGCCGGACTGGCTTTCGGTCAGCTTGTCCAGGCGCACGACGTGCTCGCCAGGGCCGAGGTCGCCGAGGGTCAGGCGGGCCGTCCCACCCCTGATCTCGCCGCGAGCCTGGCCATCGATGCTGACCGCCAGGATGTCGGCGCCCGGCTCGACCGCGATCTCGACCGAGGGACCGGTGAACCGCCCCTCGAAATAGACCCCCGGCCAGCCGAAGCGGTAGCCGCCCGCCTCGGCCAGAACGACGCGACCGCCGACATGGGGCGTGATCGGCGCCTGGGCCGCGGCGGGTGTCGTTACGGCCAGCAGCGCGGCGAGGAGCAGGAAACGCATGTTCCTCTGTCTCATGCGAAACGGCACGGGCACAAGACGCCGGCGCGGCGGGGCATACGGCGCCTTTGGGTCTGAACCACCTCCCCCCGAGGAAGACGATCGGCTACATCATCCCGATGCGCCCTGAACTCGACCAATTCCACGCCATCGCCATCAGCCGTCTGGCCCACCAGCTGAAGAGCGAAGGCCGCTCAGTCATCCACATGGAGTTCGGCCAACCTTCGACCGGCGCGCCCAAGGCGGCCATTGAACGCGCCCATCATGTGCTCGACACCGATGGTCTGGGCTACTGGGAGAGCCCGGCCCTTAAGGCGCGCATCGCCCGGCACTATGACGACAAGCACAGCGTCAGGATCGACCCCGAGCAATTGATCCTGACCTGTGGCGCTTCACCGGCTTTGGTGATGGCCCTGGCGTCCTTGTTCCAGGCCGGCGACCGCGTGGCGCTGGCTCGCCCCGGCTATGTCGCCTATCGCAATGTGCTCAAAGCCCTAAACATGGTTCCGGTCGAGATCGCCTGCGGGCCGGAGGATCGCTACCAGCTGACCGCCGCCCATCTGGCGGCGCTCGATCCCGCCCCGGCCGGCGTCATCGTCGCCAGCCCCGCCAATCCGACCGGCACCATCATCGCCGACGACGAGATGGCCGCCATCGCCGCCGTCTGCCGCGAGCGCTGTATCCGCATCGTCAGCGACGAGATCTATCACGGCCTCAGCTATGTCGGCCCGGCCCGCTCGATGCTGGAGTTCGAGCCCCAGGCCCTGGTGGTCAACAGCTTCTCGAAATATTTCAGCATGGTCGGCTGGCGGCTGGGCTGGCTGCTGTCGCCGCTGGACCACGTCCACCGGGCGCGGGCCTATATGGGCAACCTGTTCCTGACCGCCCCGTCGCTGAGCCAGCACGCCGGCCTGATCGCCATGGATTGCACAGGCGAGCTGGACGGTCATGTCGAGGTCTATCGCCGCAATCGCCAGCTTCTGCTCGACGCCCTGCCCGCCCTGGGCCTGGCCAATATCGCGCCGCCGGACGGGGCCTTCTATATCTATGCCGACATCGGCCACCTGACCGATGACTCGATGGCGTTTTGCAAACAGCTGCTGACCGACACGGGCGTCGCGACGGCTCCGGGCATCGATTTCGATCCGGTCGATGGCCACCACTTCATCCGCATCAGCTTCGCGGTCTCGACGGCAGAGGTCGAGGAGGCTCTGCGGCGGATGGTTCCGTGGTTTGCGGCGCGGGTGGCGCACAAATAGATCCTCTCCCTGAAGGGAGAGGTGTCGGCGCAGCCGACGGAGAGGGAAGTTCAACGGAACGGCAGCGCCACTTCCCCCTCCGGTCGCTTTGCGACCACCTCCCCCGCTGGGGGGAGGATTTACTTCTTCTCCAGATAATCCAGCGCCATGAATACCTCGGCCTTCACGCCGGTTTCCAGCACCGCCTCGTCGATGTCGAAATAGGGCGAGTGGTTGGCCGGGGCTCCCGCCGCCGGGACGCTGGCCGGGCGACCGCCCAGCTGGATGAACACACCCGGGACCTTTTGGGCGTACATCGAGAAGTCCTCGGCCCCGGTCACCAGGGCGGCGTTGTCGTCGACCTTGCCGGGCGAGGCCTTGGACAGCGACGCCTTCACCCACTTGGACAGGTCGGGATCGTTGTAGGTCACCGGATAGGGCTGGGTGAACACCGCCTGCGCCTTGGCCCCGTAGCGGTCGCCGATGGCGGCGACACTCTTCTGGATCCTGGCGATCAGGTCTTCGCGGCGATCGGTCGAGAAGGTCCGCATGGTGCCGCCCATCACCAGATCTTCCGGGATGATGTTCTGGCGCATGCCCATATTGATCGTCGCGATGGTCACGACGGAGGGCGACACCCCGACATCGACCTGACGGGCGGCGATCTGGTTCATGGCCTGGATGATGTCGGCCGCGATGCTGGCCATGTCGATGCCGGCCCAAGGGCGCGCGCCGTGGGTCTGCTTGCCCTTCACGGTGATCGCGATGCGGTCCGAGCTCGCATAGAAGCCCATCGGCCGATAGTTCAGCAGGTGGGCGTCGGCCGGGCCGATGTGCAGGCCGAAAATGGCGTCGACCTTGGGCTGGTCCAGCGCCCCGTCGCGGATCATCAGCTTGGCGCCGCCTTCCTCGCCGGCCTGGGGGCCTTCCTCGGCAGGCTGGAAGATCAGCACCACCGTGCCCTTGATGTCGGCCTTCACGCCGGCCAGCACGGTGGCGGTTCCCAGCAGCATGGCCACGTGGGTGTCGTGGCCGCAGGCGTGCATGACGGGCACGGTGCGGCCTTCCCAGGTGGCGGTGACCTTGGAAGCGAACGGCAGGCCGGTCTTTTCCTCGACCGGCAGAGCGTCCATATCGGCGCGCAGGGCCACGACCTTGCCGGGCTTGCCGCCCTTGAGGATCCCGACCACGCCGGTCTTGCCCACGCCCTCGCGGACCTCGAAGCCCAGGGCCTTCAGCTCCTTGGCGACGATGGCGGCGGTGCGGACCTCCTGGTTGCCGAGCTCCGGATGCTGATGAATGTCGCGGCGCCAGGCGATGACCTTGGGCTGTACGGCCTTGGCGGCCGCCTCGACCTTGGCGGCGGAAGGCGCGGCCAGGGCTGGCGCGCCGAAAGCCAGGCCAGCCATGATCGCCAGCGTCGAAACTCGTCCAAACATGCGCGCCATTCCCTCTTGAAAGCCGGTGGAGATTGGGGTGCTTGCATCCGGGCGGTCAAGCTGACGTAACGTGCGCCTTTGCGAATGGCGCGATCGGGCTAAGCTTGGACCATGGACGAGCCCATCGACGCCAAATTCGACACCATCAACGACGCCGCCGTGCGCGAGCCCGGCACGGGCGTGCTACGGCCGCGCCACGCCGCTACGCTGATCATCGTCCGCACCGACGCCGCCAAGCCGCGCCTGCTGATGGGACGCCGTGCCGGTGGTCACGCCTTCATGCCCGACAAGTGGGTGTTTCCCGGCGGACGCGTGGATCGCGGCGACTATCGCGCGCCCTCGGCCAGCGAACTTACACCGGATGTCGCCGCGCGCCTGACCCACGAGCCGCGCCACGCCAGCCCCGCTACCTTGGCCCGCGCACTGGGCCTGGCGGCCATCCGCGAGACCTTCGAGGAAACCGGTTTGCTGCTGGCCCGTCCCGCGCCCTCACGACCCGCCGCCGGGGCCTGGCGGCCGTTCCCGGCCCAGGGAGCCCTGCCCGATCTGGCGCCGCTGGCCTTCGTGGCCCGGGCGATCACCCCGCCCTATCGCACGCGGCGCTTCGACGCCCGGTTCTTCATGGCCCCGGCCGAGGCCCTGCTCAGCTTGGAGCGTCAGCCCGACTGCGGCGAGCTGGACGAGATCGCCTGGGTGGATTTCGACGAGGCCATGGCCCTGGACCTGCCCAACATCACCCGCTTCGTGGTCGCCGAGATTGGCCAGAGGCTGAAGGATGCTGGACGTCCCGCGCCCTTCATGCGCTTCCTTAACGGCGCCCGGAACCTGACCTATGTCTGAGCCGGCGCAATTCGGGGGGACCGACATGCCGGCCGGGCTCCCTGGATCCACGATTATTGGCTGGATCTAGGGCCAGATCGGCGGTCAGGCTTGAGCGGTGGATTATCCCGACGTACCGCACCCACTGGCAATTGACTTTGGCGATTTGATGAGTATGTTCCGCGCCTCTCATTTCCAACGCGCGGGTACCCTGCGCGATATCGCAGGGATTCTCTCATGGCCAAACCGGCTTCAATCAAGATCCGCCTGAATTCGACGGCGGACACCGGCTTCTTCTACGTGACCAAGAAGAACGCCCGCACCAAGACCGAGAAGATGGTGCTGAAGAAGTACGATCCGGTCATCCGCAAGCACGTCGAATTCAAGGAAGGCAAGATCAAGTAGGGTCTGCCTGACAGCTACGACACAGCAAAACGCCCGGCTAGCGATAGCCGGGCGTTTTTGATTCATCCCTCTCCCTGACGGGAGAGGTGGCGCCCGAAGGGCGACGGAGAGGGTAGTGTCAGCTGAGGTTCAGCGTCACTTCCCCCTCCGGTCGCTACGCGACCACCTCCCCCTTCAGGGGGAGGATTTTCCGGCTAGAGCATTTTCCGATAAGTGTGAAACGGTTATCGGATCGAAACATGCTCTAAACCTCTGATTTAGAGCCTTTTTCGCCCGACCCTGATGAAGCCATCAGGTCGGAAAGGGCTCTAGCAATCGTGCCCGCTGCCCAACGGTCGGCACCGCCCGTCAACATCCGCTGGCGCCATCACCCCCGTGACCGCCGCTATGGTCGGCGCGATATCCACAGTATCCAGAGGCAGGATGCGTTCGCGGGGCGTCCCGTCCTTCCACCAGAAGATGATCGGCACCCGGCGGTCATAGTCCCACGGGCTGCCGTGGGTGGAGACATAGGTCGTCCCGGCCGAGGCCGGCACGAGGTCCGGCTTGAAGGCGATCACGATATCGCCCGAGCGGCCCGGATAGGCGCTGCGGCGCATGCGTTCGCGGACGGAGATCTCTTCGGGCGAGGTGTCCGCAGGCTCCGGGGCGAGGGTCAGCAGGGTGTTGACGTCGAACGCCTCAACCACCTCGGGCTGGCGCGAGATCAGCGCCAGGGCCGCGGCGGTGATCCGCATGTGCTCAGCCGGCGGCAGGGTCTTCTTGTCGGGACCGACCACATCGATGGTGTTGATGCCGCCCTCGGCGACCAATGGATCGTAGGACAAGCTCAGATCGGCACGCAGCGTGGCGTTCAGCTTGCCGAGCCAGGCCTTGGTGGCGATGCGGTCGGTGTCATAGCCCTCAGCGCGCAGGCGCTCGGGCATGTCGGCGGCGCCATGGTCGGCGGTCAGCACCACCAGCACCCCGCCCTTGGCCTTGCCGACCTTGTCGAGGAACTCGCCCAACCGGTCGTCGAGGAGAGCGATCTGGTCGCACATCTCCGGTCCCCGAGTGCCATAGCGGTGGCCGATATAGTCGGTGGCCGACAGGCTGACGGTCAGCACATCGACTTGCGGTCCATCGCCCAGGCCATAGGCGGCGCGCAGTTGAGCCGCCAGTTCTAGCGTGACTTGGTCAAGATAGGGGCTGGAGCCCAGGTCGCGCAGCTTGCCGGCCTCGTCGTCCGCGACAGGGATAGGCAAGGCCGCGCGCCACTTGCGGCCGCCGGTCTCATAGTCGGCTTCCAGAGCCTTGCAGCGCTTGGCCGAGCCGCGACCCAGGGCGTCCAGCGGGCTCCTGGCGTAGTCCCACACGAACGGGTGCTTCTTGAGGTCGGCCAGCATCCTGGCGTTGAAGGCGGCGACGGGCTTCAGGCGCGCCTCGGCGGTCTCCCCCGGCGGCACGAAGGTGGTGAAGCCAAAGCCCGGCTGCAGCCAGAAGGCGCCGTCGGCCCTGTGGCCGGCCATGGTGATCGCGCCGCGATCCTTGCCCGACACGCCAAACACCCGGCTGGTCGGCGAGACGGCCTTCAGCCAGTCGCCATAGGTGGTGGCGACCATGTTCCTGGGGCTGACCGCGCGGCCCTTGGGGTCGTGAGCCAGAACGACGCTGTCGTCGCCGAGGCAATAGACCTGCTTGCCGAGGCTGGCGTCATACCAGTCGTTGGCGCTGATGCCGGTCTTGTTGGGGTGCTTGCCTGTCAGCAGGGTCGAATGCCCCGGACAGGTCTCGGTCATGGCGTGCGACTGATAGCCGTTGGGATAGACCACGCCCTCTCGCGCCAGCTTGCCCAGGCCGCCGGTGAACTCGGCCCGGTGCTGAGCGAAAAGGTTGGCGCTGAACTGGTCGATCGAGATCACCACCACCAGCTTGGGATCGGGCCTGGCGACCGGCGCGGCCTGAACGGAGGCGGCGAGGCCAAGGGATAGAGCCGTCGCAGCGGCGAGCGCAGTAAGCGGATTATTCATTCAGGCAAATTGCCTGAACGCGCAGCTCACGCAAGTTTCGAAGATCATCCGATGACGGAGAAACAGTCGAGAGGCCGAAAAGCCGTCAGGCGACGCGGCCTACCACCGCATTACGGCCGGAAGCCTTGGCTTCGTAGACGCCCTCGTCGGCCCGCTTGAGCAGGGCCTCGGGGCTGTCCTTTTCGCCAAGCGTCGCCGACACGCCGATAGAGATCGTAACGGTCAGCAGTTCCTTGCCCTGCGCCACCCGGAAGGGCGAGCCAGACACGTGCATGCGTATCCGCTCGGCGATGCGCATGGCGTCTGCCAGTTGGGTGTCGGGCATAATCACCGTGAATTCCTCGCCACCGTAGCGGCAAGGCAGGTCGATGGCGCGGACGTTTGAGGCCAGACGCACGGCGAACTCGCGCAGCACCTCGTCGCCGACGTCGTGGCCGAAGGTGTCGTTGATCTTCTTGAAGTGGTCGATGTCGATCAGCAGCGCCGCGACAGGATCGCCGCCCAAGGTGGCGCGCTGGACCAGCGAGTCGAGCTGGCCTGTCATGTAGCGGCGGTTGTGGAGGCCTGTGAGCTGATCGGTGACCGCCAGTTCCAGGCTGTGGTCGAGATTGTTGCGCAGATAGTCGGTGTAGCGCTTGCGCTGGATCTGGGTCTTGACCCGAGCGGACAGTTCTTGCGGATCGATCGGACGCGGCAGGATGTCGTTGACGCCGATTTCCAGCGCCTTGACCATCCGATGGCGCTCGTCGGGATCGACCATGGCCAGCACAGGCAGGTGCCGCGTGCGCTCGTTCGACCGCAACGAGGCGGCGAAACGCAGGCCGTCGAAGCCCTTGGCCGCGCCGTTGATGATCACCAGGTCGACCGGCCCGCCGGCGCTGATCCGCGCCTTTTCCGGATCGGACTCGACCACGGGGCGGTGTTCGATGCTCAGCTCAGCGGCAATCCGCTGAGCCTGGCGTTCGTTGTCGTCGACGATCAGCACCCGGCCGCCCAGGCCGTCGAGGCGCGAGGCGGCGCCGGCGATCACGCCCATCCGGCGGCCCGAGGCCTCGCGCTGGCGTAGTTCGTCGATGACCAGTTTCAGGCGGGTCAGGCTGCGCACGCGGGCAAACAGCATCACGTCGTCGATAGGCTTGGTCAGGAAGTCAGAGGCGCCCGCCTCCAGGCCCTGGATGCGGTCGGCGCGACCGTCCAGCGCCGTGACCAGCACCACCGGGATGTGGCGGGTGATCGGGTCTTCCTTCAGGCGCTTGCAGACGGTGAAGCCGTCCATGCCGGGCATCATCACGTCCAGCAGGATGATGTCGGGCAGGTCGTTGGCCGCCATCGCCAGGGCCGTGGGGCCGTCGTTGGCGGTCGAGACCTGATAATATTCGGCCGAAAGCTTGGCCTCGAGCAGGCGAACATTGGCTTCGATGTCGTCTACGACGAGGATGCGCGCGCTCATGCCGGCGTCTTGTCCAGCAGGCGCTTGATGGTGTCCAGGAAGTGGGCCACCGAGATCGGCTTGGAGATGTAGGCCTCGCAGCCGCCCTCCCGGATCCGTTCCTCGTCGCCCTTCATAGCGAAGGCCGTGACCGCCACCACGGGGATGTGCGCCAGGTCCTCGTCTTCCTTGAGCCACTTGGTGACCTCGAGTCCCGAGATCTCCGGCAGCTGGATATCCATGAGAATCAGGTCGGGGCGGTTTTCCCGGGCGATCGATAGCGCCTGCAGACCCTCGCGAGTCTGCAGGGTCTCGTAACCCTGGGCTTCGAGCAGATCATGAAAGAGCTTCATGTTCAGCTCATTATCCTCCACGATGAGGACCTTCTTCGTCATCCTGACCCCGACCATACGGCCCGTGGCGACGCCTGAGGGATTCGCGCCGCTTCTGTCTTCCAGATCGCACGGATATCCTTAAGCCCGCGCTAATCGCGTTAACACCGGTCGATTGCAGATCATGGAACTCAGTTACTCCGATATCGAAGCCTGCACGATCGATCCCGTAGCGCCGCTGGTGATCGTCGATGTGGACGAGGTTCTTGCGCAGTTCATGCGTGGGTTCGGATCGTTTATTGGCCGGCATGGCTTTGAGCTGCGGGTCGATCGCTTCGCCCTTTTTCAGAATATCTACCGCCCCGGCGAGGCCGATCACCTGGATCTGATCGCGGGAAAGGTCCTGTTCGACGACTTCTTCCGCGACGGGGCAGACGACCTGTTTCCGGCCGAGGGCGCGGCCGAGGCCCTGGCCGACCTGTCGACCCGTGCGGGGGTAGTGATCCTGACCAACGCGCCCGAGCATGGCCGCCTGGCCCGCGCCAAGTGGCTGAAGACCCACGGCTTCGACTATCCGCTGGTGATCAACAGCGGTCCAAAAGGCCCGTCGGCGGCCAAGCTTTCGGCTCTGACGACCGGCCCCTCGGTCTTCATCGACGACCTTCTGCCGCAGCTGGAATCGGTGGCGGCCAGCGCGCCCGGCGTGACCCGCTTCCAGATGGTCAGCGACGAGCGCCTGCGTCCCCTTGCCCCCAGCGCCCCGGACCGCCACACGCGGATCGACCACTGGCCCCACTTGAAGACCGCAATCGAGGCGCGACTGTTCGCATGATCCGTTTCGGCGTCGATTTCGGCGGCACCAAGATCGAGGCCGCCGCCCTGGACGGCGACGGCCATTTCGTGGCCCGCGTGCGCAAGCCCAACCCGGGAAACTATGACGAGGCCCTTGAGGTCGTCTCCGACCTGCTGGTCGACGCCGAGTGTATGGCCGGCGCCAAGGCGGGACGGCTGGGCATGGGCATTCCCGGCTCGATCTCGCCCCGCACCGGCCTGATCCGCAACGCCAACAGCGTCTATCTGAACGGCCGCCCCTTCGAGCAGGACCTGATCGCGCGCCTTGAACGTCCTGTGCGGCTGGCCAATGACGCCAACTGCCTGGCCCTGTCGGAGGCAGCCGATGGCGCGGGCGCAGGACAAGGCGTGGTGTTCGCCGCCATCCTGGGCACCGGTTGCGGCGGCGGTCTCGTCGTCGATGGGCGGATCATCGAAGGCCGCAACGGCATCGCCGGCGAATGGGGCCATACGCCCCTGCCCTGGCCGACTCCCGAGGAGTATCCCGGCCCCGCCTGCTGGTGCGGTCGCAAGGGGTGTCTGGAGAACTGGATCGCCGGTCCCGCCTTCTCCCGCGACGCCGGTCATCCTACCGGCCAGGCAACCATGGCGGCCATTGAGGTCGGCGATGCTTCGGCCATGGCGGCGCTGGACCGCTATATCGACCGAACGGGCCGGGCTCTGGCGGCCATGTGCGACCTGCTCGACCCGGACGTGATCGTGCTGGGCGGCGGCATGTCGAACGTCGAGGCCCTGTACGACCGCCTGCCCGCCGCCATTGCCCCGCACGCCTTCTCCGACACGTTCGAGACCCCCGTGCGCAAGGCGATGCACGGCGACAGCTCCGGCGTACGCGGCGCGGTCTGGCTGTGGCCTCTAGAGGCCTGACATGAAGGCCCTGTGCCGCGACTGCGACTGGACTGGCGAGGCAAAAGCCCCGCGCTGTCCGTCCTGCGGCTCGCCACGCACAATCTTCCACGAGGAGCTGGCCTCGCTGTCGATGGCGCATCTGGATTGCGACGCCTTCTACGCCTCGGTCGAGAAACGCGACGATCCCACGATCCGCGACAAGCCGGTGATCGTGGGCGGCGGCAAGCGCGGGGTGGTCACCACTGCCTGCTACATCGCCCGCATGAGCGGCGCCCGTTCGGCCATGCCGATGTACAAGGCGCTGAAGCTGTGCCCCGACGCCGTGGTCATCAAGCCCGACTTCGCCAAGTATAAAACCGCGAGCCGCCACATCATGGGCAAGCTGGAGGCCCTGACCCCGCTGGTCCAACCCCTGTCGCTGGACGAAGCCTGGATCGACCTGTCGGGCACTGAGCGCCTGCATGGCGCGCCGCCGGCAGTGATGCTGACCCGTCTGCAGCGCGAGATCGAAGCCGAGATCAATCTGACGGTCTCGATCGGTCTGGCCCCCAACAAGTTCCTGGCCAAGATCGCCTCGGAACTGGACAAGCCGCGCGGCTACTCGGCGATCGGCGCGGCGGAAGCGAAAGATTTCCTGGCCGGCAAACCGGTCTCGATCCTGCCTGGCGTTGGCCCCGTTACTGTTACCGCCTTGGCTTCCGAAGGCTTCCGCACGGTCGGCGACATCGCCGCGGCCGACCTGAAGCATCTGGCCAAGGTCCTGGGCTCCAGTGGCCTGCGCCTGCACCGTTTGGCCCAGGGTCAGGACGCCCGCGCCGTCGATCCCGACCAGAGCCGCAAGACGATCAGCGCTGAAACCACCTTCAACGACGACCTCTTCAAACGCGAGGATCTGGAGGATCAGCTGTGGCCTCTGTGCGAGCGCGTGGCCAAGCAGGCCCGTGCCGAGGGCGTGGCCGGACGGGTGGCGACGCTGAAGCTTCGCACGCCCGACTTCAAGGTCCACACCCGTCGCCGCACCCTGGCGGTGCCGACGCAAACCGCCCGCACCCTGTTCCAGGTGTCGCGCGAGTTGCTGGCCGCCGAGCCGGGCGGAACCTACTACCGGCTGATTGGGGCCGGCCTGACCGAGTTCGTCCCGGCCGAGGGCGCCGCGGACGATTTCTTTGCCGGCGATGAGCGCCGGGCGCTGAAAAGCGAGACAGCCATCGACGCCCTGCGCGGCAAATACGGCTCAGGCGCCGTGGTCACCGGACGAGCCCTCAAGCAACGGTGAGTTGGATCCACCGGGACACCACCCCTTGCGCGACGAAGCGACGCGCCCCATTTCGGCTCCTCGCCAAGGAAGCCGTCTCGGTGCGGCCTCCAGTTCTCCCAATCGTGAAGCCATTTTCCAGGGCGCCCCTGTGTTAAAGCGGCGCAGTGGCGTGTGGGCCTCTTCCAAAGCCCGCGCGTTTCCATATCTAATCCTATGTAAGGCGGGCGGTTCGGCCCGCCGGGAGAAAACGGTCAATGGCCGAGCGAAAGCAAGGCGGACAAGGTAACGGATCTGGTTCTTCGGTCGTCACTGAGGTGAAGCCGAAGATACAGAAGCCTTCGCTCTATCGAGTACTGATTCTGAATGACGACTACACGCCGATGGAATTCGTCGTGTACGTGCTTGAACGCTTCTTCAACAAATCACGCGAAGATGCGACCCGGATCATGCTGCTGGTTCACCAACACGGTGTTGGTGTGTGTGGCGTCTATACCTACGAAGTCGCTGAAACGAAGGTTGCCCAGGTCATCGACTCGGCGCGCCGTCATCAGCACCCCCTGCAGTGCACCATGGAAAAAGACTGAGGAGCCTCCCCCCATGCCCTCGTTTTCGCGCCCTCTCGAAGAATCTCTCCACCGCGCCGTGGCCTACGCCAACCAGCGTAAGCACGAGTATGCGACCTTGGAGCACCTGCTCCTCTCCCTCACCGACGACGATGACGCCGCCGGGGTGATGCGCGCCTGCGACGTCGATCTCGTCGCCTTGAAAAAGAGCCTGGCCAACTATCTCGACGTCGAACTGGCCTCGCTGGTCGTCGATGACGAGGAGGACGCCAAGCCAACCGCCGGCTTCCAGCGCGTGATCCAGCGCGCCGTGATCCACGTGCAGTCGTCGGGCCGCGAGGACGTCACCGGCGCCAATGTGCTGGTCGCCATCTTCTCCGAACGCGAAAGCCACGCCGCCTACTTCCTGCAAGAGCAGGACATGACGCGCTATGACGCGGTGAACTTCATCGCCCATGGCATCGCCAAGAAGGCCGGCGCGTCCGAGCCCAAGGCCGTCAAGAGCGCCACCAACAGCACCACCGAGGACGACTCCGAGAAGCCCAACACCAAGACCGGTGGCGAGGCTCTGGAAGCCTATTGCGTTGATCTCAATGAGAAGGCCCGTCAGGGCAAGGTCGACCCGCTGATTGGCCGCGCCAGCGAGGTGGAACGCGCCATCCAGATCCTGTGCCGCCGCACCAAGAACAACCCGCTCTTGGTTGGGGAACCCGGCGTCGGCAAGACCGCCATCGCCGAAGGCCTGGCCCGCAAGATCATCACCAACCAGGTTCCCGAAGTCCTGGCCGGCGCCACCATCTTCTCCCTCGACATGGGCGCGCTGCTGGCCGGCACCCGCTATCGCGGCGACTTCGAGGAACGCGTCAAGCAGGTGGTCAAGGAACTCGAGAACCACCCTAACGCGGTGCTGTTCATCGACGAGATCCACACTGTGATCGGCGCCGGCGCGACCAGCGGCGGGGCGATGGACGCCAGCAATCTTCTTAAGCCCGCCCTTGCCTCCGGCTCGCTGCGCTGCATGGGTTCGACCACCTACAAGGAGTTCCGTCAGCACTTCGAGAAGGATCGGGCTCTGGTCCGTCGCTTCCAGAAGATCGACGTCAACGAGCCGACCGTGGAAGACACCATCAAGATCCTCAAGGGCCTGAAGAGCTACTACGAGGACTTCCACAAGCTGAAGTACACGAACGAGGCCATCAAGGTCGCCGTCGAGCTGTCGGCCAAGTACATCACCGACCGCAAGCTGCCCGACAAGGCGATCGACGTGATCGACGAGGCCGGCGCCGGTCAGATGCTGCTGCCCGAGAACCGTCGCAAGAAGGTTTTGGGCGTCAAGGAGATCGAAGCCGTCGTGGCCAAGATCGCCCGCATCCCGCCAAAGTCGGTGTCGAAGTCCGATACCGAGGCGCTGAAGGAGCTGGAAACGGATCTGAAGCGCTCGGTGTTCGGCCAGGACGACGCGATCGCGCAGCTGTCTTCGGCTATGAAGCTGGCGCGCGCCGGTCTTCGCGACGCGGACAAGCCCATCGGCTCTTTCCTGTTCAGTGGCCCCACCGGCGTCGGCAAGACTGAAGCCGCCAAGCAGCTGGCCTCGACGCTGGGCATCGAGATGATCCGCTTCGACATGTCCGAGTACATGGAGCGCCATACCGTGAGCCGCCTGATCGGCGCCCCTCCCGGCTATGTCGGCTACGACCAGGGCGGCCAACTGACCGACGCCGTCGACCAGCACCCGCACGCCGTGGTGCTGCTCGATGAAATCGAGAAGGCTCACCAGGACGTCTACAACATCCTGCTGCAGGTCATGGACCATGGCGTGCTGACCGACAGCAACGGCAAGAAGGTCGACTTCAGGAACGTCATCCTGATCATGACCACCAATGCCGGCGCCTCGGACGCCCAGCGCCAGTCGATCGGCTTTGGTCGCGAAAAGGTGGTCGGCGAGGAAGAGGCCGCCCTCAAGCGCCTGTTCACGCCGGAATTCCGCAACCGCCTCGACGCGGTCGTGGCCTTCAAGCCGCTGACGCCGGAGATCATCCGCCAGGTCGTGCATAAGTTCGTCATGCAGATGGAGGCCCAGCTGGCCGACCGGAACGTGACCATCGAACTGTCCGACGACGCGGCAGACTGGCTGGCCAAGAATGGCTTCGACGAGCTCTACGGCGCCCGCCCTCTCGGCCGGGTCATCCAGGAGCACATCAAGAAGCCCCTCGCCGACGACATCCTGTTTGGACGTCTGGTGCGCGGCGGCCACGTCAAGATCATCCTCAAGGACAGCAAGATCGACTTCGAGATCGAGAGCACCCCGGAAAAGCCCGGAAAGGCGCCCAGCGCCGGTCAGAGCGAAGCCGAACCGGCCCTGGCCGAGTAGGCTCAAGACCATCGAGAGGCCCGGAGCAATCCGGGCCTCTTTCGATTCCGCTCTCGCGGAATGTGTGGCCAAGAAACGGTGCACGCCGCGAAATCAGGCCGCTCCCGAGGCCAACCAATGGCCGCGTGTCTGGCCATAGACCTGAACAACCTTGCCATCGGCTTCAGTTGCGGCCCTCAGCCAAGTCGAGCCCAGGCGACGCGCGACCGCGATGGACGACGTATTCCCGACGTCGATGCAATGGATGACCTCGGTCCACCCCAACGTGTCGAACGCCCAGCCCGTCGCGGCGCGCGCGCTCTCGGTGGCGTAGCCCTTGCCCTGAGCCGCGCCGGCGAACGCCCAACCTATCTCGGTTCCGATAGCGCCCTCGGGCAGCCAGGGACCCACGCGCCCGACCCAGGTCCCGCAATGCTTCTCGATAACCGAGAACAGGCCGCAGCCTCGGAGCGTCCACATACCGGCGGCCGTGGCGAGACCGAGCCAGGCCTGTTCGCGGCCCTTCGCGCCGCCGATGTATCTGGTGACGCGCTCATCGGCGTCGAGCGCCGCCCAGCCGTCGAGATCGCCCTCCACCGGCGGACGCAGGATGAGCCGGGTTGTTTCGAGGCGCGGGCCGATCAAGACGAGGCGTTTCGCTCCCTCATCGCCGCCACCTCGCGCCAGATGCGGAATAGATACTCCACGCTGGCCGCCGTGCCGAAGAAGCCGATCGTATAGGCCAACCCATGGGCGCCATTCGACAGCATCTGGACGATGGATCCATGCTCCGCCACCGCCATGGCCTGCTGATGCAGCCACAGCGCGTACAAGGCCGCGACGACGTCGCCGCAGAGATGCAAAAGGCCGGCGGCAACGATCAGACGAGTCACGGGGTGGAGCCGTCGAAGCAAAGCCAGGGAACGGTCGGCTGGCGCGATATCCCGGTCAGGCATGCGCCTTCTCCCCAGATGCTTGCAGGTTAAGGTGTTTGAGGCGGCCGTGAACTCTGACGAGGGCTTCGACCCAGAAGGCAGCGCCAGCCATGGCGGCGGCTTCAGCCAGTCCGCGCAGGTTCCGGGACATGGGCTGAATGATCGCGCCAAGCATGGACGCGGGTTCGATCAGTTCGGCATCGTCATGGATGACCCAGGCCACGAGGCCGGCCAGCGAAATGGCCAGGACGCTAAGCTTCAGCATCACGCCCAAGATCATCAGCGATGTAACCGGATGCAGCCGCATGCGAATCCCCCTCCGCACGCTACCTTAACGCGAACGCTCTCGCCGTAAATCCCCTAAAGCGCCGCCGCGATTGTCTCGGCCAGCGCCTTCAGCTCCTCGACATCGGCCATGCCCTCGCCGTGCCGACCCATCGCCTCGCCCTCGTAGCGGGGGATGACGTGGAAGTGCAGGTGGAAGACCGTCTGGCCGGCCGGGGCGCCGTTGAACTGGGTGACAATCACGCCGTCGGGCTTGAGGGCGGCGGTCACGGCGGCGGCGGCTTTCTGGGTGGCGCCGATCAGGCGGCCCAGGGTCTTGGCCTCGGCTTCCATCAGGTTGCGAGCCTTGGACGTCTTCGAGATCACCAGCATGTGGCCACGCGCCTGGGGGAAGACGTCCATGAAGGCCAGGACCTGATCGTCCTCGAACACCTTCACCGCCGGCATTTCGCCCCGGACGATCTTGGCGAAGATGTTGTCGGGGTCGTAGGTTCCGTGAAGGCTCATGGCCGTCTCCTGTTCAGGGCGACGTCGTATCAAACCACGGGGGAGGCGCAAGCCATGGGTATCAGGACCGGCGATCCGGGCGAGCATCTGACCGAACGCCAGAAGAAGTGGTTGCTCCGGCAAGCCTGGGAGCATTCCTGATCAAACCGTGTGGCTGATGGCGGCGTAGAACATCTTCGCCTCGTCGGCGATGATATTGGCCTTGTCAGTTCCGTTGATGATCCGGCGCGCGTTCACCCAATCGCCCTTCGTCGCATTGAAGTAGCGCCCGAAGCCTACACCGGTGAACGAGCCTTGCTCCATGCCCAGGAACATCACGGGCACGGCGTTCGACAGCTTCAGGGCCAGATCGGGATCGGCCACCATGTCGGCGCCCAGCTTGGCGGACATCTTCTGGTAGTTGTCCTTCCAGGTCAGTTGAACCAGGCCTCGCCCGTAATAGACATGGCCATGAGGACCGGTCGGGATGCCATAGGCCTTGCCCTTGCCCCGGCCATATTCGCGGATCGGACCAAAGGTCTTGTCGGTCTCATGGTAGGCGGTGCCCAGGGCATAGGCCAGCCAGCGATCATCCTTGGCCGCCAGACGGGCGTCCCAATAGTCGAGGATCTCGGTCAGGCCATTGAACTGCGACGGCTTGAGCTTGCCGCCAAACAGCTGCGCCCTGACGAATGAAAAGAAGAATTCCCGGTTCATGATCACGCCCCCGCGTTTCAGATCGGGAAGGTAAACACACGTCAGGATGGTAATCTAGACTTTCCGAAACGGAGAGTATTCCTCGGACAGCATTTCCATCTCGGCCCCGACCGCCTCGCGCTCGCGCTCGAGATACCGCGCCACCGGCTCGCGCAGCATCGGGTCGGCGATCCAGTGGGCCGAATAGACGGCGCTGGGCAGATAGCCACGGGCGATCTTGTGCTGGCCCTGGGCGCCGGCCTCGACACGCGGCAAGCCCAGGCGGATCGCGTGCTCGATGGCCTGATAGTAGCAAAGCTCGAAATGCAGGAACGGCACGTCCTCGGCGCAGCCCCAGTGGCGGCCATACAAGCAGTCGCGGCCCAGCAGGTTCAGCGCCCCGGCGATCCACGGCCCGCCCGGCCGGCGCGCCATCACCAGCAGCACCTTGTCGGCCATTCGCTCGCCCAGCAGCGAATAGAATTTCCGGTTCAAATAGGGCCGACCCCACTTGCGGCTGCCGGTGTCCATGTAGAAACCGAAGAAGGCGTCCCAGTGCTCTTCGGTCAGCTCATCACCCGTCAGGGCGACGATCTCCAGACCGTCCTGAGCGTCGCGCCGCTCGCGGCGAATGGTCTTGCGGCGGTTGGACGACAGGGCCGCCAGGAAGTCGTCAAAGGTCGCGTAGCCGTCGTTTTCCCAATGATATTGCTGGTCCTGCCGAAGCAATAGGCCCCGCTGTCCCATCCAGGCCCACTCGTCGGCGTTCGGGAAAGTCACGTGCAGCGACGAGGCGCCCATGCGCTCGCACAGGGTCAGGGCGCCGCCCAGCAGGGCCGAGCGGCCATCGTCGGCGTCGATGCCGGGCCGGACGATCAGGCGGGAGCCTGTCACCGGCGAGAATGGCGAGGAGCACTGGAGCTTGGGATAATACTGCCCGCCGGCCCGCTCATAGGCGTCGGCCCACGAGTGGTCGAAGACGTATTCGCCCTGGCTGTGGGACTTCAGATAGAGCGGCATGACGCCGGCCACCCCACCGTCCTCGTCTTCGACCGACAGGTGCTGCGGCGCCCAGCCGGTTCGGGCGGCGACGCAGCCGCTTTCCTCCAGGATCGACAGGAAGTCGTAGCTGACAAAGGGATCGCCCGTCGGCGCGGCGCAGGCGTCCCACGCCTCACGGCCGACTTCGGCGATCTCGCGATGGACGCGAACCGCCGCCTTGACCGCAGTCACGCCTCGTAGCCCTCGAAGATCAGGTTGTCGCAATGGTCGCTGACAGCTTCCCATTGCTCGGGCGAGCGGACGGTCCAGGCCACCACCGGCATGCCCTTGGCGCGATAGAGGTCGGCGCGGGCGCTGGGCAGCATGTCCAGGCCGAGGGCCAGGAAATCTGGCCGCGCGATCTCGACCTGTTCCAGGGCTGCCAGCGACTTGCGGACCTCCGGCGCCAGCTTGCGGGCGCTGTTGTCGTTCCAGCTGTAGGAGTCGAGCCCGCGCAGAATCTGTGGATGATGATCGGCGAACCAGGCGTGGGAATAGGGATTGAAGCCGATCACCGCCGTTGGGCCATTGTGGTCGATCAAGACCTCGGAGACCCGTTTCTCCAGCTCTCCCACCTCGCCGAACGGGGTCTTCAGCTCGATATAGACCATGGCCCGATGACCGATCAGGGTCAGGGTGTCGGCCAGGGTAGGGATGGTTTCGTCGGTTCCGGCAAGAGCCATGGCGCGCAGTTCGGCGGCCGTGTGGTCACGGAGCCTGCCTTCGACGCCGGTCAGACGCTGCAGGCGGTCGTCATGGAAGACCACGGCCTCTCCATCAGCCGTCAGTTGGACGTCGAGTTCGATCGCATAGCCTCGCGCGCAGGCGGCCTGGAAGGCGGCCAGCGAATTTTCAGGCGCGCCGCCGGGCGTCCACAAACCGCGATGGGCGATGGCGGGCTCGAACAAGCGCTCCCAGGCCTCGCCAAACACCTCGGTCGAAGGACGCTCGTGGACGCGCATCAGGCGATCTCCACCACCGCGTCGACCTCGACCGCGAAGCCGAGCGGCAGACGATAGACGCCCACGGCCGAGCGGGCGTGACGACCGATGTCGCCCAGCACCTCGACCATCAGGTCGGAGCAGCCGTTGATCACCTTGGGGATGTCGATGAAGTCGGGGCCGGCCTGAACGAAGCCGCCCAGCTTGACCACGCGGACCACGCGATCCAGATCGCCGTCGCAGGCGGCTTTCATCTGGGCCAGCAGGTTCACCCCGCAAAGGCGGGCCGCCTTCTGGGCGGTCTCCAGGTCGACATCGACGCCGACCGTACCCTTGACGCCGCCCGACGCGTCGATCGAGATCTGGCCGGAAATGTGAACCAGGTTTCCCGACCGGACGAACGGCACATAGTTGGCGACAGGGGCCACAGGCTGCGGCAGCACCACGCCAAGTTCGTTCAGACGGTCATCGATTTTCGACATCACGCACTCCATTCACGAGCCGCAATGCTTAACGTCGCAGGGCACGGGCACAAGGAAAAAGGCCCGAACCGCTGCCGGTTCGGGCCTTCGATCTGGTCTGTCGGAACCGCGCCAGGCGCGGACCTCTAGGCTACCTTAGCGGGCGGCCTGGAACTTTTCGACAGCGGCGCTGGCGCGCTCGTTCAGGGGCTTCATCGAGTCCTTGATCGAAGCCGAGACGATCTCGGAAGCCTTGCTCATCTGAGCGATGTAGGCTTCCATTGCCGACTTGGCCCAAGTCGTCTGCAGTTCCATAGCTTCCTGCATGCTCTTGGCGGCGGCCAGCGACTTCATGGCGGCGACTTGGTCTTCGGCGGCCTTTTTCGAATAGGCGAAGGTCTCGGCGCCCAGGGCTTCAGCGCCCTTGGTGGCGGCCGTCACCGAAGCGACGACGGCTTCCAGGTTCTTCTTGGAATGGGTGTTGGCTTCCGACAGGGCGACCAGCGACTTCTCGACGCCGTCCTTGAAAGCCTGGTTCGAAGCGGTGCTGAACTGTTCGGCGGTCTTCTTCATCGTTTCGGCGGCAGCCATGGGGAGTCTCCTGGCAATTGGCGGGGCATGGCGAAGCTGTGCGAGCAGCCCCATGCGCTTGGGACAACGGCGCTTTGCCATGTTGCAGTGCAGCAGTCAAGAAAATTGTGCAGCGCACCATTACCTAGCGTCATGCCGTACCCTGACCGCAACGCGCCTGCTCTTCCCCATCCGCGACAACATCACTCACCGGTTGTTTACTTTGGCTAAAGGCGGATCGGTTCATGTTACGGTCACGTGTGTGGCGGTACAAAATCGCTCAGTTCAATATGACGGACGCTCATTCATGTTCGCCAAGCTTAGGTCCGTCCGTACACTGCTCGCCACCATCGGCCTGGTGCTTTCGTGTGTGATCGGCGCGCTGGTTCCCACGACCAGCGCCTCAGCCCAGGTCCCGTACCTCCAGCTGAACGCCACCGAGCCGAAATATGCGGCCATCGTGATCGACGCCAATTCGGGCGAAGTCCTTTACGACAGGCGCGCAGACAGCCCCCGCTATCCCGCTTCGGTGACCAAGGTCATGACGCTCTACCTCACTTTCGAGGCGCTGAGCGAAGGCCGCATGAAGGCCACCGACCGGGTCGTCATCACCCCTCGCGCCGCCGCCCA
Source organism: Caulobacter sp. DWR1-3-2b1 (assembly GCF_049895765.1). Classification (NCBI taxonomy): domain Bacteria; kingdom Pseudomonadati; phylum Pseudomonadota; class Alphaproteobacteria; order Caulobacterales; family Caulobacteraceae; genus Caulobacter; species Caulobacter sp. DWR1-3-2b1. Next base: position 57,152 of record NZ_JAFCSZ010000020.1, read on the forward strand.
GGCGCCGACCAAGCTGGGCCTTCCGGCCGGCGACAGCATCAGCGTGGACGAAGCCATTCGCGCCATGGCGGTGAAGTCAGCCAACGACGTGGCCGTGGCCATGGCCGAGAAGCTGGCCGGCAGCGAAGCCCGATTCGCCGCCCTGATGACCCTGCGCGGTCAGGAACTGGGCATGCGCAACACGCGGTTCGTCAACGCTTCGGGGCTGCCCGATAGCCGTCAGATCAGCACGGCTCGCGATCTGGCTATCCTCTCGCGCGCCACGATGCGAGACTTCCCGCAGTACTACAGCTACTTCGCCATGAAATCGTTCTCGTTCCGGGGCAACACGATCCGGGGCCACAATCGCCTGCTCGACAGCATGAACGGCTTCGATGGCCTGAAGACCGGCTACACCAACGCCTCGGGCTATAACCTCGCCGGCTCGGCCGTGCGCGACGGTCGCCGCCTGATCGCCGTGGTCCTGGGCGGTTCCTCGACCGCCTGGCGTGACAACAACATGGAAGACCTGCTGCTGACCGGCTTCGAGGTCCTCAAGCGCCGCGCCCATGGCGACCGCACCACCATCGCCGCCAATCTCTATGAGAACGAGCCGAACGGCCCGATCATGCGGCCCTCGACCGAACAGGGCGACGGCGAGCAGTCGGGCCTGAAGATCGTGCTCACCGACTCGCCGCGCGCCAAGCCGGTTAAGGTCTCCCCCACCCTCAAGGCCGCCAAGACCGCGACCAAGCCCGTCAAGAAGCCCAAGGGCGAATGGGCGGTGCAGGTCGGCGCCTTCAAGTCCAAGGGGCTCGCCAACAAGCAATTGACCCTGGTTCGCGGCCGCTACGCCAAGTTCGTGGCGGACGCCGAAGGCGCCGTCGAGGGTGTGTCCGGCGGCGCGTTCCGCGCCCAGTTCCAGGGCCTGACGGCCGAAGCCGCACGTAGCGCCTGCAAGGCGATCACCGCCAAGCGTCAGCCCTGCATGGTCCTGTCGCCGGGCTAGTTCACCTACACTGGCGAGCAATCGTCAAAAGAGGTTCAGCGCGTCCGACATACCAAGGCTCGCCCATGATGTTGGGTGCATCGATTTCCAGATCGCCAGGCTTGGACAAAACCTCGATCATCGCCTTGTCGACCAGTCGGCGTCCCAGGAGGCGTCCATCGACAAGCAGGGTGCGCAAACGCAGCGCGTAGGCTTGCTTCTGGAGAACGAGGCTGTCCCTCGCGGAAAGCCGCGCCTCGCCGTCACCGTGGTATTCCAGCACTAGCTCGCCACGGGCCGTATCGCATGTCGCCCGAAACAAAATCGCGCGGCTATCCCAAGAGAGAAAAATAGCGACCGGTCGTTCGGCTCCGTCCTGACGAAGCAGCCATTGATCGTCGCGCCCGGCCCAGGCGGGCGAGGCCAAACCGAAAATGGCGACAAGAGCGGCGAGACGGAAAAGCATTGCTCCACTTAGAGCAATATCGTCGTCATGTTTGCAACGGCGCGGCTCAAACCGCCAGATGCCTACCCCTTCAACAGCCGATCGCGCGCCGCGTTGAGCTGCGCAGCGAGGCCAGCGGTGCCGCCCTTGTCGGGATGAGCCAGACGGATCAGGCGGGCGTGCGCCGCCTTGATCTCTTCAGCCGTGGCGTTGGCGCCAACGCCGAGGAGAGAGCGAGCCTCGGACACGGAGGGTCCAGAAACCGCCGGCCCCGAAGCCGCGCGCGTGGCAGGCCGTCGGCGCGCTTCGGCAGCGCTCCACAGGCCAAAAACGCCCAGAACGAGCCCTGTGCCCCAGCCGCCGCGAATGGTGGTGTAGGCCGCGCCCGCGAAGGCGGCCAAGGCGACAACTCCGGCGCCAACGCGCCAGCCGTCCCCTTTAAGAAACGGTTTTCGACTGCCCCAGAACACCAGGGCCAGCACCACGCCGCCAAGCAACAGATAGATCATCGCAATTCCGGAAGAGCCTGTCCGCTTCAATGAACCCATTTGAAGCGGATAGACAGGCTCTACTCAAAATTAGAGCGTGGCAGGCGCCGAAACCGGCGTCCGCTTTCGGCTGCCACGCTCCAGGCTCAGGCTGCCCCCGAGGGGCCCCTACTGAGCGGCGAGCAGAGTTTCCCCGGAATAGGCCGAAAGACCAAGCGAATGCATCAGGGCCCGCAGTTCCTGGCGCGCGGCCAGATGCTGCAGCGACACCGGCACAGGGCGAACCTGGGGCGACAGGTCAGCGATGGTCAGGCCGAACGGGAACAGCTCGCGATAGATCACGCGGTCGCGCAGACCCGGCCCCATGCGGAAGCCGACGCGCTTGGCCAGGGCCGTCAGACGGTCTTCCAGCCGCTTGCGGTTACGGGCCTCGGTGGTGGCCAGACGGTTGCGCAGCACCACCCAGTCCAGCGCCTGACGCTGGCCGCTCATGGCGCGCGCCTTGCGAGCCTCCCAGACCGACTGGGAATAGAGACTGGGCGTGGTCAGTTCCATGGTCACCGGATCGACGTGACCCAGCATGTCGAAATCGACGAAGCTGTCGTTCATCGGCGTGACGATCAGGTCGGCGCGGCCATGGGCCAGGCGCGAAATGGCGGTGTCGCCGCCGGGCGTGTCGATCAGGACGAAGTCGGCTTCCTCCAGGCCACGCGCAAAGGCCACTTCGAAGCGCTCGATCTGCTCGGCTTCCGGGGCAGCAGCCAGGGCGATGTCGTCGCCGCTCAGGCGCAGTTGCAACGGCTCGGGCAAGGCCAGCTTCTTGTTTTCCAGCCAGACGCGGCGGTTCTCGAAGAACCGCATCGAGGTGCACTGGCGCAGGTCCAGGTCGATCACCGCCACCTTGGCGCCGCCGTACAGCAGGGCCGTCACGAGGTGCACGGCGATGGTGGACTTGCCCGCCCCGCCCTTTTCGTTCCCGACCACGATCACGCGCGTTTCGGCCATGTGCTCGCTCCTTCATCCACCGCGACTCGCACGGTCGAAGAAAGGTTAACATGCACGCAATGACTCAGCCGAGGGGTCATCGCATTGTTCCACAGGCCCTTTTGTCGCAGGGGCGCCGGGGCCACCACGCCATTGTGCAGCGCAGTAGACGCCGCCTCGCCCCTCGGCCATAAGCCACGCCTGTTCGCACAGGAGGCCGTCGATGCCCCAAGCTTCCCCGACCATCGTCCGCACCGTCGCCGACCTGCGCGCCCAGGTCGGCGCCTGGAAGGCCGCCGGAGACCAGGTCGCCCTGATCCCGACCATGGGCGCTCTGCACGAGGGCCACCTGACCCTGGTCGAGCTAGGCCAGACCAAAGCCCGGCGCACCGTCGCCAGCGTCTTCGTCAATCCCAAACAGTTCGCCCCGCACGAGGACTTCGACGCCTATCCGCGTGGCGAGGCTGTCGACGCTGAGAAACTGGCCTCGGTCGGCTGCGACCTGATGTTCGCGCCCTCGGCCGACGAGATGTATGCGCCCGGCTTCTCGACCGCGATCAATGTTTCCGGCGTTTCAGATCCGCTGGAGGGCGCGGCCCGTCCGCAATTCTTCGGCGGCGTCGCCACCGTGGTCGCCAAGCTGCTGATCCAGTGCCAGGCCGACTATGCGGTGTTCGGCGAGAAGGACTATCAGCAACTTCAGGTCATCAAGCGGTTGGTCCAGGACCTCGATCTGCCTGTCGAGATCGTGTCGGCGCCGACGGCGCGGTCCGAAGACGGCCTGGCCCTCTCGTCGCGCAACGCCTACCTCTCGGCGCAGGAACGCCAGATCGCCGCCGCCCTGCCCAAGACCCTGCGAGCCGCCGCCCAGGCTGTGGCTGAAGGCGGTCGGATCGACGAGGCGGAAGCCGCCGGCAAGACCGCGCTGGCCGCGGCCGGTTTCGGCCAGATCGACTATCTCGATATCCGCGAGGCCTCTGACCTGTCGAAGCTGGGGCCTGGCCCCATCGGAGACGCGCGCGGCCGGATTCTGGTCGCCGCATGGCTGGGCAAGACCCGCCTTATCGACAACATGGCCGTTGGCTGAACCGGGCTTCAGCCTATCGGTTGCAGCGCGATCAACAGCCCCACGACCAGACTCGCGACCAGCACACCCACGCCAACCACCGCGTACAACGCCCTCATCGACTTGCCCTCTATGTCTCTACGGACAATAAGAACGCGTTGAGGTTGTTTTTCCGCTAACAGTCGCGTCGTTTTCTACCAGGCGCCCAGTTCCCGAAGCTGCCGGGCGAGGTCCAGCGGCATATCGGCGGCCTCGCTCTCGGTCAGATCGGCCGGCGCGTCTTCGGGCGGCAGATAGCGCCAGCCCTGAAAGGCCCGCCGAGGCTGAGGAACCACCCGGATGATGGGCCGATCGACCGTGACCTCGCAACGCTTGGTGACGCCTTCGCCCACCGTGTCGACAGCCAGGATCTTCTGGCGACACAGGACCTGCCCCTTGAACACGCGATAGAGCGAGCCGCCGTCAAGCACCTCGTCCACGCGCTTGGGCGTCATGCGTGTGTGCATGATCCACGGCTCGCTGGTGTTGTGCCAGGCGACCAGGTCTTCGATGGTGTCGCAGCCGACAACCAGCTTGATGATGTGCAGAGCCATGGATCGGTGATCAGGCCGCGGGTTCCAGCCTGGCCAGCACCACGCCCTCGCTGACCTGGCCGCCGGCGACCGCCGAAAGCTCGGCCACCACGCCGTCGAACGGCGCCGCCAGGGCGTGCTCCATCTTCATGGCTTCGAGGGTCAGCAGGGTCTGGCCCTTGACGACGCTCTGGCCGGCTTCCACCGCCACCGAGACGATCTTGCCCGGCATCGGCGACAGGATCGCGCCGTCCGAGACCGCTGAATGGGCGCCGCCACCCTGATAGCCGAACTCAAACTCCTGAACGTCGCCGCCCTCGAACACCCGCAGCGGACCCTCGCCATGCGCGCCGGGCAGAACGTCGACATCGTCGAGCGCCCGGCCGTCCTCAACCGTGATGTCCCACGACCAGTCATCGCCGCCGCCGCCCGCCAGGGCGACGCGCAGAGGGACCTTGCGGCCATCGACGCTCATCGGCAGATCCATGGCAGCACGCGGGGCATTCATGCGGAAGCCCAGCAGGCGTGAAGGGGCGCTGGCGAATGGATCGGCCTTGACCTCGTCGGCCTCCATGAAGCTTTCCAGCCTCTGGCCGATGGCGGCCAGGGTCGGGGCGTCGGTGAAGGTCCGCTCGACCAGTTGGTCCAGGCGCGCCTCGATGAAGCCCGTATCGATCCGGCCCTCGACAAAGTCGGGATGGCTGGCGCAGCGGGCCAGGAAGGCGGCGTTGGTCTTGACCGGCCAGACCTCGACCAAGGCGCAGGCCTCGGCCAGGCGCAGGGCGGCGTCCTCGCGGTCGACGCCATGGGCGATCAGCTTGGCGATCATCGGGTCGTAGAAGGGCGTGACCTCGCCGCCCTCCTCCACCGCGCTGTCGACGCGCACGTCGCCCTCGGGCAGGCGGAAGTGCTTCAGCTTGCCAGTGCTGGGCAGAAAGCCGGTGACCGGGTTCTCGGCATAGAGGCGTGCTTCCATGGCCCAGCCATCCAGCACGATCTCGTCCTGGGTCAGCGGCAGGGGTTCGCCCGAGGCGACGCGCAGCTGCCACTCGACGAGGTCCTGGCCGGTGACCATCTCGGTGACCGGATGCTCGACCTGAAGCCGCGTGTTCATTTCCATGAACCAGATGCGGTCGGCGCGCAGGCCTTCGCTGGCGTCGGCGATAAACTCGACCGTGCCTGCGCCCACATAGTTCACGGCTTGGGCGGCCTTCACCGCGGCGGCGCAGACGGCCTGGCGGGTGGCCTCGTCCATGCCGGGGGCCGGAGCCTCCTCGATGACCTTCTGATGGCGGCGCTGCAGCGAGCAGTCGCGCTCGAACAGGTGGACGACATTGCCGTGGCTGTCGCCGAACACCTGCACCTCGATGTGGCGCGGCCGGTTGACGTATTTCTCCAGCAGGACGCGCTGGTCGCCGAAGCTGGCCGCCGCCTCGCGCTGGCACGAGGCCAGGGCTTCGGCGAAATCGGCTGCCGCCAGCACCTTGCGCATGCCCTTGCCGCCGCCGCCGGCCACGGCCTTGATCAGCACCGGATAGCCGATGAGAGCCGCCTCGGCAGTCAGGCGCTCGACCGATTGATCGTCGCCCAGATAGCCGGGCGTGGTCGGCACGCCTGCGGCGATCATGACCCTCTTGGCGGCATCTTTCAGGCCCATGGCCCGGATGGCGGAAGGCGGCGGACCGATCCAGATCAGACCCGCATCCAGCACCGCCTGCGCAAAGTCAGCATTCTCGGACAGGAAGCCATAGCCCGGGTGGATCGCCTCGGCGCCCATCTGCCTGGCCGCCGCCAGGATCTTTTCCGGAACCAGATAGCTCTCCCGCGCCGGCGCGGCGCCGATCAGGACGGCGGAATCGGCCTCCATCACGAACGGCGCGTCGGCGTCGGCTTCCGAATAGACGGCGATCGTCTCCACACCCAGTTCCTTGGCGGTGCGGATGATCCGACGGGCGATTTCACCCCGGTTGGCGATGAGGACGGAAGAGATCACGGGAAGGACAGGTCCTGCATCTGGGAAGGAAAGAAGAGCAGCGGGTCTGATAGGTCGGGACTATTCCGTCCAGGATGGCTTGCGGCGCGCCAGGAACGCCCGCACGCCCTCTTGCCCCTCTTCGGACACGCGTCGACGCGCGATGCGCTTGGCCGTCTCCTCGATCAGGCCCTTGTCGAGCTTCTGACCGGCAAAGTCGTTGACCAGGGCCTTGGCGTCGCCAATGGCGCCGGGCGCGCAGACCACCATCTCTTCGATCAGAGCGTCGCGGGCGACTTCCAGGCCGGCGACATCGTCGAAGACCTCGTCGACCAAGCCGTAGCTCCAGGCCGCGTCGGCGTCGAACACCCGGCCGGTGGCGAACAGCAGCTTGGCCGTGCGCGGACCGAGGGCAGCGATGACGTAGGGGCTGATGGTCGCCGGGGTCAGGCCCAGCTTGACCTCCGAGAAGCTGAACTTGGCGTCGGCCGTGGCCATGGCGTGGTCGCACGCCGCCACCAGACCCGCGCCGCCGCCGAAGGCCGGACCTTCGACCAAGGCAACGGTCAGGGCCGGCACCTCGTGCAGGGCCTTGAGCATGTGGGCCAGTTCGAGCGCGTCCTGACGGTTGTCATCCTCGTCCCAATCGACCGCATCGGCCATCCAGGTCAGGTCGGCGCCGGCGCTGAACGCCCCGCCCATGCCGCGCAGGAACACCACCCGCACGCCCTCGGCGCCGTGCAGGGTCTCGAAGGCCTCCCGCAAGGCGGCGATGGTCGCGGCGTCGAAGGCGTTTTTCTTTTCGGGCCTGTTGATCCAGACCGTCACCGCGCCTTCGGGCGTGCTCTCCAGATGAACCAGCGGACTGGTGGCGTCGGTGTCGGTAACCTCGACAAGCGGATCGGCGATCGGATTGGTCATCGGTCTGGCCTTTTAGGGGTCTGGCTAGGCAATACAGCTTGGGTCTTACAACGTCCGAGACGGTAGTCTCGCACAGCTACATCCGGAAGACGCCGAAGGTCGTCTCAGGGATCGGCGCATTCAGGCTGGCCGATATGGCCAGGCCCAGGACGTCGCGGGTCTGGGCCGGATCGATGATCCCGTCGTCCCAGAGCCGCGCCGTGGCGTGGTAGGGATTGCCCTCGTCTTCGTATTTCTGGCGGATCGGGGCCTTGAAGGCTTCGGCCTGTTCTTCGGTCCAGGTCGCGGCGTCGCGGTGCACAGTTGCCAGCACGCTGGCGGCCTGCTCGCCGCCCATCACCGAGATGCGGCTGTTGGGCCAGGTGAACAGGAAACGCGGGCTGTAGGCCCGGCCGCACATGCCGTAATTGCCGGCCCCGAAGCTGCCGCCGATCAGCACGGTGAACTTAGGCACCTCGGCCGAGGCGACCGCCGTGACCAGCTTGGCGCCGTCCTTGGCGATGCCGCCGGCCTCGTACTTGCCGCCCACCATGAAACCCGAAATGTTCTGTAGGAAGACAAGTGGAATCTTGCGCTTGCAGGCCAGTTCGATGAAGTGAGCGCCTTTCACGGCGCTCTCGCTGAACAGCACGCCATTATTGGCCAGGATCGCCACCGGCTGACCCCAGATGCGGGCGAAGCCGCAAACCAGCGTCGTGCCGTATAGCGCCTTGAACTCGTCGAACTCGCTGCCATCGACGATGCGGGCGATGATCTCGCGCACGTCATAGGGCGCGCGGACATCGGTTGGGACGACGCCGTACAGTTCCTCTGCGTCGAACAGCGGAGCCTTGGTTTCGGTGATCACCAGCTCGGCGGGCTTGATGGTGTTCAGATTGGCGACGATGGAACGGACGATCTCCAGCGCGTGTTCATCGTCATTAGCCACGTGGTCCACAACGCCGGAACGGCGGCCATGGGTGTCGGCCCCGCCTAATTCCTCAGCGCTGATCACCTCGCCCGTGGCGGCCTTCACCAGCGGCGGGCCGGCCAGGAAGATAGTGCCCTGGTCGCGGACGATGATGGTTTCGTCGCTCATGGCGGGCACATAGGCGCCGCCGGCGGTGCACGAGCCCATGACGCAGGCGATCTGGGCGATGCCCGCCGCGCTCATCCTGGCCTGGTTGAAGAAGATGCGGCCAAAGTGATCGCGGTCAGGGAAGACTTCGGCTTGATGAGGCAGGTTCGCGCCACCGCTGTCGACCAGATAGACGCACGGCAGGCGGTTCTGCTGGGCAATTTCCTGGGCGCGGAGGTGCTTCTTCACCGTCATCGGGAAATAGGCGCCGCCCTTCACAGTGGCGTCGTTGGCGACGATCATCACCTCGCGGCCCGACACCCGGCCGATGCCGGTGATCACGCCGGCGCCGGGCGCCTCGCCATTGTAAAGGTCGCAGGCAGCCAGCTGACCGATCTCCAGGAACGGCGAGCCCGGGTCCAGCAACCGCTCGACGCGCTGGCGCGGCAGCAGCTTGCCGCGCGAAACGTGCCGCTGGCGCGTGGCTTCCGGACCGCCCAGCGCGGCGGTGGCCACCCGCTCGCGCAGTTCCTCGACAAGACCGCGGTTGTGGGCGGCGTTGCGGGCGAAGGCCTCGCCCGACGGATCGATAACGGAGTTCAGCTTCGGCATGTGCGAGGCATAACCTTTTACAGGCAAATCATAAAGTCGGTAATTTTCGCCTCAGCGAAACGAAAACTCGCGAAAATGGTCCAAATACACGGCACTTTTGGCGCGACAATTCGACGTCTGAACCGCGATGGTCAAGCCTTGCCATTCAAGTTAGCGTCCTGGCGGTGGATAGGCCTTTGGACACCTTGGACGACTCGGCATTGGCGCGCCTGTTCGCCCGTGAGCGGCGCGACGGGACGGCGACGTGGTTCTCGCTGCCCGGCGGCGCAACGCTGTATGCGCCCGGCGAGGAAGCCGATCAACTCTACTTCCTGCGCACCGGTCGCCTGGGCGCATTCCGGCGCGAGGAAGGTCAGGAGCCGCAGTTTCTGGGCGTGATTCGTCCCGGCGAGCCGGCCGGCGAGATGGCCCTGATCGGCGGCACCCCACATTCGGCAAATCTGGTGGCCCTGCGCGACAGCGAGGTGCTGGCCCTTCCCCGCGCCGACTTCTTCGAGGCCGCAGAGAGCGACCCCAAGGTGATGCTGGAACTGTCCCGGCTGATGATCCGCCGCGCCCGTCAGGCCCAGACCCATGCGGCCATTGGCGATCCGTCGGTGTTTGGCTTCATCGCCGTCGAGCCGGGTCAGGCAATCCGGCCGGTCATCGAACGCCTGGCGCGATGCATGGAAGTCCTGGGCTATTCCGTCACGGTCGAGGGCGGCGAGTCGCTGCTGGCCCCGACAGAATGGTTCAGCAATGTGGAGCGCGAGCACGACTTCGTCCTCTATGTCGCCGAGGCCGACGAGACCCAGTGGAAGCATGTGGTCGGTCGCCAGGTGGACCGCCTGTTCCGGATCGGACGCGGCGAACGCACGCCGCCGGAGTCGACCCCCTCCTATGCCTCCGGTCCCCTTCAGGCCCAGCGCCTGGTCGATCTGATCCTCCTGCAGTCGGGCAGCCTGAAACAGCCGCAAGGCTCCGAAGCCTGGATGGAGGCCACCCAGGCCGCGCGCCTGTTCCATCTGCGCGAAAGCGGCATGGCCGACATGCAGCGCCTGGCGCGGGTGCTGACCGGCCAGTCGGTCGGTCTGGTGCTGTCGGGCGGCGGCGCGCGAGCCTACGCCCATATCGGCGCCATAGAGGCCATGCGCGAGCGCGGCATCCCCATCGATTTCGTCGGCGGCGCCTCGATGGGCGCAGTGATCGCGGCGGGCCTGGCCATGGGCTGGGACGACGGCGAGATGGAGACCCGCATCCGCAAGGCCTTCGTCGAGTCCAGCCCCGTCGACGACATCGCCTTCCCGATGATCGCCATGACCCGGGGCGACAAGGTGCGAGCCAGACTTGAGGAACATTTCGGCGACGTCCAGATCAACGATCTGTGGCTGCCGTTTTTCTGCGTATCCTCGAACCTGACCTCGGGCTCCTATCACCTGCACCGGCGGGGTCCGCTGCATAAGGCCTTGCGCGCCTCGATCTCCCTGCCCGGCGTATTGCCACCGGTGTGCGAGGATGGCGCGGTGCTCGTCGACGGGGCGGTGATGAAAAACTTTCCGGCCGACGTCATGCGCGCCTTCCAGCTGGGCCCCATCGTTGGCGTGGACGTCACGCGCGGCCGCAGCATCACCGACGAGGACGTCGTCACGCCGCCGTCGCTCTGGAAATGGATCTGGTCGGGCGAGTGGCGCAAGGGACCGCCCATCGTGGCCCTGCTGATGCGCGCCGCCACCGTCTCGACCGGCCGCGACCTAGCCGCCAGCCGCGAAGCGACGGACGTGCTGATCACGCCCAAGCTCGACAAGATCGACATCCGCGACTGGCGAGCCTTCGCGCCTGCCGTGGCGGCCGGTAAGATCGCCGCCGCCCTGGCTCTCGACGGCCTGGACCGACCCGTCGCCGATCTGCGCCGCCGCCCCAGCTTGGCCGAACGCGCCCGCGCGGCGCTCAGCCTCTCCGGGCGAGAATGAACATCCGGGTGAACGGAAACAGCGTCACGCCGTCCTCGCGGCGCGGATAGTCGCGCGCCAGCCGCGCCCGCCAGGCGTCAAGGAACGCCGCCTTCTCCTCTGCATCGGCTAGGGCGTCGAGGTACGGCAGCAAGGTCGTCCCCATCGTCCAGTCGACGATGGGGTCCCGTCCATGAAGGGCGTGCAGATAGGTGGTTGTCCAGATGTCGATCTCCGGACACAGCGGCGCCAGCCAGTCGTAATAGTCGCGGGCGTCATGCGAGGGCCGCACGCCTTCGACGCTCGCCAGCCGCGCTGCCCACGGTCCGGTCGCGACGATCTCGCCCAAGGTTTTTCGCCAGGCCACGTCAGTCACCAGCGGCATCTGGCAGGCCAGAACGCCACGCGGCGTCAGCGCGCTCGCCAGACGCGGAAACAGGACGGGATGGCCGTCAACCCATTGCAAGGCGGCATTGGTGAACAGCAGGTAGACAGGCCGCTCGGGCGCGAAGCTGGCGATGTCGCCCAACACCCAGTCGACTGACGCCGTAAGCCGCCTCGCCCGCTCCAGCATCTCTGGGCTGGAATCCAGGCCGTGGACCCTCGCGCCGGGATGCCGCGCCGCCAGCAGCGCGGCCTGCTCGCCCGGGCCGTAGCCCAGGTCCCAGATCTCGGACGGGTCGAGGTCCCGCGGCAGCGCCGTCAAGAGGTCGAGCGCAGGTCGCTCCCGATAGGCCCGGTACAGGGCATAGATGTCGGGGTTCCAGGCAGGCAAGGACTGAACCTTCACTTGGGGTGCGACAATCGGCGCAAGCTCTAGCGTGCCAGAACCGTCTTAACCTCTTTGTTAAGGCGCGATTCACCCTATGGTTAAGTTAGGCCTCCGACAGAGAGGCTCTTGGGAAGGAAGCTCAATGCCTCGACCCGTCAGGTTCACGATGGTCGTCGACCGCCGCAAGGATGCGGTGGGTGTGATAACGCCACCCTCCTACCGCCTTTACCTGCCCAGACCGATGATGATCGGTGCGACGTTGCTGTTCTGGGCGGCCGTGGTGGTCGGTCTCAAGCTGCTGGTGTCCTGAATTCAAGGAGCTTTCGCCGCGACAACGCGTCGCGCGAAAAGCTCTTCACACGTCGCGAAATTCGCGCTCATACTCTCTTTGTGTTGTTCAACATCTGAAAGGAGGTGACCAGTGTCTCATTGTCTCCAACCGAGGTCGCGCATCGTGACCTGGAGCCTGAAGATCGAGGTATCCGCCTAGAGGCGTTAGATCGCTCAAAGGTTTCAGTCACGCCGCGCACCGCGGTCACGACGATGGAGGGCCGTTCCGGGCAACCGGAACGGCCCTTTTCATGTTCAGCCGCCGACTAGTTCGCGGCCGATGAGAAAGCGGCGGATCTCGTTGGTGCCTGCCCCGATGTCATAGAGCTTGGCGTCCCGCAGGAAGCGCTCGACCGGCCACTCCTTGGTGTAACCGGCGCCGCCGAGGGCCTGGATGGCTTCAAGACAGGTCTTCACCGCGTTCTCCGAGGCCAGCAGGATCGCGCCCGCCGCGTCGAAGCGCGTGGTCTTGCCCGCGTCGCAGGCCCGCGCCACGGCGTAGACATAGGCCCGCGCCGAGTTCAGGGCGACGTACATGTCGGCCACCTTGCCCTGCATCAGCTGGAACGAGCCGACGGCCTGGCCAAACTGCTTGCGCTCGCGCACGTAAGGCAGGACCACATCGAGACAGGCCTGCATCAGGCCCAGAGGCCCGGCCGACAGCACGGCGCGCTCATAATCCAGCCCGCTCATCAGCACGCCGACGCCGCCGCCGACCGGACCCATGACGTTCTCTTCCGGAACTTCGCAGTCCTCGAAAACCAACTCTGCGGTGTCGGAGCCGCGCATGCCCATCTTGTCGAGCTTCTTGCTGACGCTGAAGCCCTTCATGCCCTTCTCGATCAGGAAGGCGGTGATGCCGCGCTCGCCCCCAGGTCCATTTGGGGTCTTGGCATAGACCACCAACGTGTCGGCATGCGGCGCATTGGTGATCCAGAACTTCGTTCCGTTCAGCACATAGCGGTCGCCCTTCAGCTCGGCCCGCAGCTTCATCGAGACGACGTCGGAGCCCGAACCGGCCTCGCTCATGGCCAAGGAGCCGACATGCTCGCCGCTGATCAGCTTGGGCAGGTAGCGGGCCTTCTGCTCGGGCGTGCCCCAGCGACGGATCTGGTTCACACAGAGATTGGAGTGAGCGCCATAGGACAGGCCCACCGACGCCGAGGCCCTGGAGATCTCCTCCATGGCGATGACGTGTTCGAGATAGCCGAGGCCAAGGCCACCGAACTCTTCCTCGACGGTGATGCCGTGCAAGCCCAGGTCGCCCATCGGGACCCACAGCTCGCGCGGGAATTCGTTGGCTTCGTCGATCCGGGCCGCGATGGGCGCGATCTTGTCGGCCGCGAAGCGGGCCGTGGTGTCCCGGATCGCGTCGGCCGTTTCGCCCAGCGCGAAGTCCATCGAGGGTGCGGAATTTGTCATCATGGCCATCTGATAACACAAACGCCCGCGGATCAACGAGACCCGCGGACGTTCATGCTCTCCAGCCTTTCAGCCGGGATTAGTCTTCGTCGCTCTCGTCCGGCCCCGCCAGCTTGCGAAGCAGCAGATAGGCCGAGACCACGAAACAGATCGCACCGATCATGCTGGCGCCGTAGCCGAACATCTTGATCTGCGAGAAGCCGGGACCCGAGGCCACGGTGAGGATCCACAGAACCCCGCCGCCGAACATCGCCAGACCCAGCACGCCCAGGCTGACCAGCAGGCTGAGATTGCCAAAGCGCGGGGCTTCAGGCTCGGCGAACGGCACGTCCAGAGCGCTGAGGGCCACGTCCTCGCTGGTCGAGAAGCCGTCGAGGTTGAACACCGAGGGCGAGGTCCGCGTGGCGGTCTCGAACAGGGTGGGCTCGGGGGCAGGAACCGATGTCGGCGTGAAGTCGACGATCTCGGCCACCGGCTGCGGCGCGGCCGCGGGCTCCGGCGTCAGACGGAAGGGCGCGCTGACGGTCTCTTCGAAATCTTTGTAGAGAACCGCGGCGGGCGGCGCAGCGGCCGGAACCGGGGGCTCAGGCAGCACCAGATCGTCACGAACAGCTACAGGAGCAACCGGCGCAGCGACCGGGGCGGGCTTGTCGGCCAGGATCGCTTCGAGACGCGCGCCAACAGCGGCGGCGGCCTGTTCGCTGGCGGTCGGGCCTTCCTCGTCGGGAACGACGACAGCCAGAGGCTCGGCGTCTTCGCGCTGGACCACGGCGCGGTCGCCTTCGAAGCGGGTCATGACCGCTGCGGGCGTCTGCCTGGGCACCGAGCAACTGGCGTCGTAGTCGACCTTGGGCCGCAGGACCGGGCTCGGCGCGGCGATCCAGACACCATCGGTCGGCGTCAGGAACAGCGCCTTTTCGGCGGAGCGGCGGCGGACCAGGGCGTCGATGACGATGCGCTCGCCCTCGAAGTCGGCCTTGCGCCACATCTCCATCGCGCAGGCGGCCTGCAGCAGCGAGCCTTCATTGATCCGGCGCAGGACGCCCGATCGCATGAAGTTGTCGACACCGATGTTGAAGGCGAAGCAGACCAGCGAATCGAACTGGTTCTGGTTCAGCGGCGCGTAGGTCTGTTCGTTGACCGCGTGGGCCACCGAGATTAGATCGTAGAGGAGGAGGGCCTCGGCGTCCTTTTCCGAAACGGTCGCCCCACCGCGAGCGGTGAGGGTATGGCCGTAGCCGATGGTCCAGCGCCCATCGGGCAGCTGAGCGGCTTTCATCCGGTAGCCTTCGAATCTCTTGATGAGATCGACGGCTGCGCGGGAGACCTGATGACGCGGTTTCATCGCCAAGATTGACCCAGTTTGAGACAGACGCAGATGCGTTCGTAGCTCTCCCGGCAAGATAGGGGCCGGTTTGGGTGTTCCCGTGACGGGAGAACCGATTTTCCTAATTCAGAAGCACGGACGCGATCAGCAGGACCGCGAAAAAGCCCGTGAAATCGGTGAGGAAGGTCACAAAGATCGACGACGAGACAGCCGGATCACGTCCCATCTTCTCCAATGCCAGCGGCGCCAAGATGCCGCCGACCGCTGCGGTGAAGATGTTGGTCACCAGGGCGAGCCCAACGATGATGGCCAGCTTGTCGTGCTGATCCTCGGGGCCGAAGATCATGTAGGTGGCAGCGCCCATCACCAGGGCAAGACACAGGCCATTGACCAGACCCACCGACACCTCACGCAGCACGATCCGGCGAGCATTGGCCGTGGTCAGCTCCTTGCTCGCCAGGGCGCGCACCGCGACGGCCAGGCTCTGGGTGCCGGCGTTGCCGCCCAAGGACGAGACGATGGGCATCAGGATCGCCAAGGCCACCAGCTGGGCGATCTCTTCCTGGAACACCGCGACGCCGCTGACCGCGATGGTCGCGGTGACCAGGTTCAGCATCAGCCAAGGCAGCCGCGCGCGGACGATGTCGATCACCGTCGCGTCGCGACCGGCGTCCGACACGCCGGCCAGGGCGAGAATATCCGCCTCGGCCTCGTCGCGAATGACCTCGACGATATCATCGACGGTGATCTGCCCCACCAGCCGACCGCCCGGGTCGATGACCGGCGCGCTGATCAGATGGTACTTGTCGAAAATGTAGGCGACCTCCTCCTGGTCCATGTCGACCGTGATTTCGGTTGCCGCTTCCATCAGATCGGAAAGCCGCGTGTCTCGCTGACTGCGGAGCAGCAAGCTGATCGGGATGGCGCCGACCGGCTTGTAGGTGGGGTCCACGACATAGACTTCGAAGAACAACTCCGGCAGCGCATCGCCCGCCTCGCGCACGTGGTCGATGGTGTGGCCGGCAGTCCAGAACTCGGGCGCCGCCAGGAACTCGCGCTGCATCAGGCGGCCGGCGGTCTCGTCCTCGTAGGACAGGGTGGTCTCGATCGCGACGCGATCGAGCTCGCCCATGGCGGCCAGCACTTGGAAGCGCTTGGTGTCGTCCAGGTCGTCGATCACGTCGGCGGCGTCGTCGGTGTCAAGCTCTTCGAGGGCCCGCGCCAGGGCGACCGAAGGCGTGGCCTCCAGCACTTCCTCGCGGATATTGTCTTCCAGCTCGGCGATGATCTCGCCCAGCGCTTCGGGGTCCAGAAGCGGAATAACCTCCTGGCGATAGGCCGAAGAAAGAAAGCCCATCAGGTCGGCGACGTCGGCGGGCTCCAGAGCCCCGACCAGTTCGCGCAGGCGCTCGGTGTTGCCGCTGTCGGCGGCGTCGACCACCATTTCCACATATTCGGGATTGAGCGCGTAGTCGTCGCCAAGCGCGAGGTCTTCGAGATCCTCGGGGATGGCGGCCCTGGGGAAAGGCATGTCGCCCAGCGCGTCGTCGGTCAGTTCGGCGATGTCCCGGGTCATGGGGGCCTCCTGAACTCTAGAGCATTTTCCGATAAGTGTGACGGTTATCGGATCGAAAAATGCTCTAAACTTTTGATTTAGAGCCCTTTTCGTCCGACCATGATGAAGCCATCAGGTCGGAAAGCGCTCTAAGGGCGTTGCATCGCTGGCGATGTCCGATGGGAAAAAGCTCGCTTCCCCAAGAAAAGCCAAGCCCAGAAACGATTAGAGCGCGCCCAGCGAGTCGGAAACCGATTTCGCCAAGCACGCTCTAGTAGGTCTCACCTGGTGCGGTCGAGAAGACTCGAACTTCCACGCCCTTTCGGGCACAGCGACCTCAACGCTGCGCGTCTACCAATTCCGCCACGACCGCACGTGGTGAGGGGCGGCAGGTAGCAAACTGAATCTGGTTTGGAAAGGGCAGAGTTGCTGGAAAGCGAACTATCTGGAGAGGCGTTAGACGCCGCCGGCCATGTAGTCATAGACGTCGGCGGCGCGCGTTACCTGGATAGCGATGCGGTCGTCGCTGATCTGGATCTCGCCCCGGGCGATCGGGTGATTGTTGGCCAGGATCCAGACCTCGTCATTGGTCTTGGCGTCCAGCGGAATCACCGCGCCGCGGCCCATGCGCAGCAGCTGCTGCATGGGTAGAATCGAGCGTCCCAAAAGAACGGAGATCTCGACATTGACGGCGTTGACCTGGCTCACGAACTAAGGCCCCTAAAATCGACTCTCGACCATTCTTGGTCGCGCCATCGAGATTGCAAGAATAGGGCCGTATGCTTGATCGCCCGTTAAGCCTTGAAAATAAAGGAAACCCGCTGTTTGGGCGCAGCGACGGCTCGCCTGTGGGATGGGCGGTTTCGACCGAGTATGTCCCCTACCCGGCAGCCGTTGCCGCCATGGAGGCCCGCGCCGCCGCCATCGCCGAGGGAACGGCAGGCGAGCTTGTCTGGCTGCTCGAACATCCGCCGCTCTATACCGGCGGCGTCTCGGCCAAGGCCGCGGACCTGATCGAGCCCGACCGCTTCCCGGTCTTCGCCAGCGGGCGCGGCGGCCAATATACCTATCACGGCCCCGGCCAGCGGGTGGCTTATGTGATGCTGGACCTGACGAAGCGCGAGCGCGATGTGCGGGCTTTCGTGCAGGGTCTGGAAGCCTGGATCATCGACGCCCTGGCGGCATTCAATGTCGTCGGCGAGATGCGCGAGGGCCGGGTCGGCGTCTGGGTCGAGCGCAAGGGCGCGGGCTGGTCGCGCGAGGACAAGATCGCCGCCATCGGCGTCAAGCTGCGCAAATGGGTCAGCTTTCACGGCGTCAGCCTGAATGTGGAGCCGGACCTGTCCCACTTCTCCGGCATCGTGCCCTGCGGTCAGACCGAGCATGGCGTCACCAGCCTGGTGGACCTGGGCTTGCCCGTAACGATGGACGAGGCCGACGCGGCCTTGAAGACCAGCTTTCAGCGGGTGTTCGGGACGGTCGAGGACGCAGCGACGCCGGCCTAGATCGAGATCGACCTCAATGGGTTGGGACCATAGCGGTTTGCCCCCTGCTCGCTGCCCATCACGCCCAGCTCGACGATCGCCCACAGGATGACGATCGAGAACACGAAGTCGAGGAAGTGCTCGGGCTGCGGCCACACGGCCACGACGGCGACCAGGATCAGGGCCGCGAACCACCCCGACCGGCCCCGGTCGTGCAGCCGCTTTGACAATAGGCAGGCGCCCGAAAATAGCAGAGCCGGATAGACCAGCCAGCCGGTCAACCAGTGCAGGGTGTAACCGGCGATAGCCTCATAGATCACGGTGAAGCCAATCAGCACGGCGGCGGCGATCAGAAACGGCGTGCGCGACAGCCGCCCATTGGACGACAGAAACAGCTCCGCCCATTCAGTCTGACCGTTCATGCGTAAGGGCTCCGAGTCGGCGTCCACGCCGCGCGGGCAATCTAGGCGTTTGCAGCGGGTGTCGGAAGGGCTGGATCGTCGGGCACCAAGCGCCCGCTAGCCTCAGGGTACTTTGGCGAGGGGCCATATCGATTTCGCCCCGGCGTTCCGTCCATGAAGCCATAGTCGATCAGGAGGTAGAGCGCCAAGGCGATCGCCGCAAAACCCGCAAACGCGAGCAGATCCTCACGCTCCATCGCGCCGGCGACACCAATTCCAACGCCGAGGACAAGGAACAGCGATAGGGCCACGACCGAATAGGCCAACGACCGATTGCGGTCGTGGCCGCGCTTCACCATGAGCGCCACAGCGGGCCAGAGGAAAAGGAGATCAATAGCGGCTCGAGCGAACTCGTTGTTTTCCTTAGATAAGCCTCCGATCACGAAGACCAGGAAAAGTGCAAGGACGCCCTTGACGACCCCCAGGCCAATACTGATCAGCCAATACTCCGAGCGACGCATCCGCCCGTCGAAACTGAACAGACCATCAACAATCGGATTGGTTCTCTTCGCCATACCTCAGCTTATGACTCAGTCGGGCCGTGACGCAATCGAAGATTGTTTTTTAGGCAAACTCCACCAGCACTTCGTCCGCCGCGACGGGATCTCCGCCCTTGGCGTTGACGGCCTTGACGACGCCGTCGCGCTCGGCGCGGATGATGTTCTGCATCTTCATGGCTTCGAGGACGCAGACGACCTCGCCCTCGCGGACGGTCTGGCCGGCGACGACGTCCATCGAGACCACCAGGCCCGGCATCGGCGAGAGCACCAGCCTGGAGGTGTCTGCGGCCTTTTTTTCGGGCAGCTTGTCGTGCAGTTCGGCCGAGCGCGGTGTGAGCACCAGCACCCGGGCCTTGGCGGCGCGGTGGCGGATGGTGAAGCCCTCGGCGGCCGGCGCGACCTGGACCGTGAAGGCCTTGCCGTCGATCTCGCCCCGGAAGGTCGGCTGGCCGGGACGCCAGTAGATGGCGTTCAGGGTCAGGGTCCGGCCTTCGTCCAACAACTCCACCGATAGCGCGGTGTCGCCCGACAGCTTGACCCGGCGCTTGGCGTGACCGACAGCGACGACCCATTCATCGCGCACCGGACCATCGAGGCCGGACACAGTCGAGCGAGCCC